>CALMIF010000429.1 GCA_937864045.1 uncultured Aquabacterium sp. | reverse complement strand
TCGGCAGCCTGGTGCACCAGACGGTCCTCGGCGGCCTGCACGCGGCGGATGCTGTCGGCGCCCATCACCCCGGCCAGCGGCAGCAGGGCCAGCCAGACGAGCCGCTTCAGATCGCAGGCCAGCGGCAGCGGCACCGCGCCTCGGGGTGCCTGGCCGTCGCGGCTCATCGCGAGGGCATCTGCCCGACCAGGGGCTTGGTGGGGTGCTGCGGGCTGGGAGGCGGACCCATCTCGGCGGTTCTTGCTGCGGCGTCCGGCCACGGCCTGCTGACGGGTCGGCGCGAGCCTAGCCGCCAGCGGCGCGAGCAGCATGACCTTGATCAAGCAGCGCACCCCGGCGACGTTCGCGCGGCATCCACCTCTGGCGCACCTGTCGTCGCCTCCGCAACGCCGACCAGGCCGGATCCGTCGCGCCTTGGCGTCGCCTCCCCGCCGCGGCCGCCACGCCGCCGCGGCATTGACCAGGGTCAGAGCCGGTCGGGCGTGCGCACCGACACCAGCACCACCTCGGGCACGCCGGCGCGGTCACGCTGGCGCAGCCACCACACGGCGCCCTTTCGCACCGCCCAGGGCGCACCGCCCAGCGTCTGCGGGCCGCCCATCAGGTAGGCTGCCAGCTGGCCCAGCGTGGGCTGGTGGCCCACCAGCAGCACCGGCTCGCGGCTGTCCGGCCAGCGCGCCACCGCCAGCGCCTGGGCATGGCTGACACCCGGCGCCAGCGCGTCGACGGTGCGGTACTTGCGCTCCAGCGCATCGGCGGTCTGGCGGGTGCGCAGCGCCGGGCTGGCCAGCACCCGCGTGCTCTCGGGCAGGAAGCGGTTCAGCCACTCGGCCATGCGCTTGGCCTGCTTCTCGCCGCGCGGGGTCAGCGCGCGCGCCAGGTCGGCGGCCGCGTCGAAGGGCGCATCCTCCGGCAGCTCGCGGGCCTCGGCGTGGCGCCACAGGATCAGGTCCATCGCCCGCCCCTTCAGGCCGCGTTGCCGGTGACGGCGGCCATGTAGCGCGCCGCCAGCGCGGCCTGGGCGCTGGCGCCGTCGTGGCGCGGGCGCTGGTAGCTGCCGTCGGCCGCCTGTTCCCAGGCGTCGCAGCCGTCGTGCAGGTAGGGCACCAGGCATTCGTCGATCACGCGCTGGCGCAACACCGCGTCGCGCACCGGCCAGGCCACCTCGATGCGGCGGAACATGTTGCGCCCCATCCAGTCGGCCGAGGACAGGTACAGCGCCTCGTCGTCATCGGTTTCACCCCAGCGGAAGTACAGCACCCGCGTGTGCTCCAGAAAGCGCCCCACCACCGAGCGCACGCGGATGCGGTCGGTGAAGCCCGGCAACCCCGGCGGCAGCATGCAGGCGCCGCGGATCACCAGGTCGACCTGCGCCCCGGCCTGCGCCGCGCGCACCAGGGCGGCGATCATCGCCGGCTCGGTCAGGGCATTGAACTTGGCGGCGATGCGCGCCGGGCGGCCGGTGCGGGCGGCCTCGGTCACCTGCTCGATGTGGGCCATCAGCCGGCGGTGCAGCGCAAACGGCGCGGTCAGCAGGTGGCGCGGGTTGCGCACCTTGGTCAGGCTGGCCAGCTGGTGGAACACCGCGTCCGCGTCGGCGGTGAGCTGGGCGTCGGCGGTGAGCATGCCCACGTCGGTGTACAGGCGCGCCGTGTTGGGGTTGTAGTTGCCGGTCGACAGGTGGGCATAGCGGCGCAGCAGCGGCTGGCCGCGCGCGGTCTTCTCGCGCCGCGTCACCAGCAGCAGCTTGGCGTGCGTCTTGAAGCCGACGATGCCGTAGACCACCTGGGCGCCCACCGCCTCCAGGCGCTCGGCCCAGTTGATGTTGGCTTCCTCGTCGAAGCGGGCCTTCAGCTCGACCACCACGCACACGTCCTTGCCGCGGCGGGCGGCCTCGATCAGCAGCTCCATCAGCACCGAGCGGCTGCCGGTGCGGTAGATGGTCTGCTTGATGGCCAGCACGTCCGGGTCGTGCACCGCCTGGCGCAGGAACTCGACCACCACGTCGAAGCTCTGGAACGGGTGGTGCAGCAGCAGGTCGCCGCGCTGCAGGCGGGCGAACACGTTGCTGCCGCGCGGCAGGTCGGCCTCGGGCCAGCTGGGCGCCAGCGGGGCGAAGCGCAGCGCCGGGGCGTCGGCCTGGTCGATGAGCTGGTTCATGCGCACCAGGTTGACCGGGCCGTTGACCAGGTACAGCGCGGCCAGCGGCAGGTCGAACTGCTGCAGCAGGAAGCGCCACAGCGGCTCGGGGCAGCTGGCCACCACCTCCAGGCGGATGGCCTCGCCGAAGTGGCGCGTGGTCAGCCCGCTGCGCAGGGCCTGGCGCAGGTTGGCCACGTCCACCTCGTCGACTTCCAGGTCCGAGTCGCGGGTGACGCGGAACTGCGAGAAGCTCTCCACCGGCCGGCCGCCGAACAGGTCCTGCAGATGGGCGCGGATCACGCTGGTCAGCAGCACGAAGCCCTGGGTGCCGGCTGCGCACACCTCGGCCGGCAGCCGGATCACCCGCGGCAGCGCCCGCGGCACCTTGACGATGGCGATCGAGTTCTCGCGGCCGAAGGCGTCCTGGCCGCCGAGCTTGACGATGAAGTTCAGGCTCTTGTTGGCCACCAGCGGGAAGGGGTGCGCCGGGTCCAGCCCCACCGGCAGCAGCAGGGGCTGCACCTCGCGCTGGAAGAAGCGCTCGACCCAGGCGCGCTGCGCAGGCGTGCGCTCGGCGTGGTTGATGATGACGATGCCGTGCTGCTGCAGCGCCGGCATCACCTCGTCGTTGAACACGCCGTACTTCTCGTCGATCAGCGCATGGGCCTCGGCGGCCACGGCCCGCAGGTCGTCGCGCTGCGGGTCGGCGCCCGCGTCGGCGCCGTTCATGGCCGCCCGCATCGCGTCGATGGCGTCGGCGAAGCGCACCTCGAAGAACTCGTCCATGTTCGACGAGACGATGGTGATGTAGCGCAGCCGCTCCAGCAGCGGCACGTCGGCACGGCGGGCCTGGGCCAGCACGCGTCGATTGAAGGCAAGGATGGCCCGCTCGCGGTTGAGCAGTGCCGGCAGCCTGGCCGGCGGGACTGGCGATGGAAGCATCAAACCAGTCTATGAAGGTTTGACGACAGTGCCGTGACAGGGTCGGCCACAGGGCCGGCACAAGGCCGCTGCTACACCGCGTCCAGGTGAAAGCGCTGGCGCAGCAGGCCCTTGAAGCGCTTGACCACCGCCAGCGCGTCGCGCAGCAGGTCGCGGTCCAGCGTGCCCAGCCGGCTGGCATCGACCGCGTCGCCGCTGCCGCCCGCCGCCTGGGACGCCAGGCCGGCGTCGAGCTTCAGGCGCATGAAGACATGCAGCGCATCGACCAGCTCCTGGCCCATGGCCGCCGGCAGGCGCCCGGCCGCCACCAGGGCAGCCACGCGCTCGGCGGTGCCGGTGGCCTGCACCCGCGCCGCCAGGGCCAGCGCCCGCACGCCGTGCACCAGGGGAAAGACACCGGCCTTCTTCAGGTCCAGCGCGGCATCCGCAGCCTGGCCGGGTTGCAACGGATGCAGGATGCGGTTCCACCAGCCTGGCTGGGCGGCGTCGGCGGCGCCCTCGAACGCGTTGACCACGGCGGCAAAGCGCGCCAGCAGCGCGTCGTTGTCGTCGACCAGGTCCCACACCGCGTCGCGCACCTGGTCCAGCAGCGTGGCGTCGCCGCACACCGCATGGGCATCCAGGAAGATCGCCAGCGCCATCAGGCTGTCGGCCGTGGGCATCAGCAGCCAGCGCCGGGCGCGCAGGCGGAAGTCGGCCACCGCATGCCGCCACTCGGGGTTGCTCAGCATGATGCGGCCCGGGCACGGCGGGTAGCCGAAGCGCGCCAGCGCGTCGCTGAAGCGCTGGCAGATGGCGTCCAGATCGGCTGGCGGCGCCCAGCCGTCACGCAGCACCAGGGCGTTGTCCTGGTCGGTCTTCAGCAGCTGTTCGCCGCGGCCCTCGCTGCCCATCACGAACAGGCAGCTGTTGGCCACCAGATCCGGCGGCGCCACCAGCTGCCAGGCCCGCTCGAACAGCTGCGCGTTCAGCGCCTGCACCAGGCGCGCGATCAGGCCCATGCGGGTGCCGCCGGCATGCAGCAGGGCGATGACGCGGTTGATCTGCGCGGCGGCCGGCGCCAGCGCGTCCAGGTCGGCGGCCTCGACGATCTGCCGCGTCACCAGGTAGCTGTGGTTGGACAGGAAGCTCAGCAGGTCCGGCTGCTCCAGCACACCGGCGACGTCGGCCTCGCCGGGCTGGGCCGGCAGGCGGCCGTCGGGCGCCGCCTTCAGCACCACCAGGCGCTGCACGCGGTGGCGGATCATCAGCGCCAGGGCCTCGAACACCGGCGTCTGCGGCCCCACCGCCACCAGCGGATGGCTGGCCAGCCGGCCCACCGGCAGCG
>CALMIF010000428.1 GCA_937864045.1 uncultured Aquabacterium sp. | reverse complement strand
TTCGGCGACAACCTGCCCAAGACCCGCAGCGGCAAGATCATGCGCCGCCTGCTGCGCAGCCTGGCCAAGGGCGAGGCCATCACCCAGGACATCAGCACGCTGGAGAACCCGGCGATCCTGGACCAGCTGGGCGAGAACCTCTGACCGGGGCGGGCGGGCGCCTGTCCGCCCCTGCCATGAACAAGGGCGCCGGTGCAGAACGGCGCCCTTGCTGCTTCTGCGGACGGATCAGCGGGTCTGCCGACGCTGCGCGAGTGCCGCCAGTGCCGCGACGCCGCCGAGCAGCAGTGCCCAGGTGCCGGGCTCCGGTACCGGCGGCGGCAGCGGCACACTGCCCTCGGCGGTGCTGAACAGGCCGTAGGAGTTCACCGAGTTGAACAACCGGCTCAACCAGCTGGCGCCCGTCCCCAGCGTGCGCGTGCCACCGGTGAAGCTGACATTGACGCCAGCCACCGTGCCGACGCTGGCGCTGGTCCAGTCGACCACCTGCGCCGCCACCTGCACGGCGGCGGCCGGGGTGGCGGCCAGCGCGGCCAGCAGGGGCAGGCCGTGGATCAGGGAGGGGCGGAATCGGCGCATGCAAAATCTCCAGGGCAGGGCGGGTGGTGAGGACCAACGTGCCAAACGGCACAAGCGGGACAGAGGCTGAGATCGTTCTCGCCGCCATTTCCGCTGACCTCCTCACTTTTTCGGATTTCTCTCTGAAGCCGGGGGACGAAGGGCGTCCACCAGCGGCGCAATGCCCCTTTTCTCGGGTTGAAGCGGGTGTTGCGGGCCGTCCACATCGGCAAAATTTGGTCCAGACCAGCGCCGGCGGCGGATTCCAGGTCCCACAAGTCGCCGGCGTCCGGGCCATCGGCCCTTGCCCAGCGTGTCCAGCCCATGCCTCTCCCCGACCTGGATGCCACCGTGCGTGGCCTGTACTGTGCCGCCACCTGCGAAGCCGGCTGGGAGGCGGAACTGGCCGCGCTGCGCGACGCCCTGGGCGCTGCCGACCTGCAGGTGATCGCGGGCGCGGCCGTGCCGGCGACAGCGCCGCACTGCCTGTGCATCGGCCTGCCGTCCGCCGGTGCTGCGGCTGCGGTTCAGATCACCTGGGCTGCCGACGGCCCGCCCGACGCCGCCACCCGCGCCTGGCTCGCCCGGCTGGCGCCGCACCTGGGTGACGCGCTGCGTGCGGCCCGGCGCCTGCGCCAGCTGCCGCCGCGTGCGGCGCTGGGCCGCGTGCTGCTCGAGCGCCTGCCCCAGCCGGCCTGGCTGCTGCAGGCCGACGGCCGGATCGACTGGGAGAACGGCCCGGCTCGGGTGGAACGTGCGGTCGGTCCATGGCTGCTGGATGACGCCACGCGACTGCTTCCGCGCCACCCCGGCCACCGGCAGGCGCTGGAACAGGCCATCCATCGCGCGCTGGCGGCGTTGACCCGGCGGCGCCTGCTGGTGCCGGTGGAGGCGGCCGGGCCGGAGGGCGTCGCCGCGCCACCGTCGCGTGCGCATTGGCTGGTGCGGCGGATGGACGCCCCGCCCGCTTTCGCCGGGCCCCAGGCGGCGGGCGCCGCGCCGGTGTTGCTGGTGGTGTTGTTCGACCCGACGCACGCTGAAGCGGCGCCGCCCGCGCCGCCGGATCAGGTCGAGGTGCTCGGCACCGTCTACGGCTTCACGCCGGCCGAGTCACGTGTGGCGCAGTGCCTCGCGCAGGGCGCGACGGTGCGGCAGATTGCCGCGATGCTGGACGTCGCGCCCAGCACCATCCGCAGCCATCTCGACGCGGTGACGGCCAAGCTGGGCGTCGAGCGCAAGCTGGATGCGGTGCGTCTGCTGGTGCAGAGTGGCTGGATGTGGCGTGGCGGGGACGCTGGAGGAGCAGGGGATGCGTGAAGCGAGCGTGGATGCGCTGGTGCGCAGCGTGTGGGCGGCGGCGACCGGCGAGGGCGTCTGGTCCGCCGCCATGGACGCGGTGGCGCGGCACTTCGATGCCAGCCTGGCGGTGGTGCACCGATTCGACTTGGCGGACCAGCGGCTGCTGGCGCTGGACGGCGGCGGCCCGCAGAGCCAGCAGGACAGCGTGTTGCAGTATGTGCGCCAGTACCACCGCGAAGACCCGCGGCGCACGAAGTTGCTGGAGGGGCGGGTGGTGCCGCATGGTGGCTGGCTGCACGACCACGAGCACTTCGACCCGGCCTTCGTGGCTGGCGATGCGTTCTACCAGCACTTCCTGGCCGCCTACGGCTGCCGCTACGTGGCCGGCCGCACGATGTCACCCGCGCCGGACCAGGCCTGCCTGTTTGCGCTGGAGCTGTCGCCCGCGCGTGGCCCGCTGAACCCCGGCGAGCGCGCCGAGGCCGAGCGCCTGGGCACGCACCTGGAAGACGCGCTGCGCAGCTACGAGCACCTGCGCCGCACCCGCGCCCAGGTGCTGGCCGGCCACCAGCTGCTGCACGGTTTTGCGCAGCCGATGTGGCTGATGGACGGCGACCGCTTCGTGCACGACGCCAATGCCGCCGCCCAGGCCGAGACGGCGGCCGGGCGGCTGCTGGCCCGGCGTGGCCCGCACTTGGTGGGGGCCACCGGCAGCCTGGAACGGGACTTGGTGGCGGCGGTGCACCTGTTGCGCAGCCAGCCGCATGGCAGCGTGCGGGTGCTGCGCCGGCACCTGCCGGGCGATGCGTTGCCGCTGTGGCTGCACCTGCAGGTGCTCCAGCCCGAGCTGAGCGCGGGTGCCTTCGGTGCCCAGCCCATGCTGCTGGCCACGCTGTTCGACCCGCAGCAGGTGCCGAGCTTCGACCCCTACGCGCTGTCCAGCCTGCTGGACCTGACGCCGGCCCAGGCCCGCGTGGCCGCCGGCCTGGCCCAGGGCCGCACCGTGGACGAAATGGCCGCGGCCGGTGGCACGCGGGTGTCGACGGTGCGCTCGCACCTGGCCAGCGTGCTGCAGCGCACCGGCGCCAGCCGCAGCGACGACCTGGTGCGCCGCCTGCACGACGGCCACCTGCTGTGGGGCACCGTCGGGGGGTGATGCGCCCGACCCGGAACCTCAGCCCCGGGCCAGCGCCCTCACTTGACCGACAGCACCCAGGTGGCGAGCTGCTTGGCCTCGTCGGCGTTGACCTGCGGGTTGGCCGGCATGGGGATTGCGCCCCAGTTGCCCTTGCCGGGCACGCTGCCCTTCTGGATGCGCTCGGCCAGCTGGGCCACGGCGTCCTTCTGGCCCGCGTACTTGGCCGCGACTTCCTTGTAGGCCGGGCCGACCAGCTTCTTGTCGGTGGCGTGGCAGGACATGCAGCTCTTCTTCTGCGCCAGGTCGGCATTGGCCAGGGCCGGCGCGGCGAGCAGGGTGCCCAGCACGGTGGCGGCGATGGCGGTGGTCAGTGGGTGCATCTTGGTGTCCTGTTCGGGAGGCCGTGGCCGGGATGGCTGGTCTACAGTCGCTTCAATGGATCTTAGCCCAGGGCGGTTGACAGTCATGTCGACGCCGGCCGGGCCGGGCAGGGAGCGGACGACATGTGGCTGGTGGTGCTGGGCGTGGGGTTGAGCGTGCTGAAGCTGGCGGGCCTGGGCTTCGTGGCCGGGTGGCCGTGGTGGGTGGTGCTGGCGCCGTTTGCGTTGGCGGCCGGCTGGTGGGTGATCGCCGACGCCACCGGCATCACCCAGCGCCAGGCGATGGAGCGCGAGGCGAAACGCGCCGCCCAGCGCCGCGAGGCGCAGTTTGAATCGCTGGGCCTGCGGGCGCCGCCGGCCGGCGGCAGCCGGCGCCAGGACAAGACCAAGGCGCCGGACTGACACCGGGCGCCGCCGGGGCGCCCGGGCCCATCAGAACTTGTCGAGCACCGCGCCCGAGCTGGCGCTGCTGGCGTTGTGGGCGAACTTCGCCAGCACGCCGCGGGTGTAGCGCGGCGCGGGCCGCACCCAGGCGGCGCGGCGCCGGGCCAGTTCCGCCTCGTCGACGTTGAGCTGCAGCAGCAGCTGGTGGGCGTCGATGGTGATCGAGTCGCCTTCCTGGATCAACGCGATGTTGCCGCCCTCGGCCGCCTCGGGCGCCACGTGGCCGACCACCATGCCCCAGGTGCCGCCGGAGAAGCGGCCGTCGGTGATCAGACCCACGCTTTCGCCCAGGCCCTGGCCGATCAGCGCGCCGGTGGGCGCCAGCATTTCCGGCATGCCCGGGCCGCCCTTGGGGCCCAGGTAGCGCAGCACCATCACGTCGCCGGCGACGATCTGCTTGGCCATGATGGCGGCCAGCGCGCTCTGCTCGTCGTCGAACACCCGCGCCGGGCCGGTGATCACCGGGTTCTTGAGACCCGTGATCTTGGCCACGCAGCCCTCGGGGCTGAGGTTGCCCTTCAGGATGGCCAGGTGGCCTTCCGCGTACAGCGGGTTCGTCACCTGGCGGATCACCTTGTTGTCGGCGGCCAGCTTGGGCACGTCGGCCAGGTTCTGCGCCACGGTCTTGCCGGTGATGGTCATGCAGTCGCCGTGCAGCAGGCCGTGGTCCAGCAGCTCGCGCATCACCTGCGGAATGCCGCCGGCATGGTGCAGGTCGATCGCCAGGTACTGGCCGCTGGGCTTCAGGTCGCACAGCACCGGCGTCTTGCGGCGCACGCGCTCGAAGTCGTCGATGGTCCAGTCGACCTGCGCCGCATGGGCGATGGCCAGGAAGTGCAGCACGGCGTTGGTGCTGCCGCCGGTGGCCATGATCACCGCCACCGCGTTCTCGATCGCCTGCTTGGTGACGATGTCGCGCGGCTTGAGATCCGCCTTGACCGCGGCGACCAGCACCTCGGCGGCCTTGCGCGTGGTGGCGACGATCTCGTCCTCGACGTTGGCCTGCGTGCTGGCGTAGGGCAGGCTCAGGCCCAGCGCCTCGAACGACGAGCTCATCGTGTTGGCGGTGTACATGCCGCCGCAGCTGCCGGTGCCCGGGATGGCGCGGCGCTCGATCTGGCAGAAGTCTTCCTCGCTCATGTTGCCGGCGCTGAACTGGCCCACGGCCTCGAACACGCTGACGATGTTCAGGTCCTGGCCCTTGTACTTGCCCGGAAGGATGGTGCCGCCGTAGACGTAGATCGCCGGCACGTTGGCGCGCAGCATGCCCATCATGCCGCCGGGCATGTTCTTGTCGCAGCCGCCGATGACCAGCACGCCGTCCATCCACTGGCCGCCCACGCAGGTTTCCACGCAGTCCGAAATGACTTCGCGCGAGACCAGGCTGTACTTCATGCCCTCGGTGCCCATGGCCATGCCGTCGCTGATGGTCGGTGTGCCGAAGATCTGCGGATTGGCGCCGGCTTCCTTCAGGCCGATCACCGCCGCGTCGGCCAGGCGCTGCAGGCCGCTGTTGCAGGGCGTGATCGTCGAGTGGCCGTTGGCCACGCCGATCATCGGCTTGCCGAAGTCGCCCTCGGTGTAGCCCATCGCGTAGTACATGCTGCGGTTGGGCGCACGGGCCACGCCCTCGGTGATGTTCTTGCTGCGGCGGTTGCTGCTCATGGTGTCTCCTGCAAGCGGATGGTCGGCTGGAGCCGCGAGGTTAAGCGCCGCGGCTGCCCATCGTCCAATATATTTGTAGCGATGAAATCAGCGGGGCAGGCATATCAATGATCGAGTTGCGGCAGTGGCGCCAGTTCATCGCGCTGGCCGAGGAACTGCACTTCGGCCGTGCCGCCGCGCGCCTGCACATGACCCAGCCACCGCTGTCGCTGGCGATCCAGGGGCTGGAACGCCAGCTCGGCGTGCCGCTGTTCCACCGCACCCGCCGCAGCGTGGCGCTGACCCCCGCCGGCGCCGCGCTGCTGCCGGCCGTGCGCCGCCTGCTGGCCGCGGCCGAGGCCCTGCCGCAGGTGGCGCAATCCGCCGCAGCGGGCCTGGCCGGCACGCTGCGCCTGGCCTTCGTCAGCAATGTGGCCTACGGCCCGCTGCCGGAGTGGCTGCGCGGCTTCCGCGATGCCCATCCCGACGTGGCGCTGCAGCTGCGCGAGGCCACGCTGGATGTGCAACTGGCCGCCTTCGACGCCGACGAGATCGACGCCGGCTTCGTGCTGCATGCGCCCGGCGCCGTGCCGCCCGGCCTGGGCGCCAGCACCGCGCTGACCGAGCCGCTGGTGATGGCGCTGCCGGCCAGCCACGCTGCAGCGGTGCGGCCGGTGCTGCGCCTGGCCGATGTGGCCGGCGAGCCGCTGGTGATCTTTCCGCGCCAGATCGCGCCGTCGCTGTACGACGCGGTGCTGGCGGCCTACCGCACGCATGGCGCCACGCCGCTGATCGGCCAGGAGGCGATCCAGATGCAGACCATCGTCAACCTGGTGTCCGCCGGCATGGGCCTGGCCTGGGTGCCCGAGTCGGTGACGCGGCTGCAGCGCCCGGGCGTGGTCTACCGGGCGGTGGCGGACGCCGCGCTCAGTTGCCAGACCAGCCTGGTGTGGCGCCTGCCGCCGCCGCCGGTGGTGCAGCGCTTCGTGGCGCATGTGCGGGGGCATGTGCAGGGCGAGGCGCCGGCCGCCAATGCGCCCGCGGCGACAATGCCGGCCACCGCGCCCGCGCCCCCCGCGCCTGGCGCCTGACCGCAAGGACTTCCCCACGATGCTTGTGCATCCCCAGTTCAACCCGGTGGCCCTGGCCCTGGGTCCGGTGCAGATCCACTGGTATGGCCTGACCTACCTGGTCGCCTTCGGCCTGTTCATGCTGCTGGCCTCGGCGCGGGCGAAGCAGCCGCAATTCGCCAATGCCGGCTGGAGCCGGCGTGACGTCGAGGACCTGCTGTTCTGGGGCGTGCTCGGCGTGGTGATCGGTGGCCGGGTGGGCTATGCGCTGTTCTACAAGCCCGGCCAGTACCTGGCCAATCCGCTGGAGATCCTGCAGGTGTGGAAGGGCGGCATGTCCTTCCACGGCGGCATGCTGGGCGTGATCATCGCGATGGTGCTGTACGCCCGCAGCCGCGGCCGGCCCTGGCTGCAGGTGACCGACCTGATCGCGCCCTGCGTGCCCACCGGCCTGGCCAGCGGGCGCATCGGCAACTTCATCAACGGCGAGCTGTGGGGCCGTGCGGCCGACCCCAGCCTGCCCTGGGCGATGGTGTTTCCGCAGTCGGGCACCGACATCGCGCGCCACCCCTCGCAGATCTACCAGTTCCTCGGCGAAGGCCTGCTGCTGTTCGTGCTGCTGTGGCTGTATGCACGTCGCCCGCGCGCCACCGGCCAGGTGTCTGGCGCCTTCCTGGTCGGCTACGGCCTGCTGCGCTTCATCGCCGAATGGTTCCGCGAGCCTGACAGCTTCCTCGGCCCGCTGGCCCTGGGCCTGAGCATGGGGCAGTGGCTGTGCGTGCCGATGATCGCCGCCGGTGCGGCGCTGTGGGCCTGGGCCGGCCGCCAGGGCCCCAACTTCCGCTGAGAGTGCCATGAGTCGACAAATTTTTCTGGATACCGAGACCACCGGCCTGAGCCCCGAGAGTGGCGACCGCATCGTCGAGATCGGCCTGATCGAGATGGTCAACCGCCGGCTGACCGGCGAGGTCCGCCACGTCTACCTGAACCCCGAGCGCAAGGGCAGTGAGGACGCGATCCGCATCCACGGCCTGACCGACGAATTCCTGGCCGACAAGCCGAAGTTCGCCGAGGTGGCCGACGACATCGTGGGCTTTCTGCGCGGTGCCGACGTGGTGATCCACAACGCGGCGTTCGACGTGGGCTTCCTCAACGCCGAACTGAAGCGCGTGGGCCAGCCGGCCTTCCACACCATCGCCGGCAAGGTGACCGACACCCTGCTGATGGCGCGCGAGATGTTCCCCGGCAAGGCCAACAGCCTGGACGCGCTGTGCAAGCGGCTGGAGGTCGACAACACCCACCGCACGCACCACGGCGCCCTGCTCGACGCCGGCCTGCTGGCCGAGGTCTACATCCGCCTGACCCGCGGCCAGGACTCGCTGGTGATCCACGCCGGCGACGAGCCACGTGCCGGCCAGTCGCTGGCGGTGGCCGAGGTCGACCTGACGGCCTTCGACCTCCCCGTGCTGCTGCCGAGCGAGGACGAACAGGCGGCGCATGCCGCCGTGCTGGCCGAACTGGACAAGGCCAGCGGCGGCAAGACCCTCTGGCGCACGCTGGCCGCGTGAGCAAGTGCGCAGCTTGAAGCGGCGATCCGCAAAAGCTGTGGCACAATCGTGGGCTTGTCGCTGATCACCCCCGGCGACAACCGGCGAAGCCGAGGAACCGCAAGGTTGCCAAGATTCCCGGGCGGTTAGCTCAGCGGTAGAGCACTGCCTTCACACGGCAGGGGTCGCAGGTTCGAACCCTGCACCGCCCACCAGTTCAGGCGCCACGTAGCGCCGAGTAGCGACAAAAAGCCCTAGAGAATCAACGCTCTAGGGCTTTTTTCTTGCCCTGGTAGCGATGCTTAGCGACATGTCGCGCCGCTTGAAGCTGCCCCCTCCTGGGGGCAACTTTGGGGGCAACTGCAAAATGGGGGCAGAAAGTTGCCCCCACAGTTGCCCCCACGAGGTGCCCTCATGCCGAGCGACAAGCTGAACGACGCGGCCATCCGCAAGGCCGTGCCCGGTGACAAGCCCCGAAAGTTGACTGACGGCGGGGGTCTTTACCTGGAGCTGCGCCCCAACGGGGCCCGCTGGTGGCGCATCAAGTACCGGCACGCCGGCAAGGAGAACCGGCTCTCCCTGGGCACCTATCCCGACGTGACCCTGGCCGAAGCCAGGCGCCGACGCGAGGCAGTGCGCGCCCAACTGGCGGCCGGCGTCGACCCGGCAGCCGTGCGCAAGGCTGACCGGGCCGAGCTGGCCGCCGATGCCCATGCCCAGCAGCTGGAGGACGCCGGCCTGCCGCCGGTGGGCAGCTTCGAGCATGTGGCCCGCGACTGGCTGCGCCTGGTGCATGAGCCGAAGGTGAGCGCGGGCTACGCCAAGCGCAGCCGCATTCAGCTGGAGGCCGACGTGTTCCCCATCATCGGGCGTCTTCCGGTGGCCAGCGTCACCGCGCCGATGCTGCTGGATCTGCTGCGCCGCATCGAGGCCCGCGGCGCACTGGACACCGCCCACCGGGTGAAACAGACCTGTGGCCTGGTCTTTCGCTACGCCATCGCCACCGGCCATGCCGAGCGCGACCCCGTGCCCGACCTGCGCGGCGCCCTGGCTGCGCCGGTGACGCAGCACTACGCGTCGACGGCCGACCCGCGCATGATCGGCGAGCTGTTGCGCGCCTTCCATGACTACGGTGGCCACCCTGCCACCCGCACGGCGCTTCTGCTGGGGGCGCTGACCTTCCAGCGACCGGGCAACGTGCTGGCCATGCGCTGGGCCGACGTCGACCTTGACGGCGCCCTGTGGTCCATCCCCAGCGCCGACATGAAGCGCACCAAGCAAGGCAAGGTCAGCGGCAAACCGCACCTGGTGCCCCTGGCGCGCCAGGCGGTGGAGCTGCTGCGCGCCCTGCACCCGCTGACCGGCGCCGGGCTGTACTGCTTCCCGAACCAGCGCAGCCGAGACCGGCCGATCAGCAACGTGACCATGAATGCGGCCATGCGGCGCATGGGCTTCAGCGCGGACGAGATGACGGCCCACGGCTTCCGGGCGATGGCGCGCACGGCCATGGTGGAGAACCTGCCAGGCATTGACCCCGAGTGGATCGAGGCCCAGCTTGCCCACGGCAAGGCCGGCCCGCTGGGCAGCGCCTACGACCGGGCGCAGTACCTGCCGCAGCGCCGGCAAATGATGCAGACCTGGGCCGACTGGCTGGAACGGCTGCGCGCTGGGGCGACGGTGGTGCAGTTCCAGGCGGCCTGAATCGGTGGTTTCGGGTTTTCCCATTTCCTCCCTGGAAATGGGAACGCAGGCGCGGAACCATCCGCGCCATGAACAGCACAACGCTACGACTTGCGACGCCTAGCGCCACTAAGCCCGGTGGGCAGGATCGCGCTTCGACCGCTTCCACCGCCCCGGCTGCCGTCAGTGGCGACCTGGCCGACCTGCGGCGACTGGACATCAAGGCCGTGTCTGCCCTGACGGGCCGCTGTCCGTCAAGCCTGCGCCAGATGGTGCGCGAGGGCCGGTTCCCGCCGGCCGACTACCGCGACGGCCCGCGCTGCACGCGCTGGAATGCCGGCACCGTCCGTCAGTGGCTGGTGGCCACCAGCAAGGCGGGCGCATGACCTGGCGGCCGATCAGTGCTGCCGCGCACGCACCGGCGTTGCCATCGCCCGCCGGCCTGCCATACACTGGCGCCGCCCCGGCAACCCCGGGGCGCGGGCTTGGCGGCCCGTTCCGAAGGCGCAGCAGCCGCGCCGGATACCCGTTCGCGGCTTTTTGTTGCGCAGTGCGTCCCGCTTCTATGGTGGGGCGTGCAGGGAGGGGTGCGAGCCCCTGCCGGTTCCTTCGGCCGGTCCGCCAACCCTGCACGTCCTGCCACCCTCACTTGGCGGTGCGGGTGACAGGTTCGACAACCTGTCCCGAAGGAGCCATTCATGGCTGACGCACTCCCCGGCGCTGTGGCGCCCATCCCTGCGGCCGTTCGCGCCTCGCATCCCACCACCACCACCCCGCAGGGCGCGGCCGAGCTGCCGCCGTTGATCAGCGAGCGTGCGACCCGCATGCTTGCCCTGGTCGACATGGCCCGGGCGCTGCCGCTGGGGGATACCCCGGTGCCGGACGACGACGAATCGACCGACCGGGACGACAAGCTGTCCGCGCTGCTGCACTGCCTGACGGGCGAGCTGCAGGCGCTTTACTTGGCTGCCCGTGGCGCTTCCGGCGAGGAGGAGACCGTGCTGGTGTCCACTGCGGCCGGCGAGGAGGAGACCGT
>CALMIF010000427.1 GCA_937864045.1 uncultured Aquabacterium sp. | reverse complement strand
GGCGTGCATCTGCAGGATCCGGCCGATGCGCTCCTTCTTGCCGCGGATCGGGTTGAAGACCGAGTCGCCAGACTTCAGCACGCCCGAGTACACACGCACGAAGGTCAGCTGACCGACGTAAGGGTCGGTCATCAGCTTGAAGGCCAGTGCGGCGAACTTTTCGCTGTCGTCGGCCTTGCGCGAGACCTGCTGCTCATCCTCGTCGGTGCCGGTGACCGGCGGAATGTCCACCGGCGACGGCAGGAAGTCGATGACGGCGTCGAGCATGCGCTGCACGCCCTTGTTCTTGAACGCGGTGCCGCACAGCATCGGCTGGATCTCGGTGGCGATCGTGCGCGTGCGCAGGCCGCTCTTGATCTCGGCCTCGGTCAGCTCACCCGTCTCCAGGTACTTGTTCATCAGCTCTTCGCTGGCCTCGGCCGCGGCCTCCACCATGCCCTCGCGCCACTTCTCGCATTCGGCGACCAGGTCGGCAGGGATGTCCTCGTAGCTGAACTTCATGCCCTGGGACGCCTCGTCCCAGAAGATGGCCTTCATCTTCAGCAGGTCGACCACGCCCTTGAAGCCTTCCTCGGCACCGATGGGCACGACGATGGGCACGGGGTTGGCCTTCAGGCGCGTCTTCATCTGGTCGACGACCTTGAAGAAGTTCGCGCCCGTGCGGTCCATCTTGTTGACGAACGCGAGGCGCGGCACCTTGTACTTGTTCGCCTGGCGCCACACGGTCTCGGACTGCGGCTGCACGCCGCCCACGGCGCAGTACACCATGCAGGCACCGTCGAGCACGCGCATCGAACGCTCCACCTCGATGGTGAAGTCGACGTGCCCGGGGGTGTCGATGATGTTGAAGCGGTGCTCGGGATAGGACATGTCCATCCCCTTCCAGAAGCAGGTCGTCGCCGCCGAGGTGATCGTGATGCCCCGCTCCTGCTCCTGCTCCATCCAGTCCATCGTCGCGGCGCCGTCATGCACCTCGCCGATCTTGTGGTTCACGCCGGTGTAGTAGAGGATGCGCTCGGTCGTGGTGGTCTTGCCGGCATCGATGTGCGCGGAAATGCCAATGTTGCGGTAGCGCTCGATCGGGGTCTTGCGGGCCATGGTGTTGCTCCAAATACAGGGGCCGCCCTCGGGTCAGTAGTAACCCGGGTGGGGCGGCCGAGGGCGTTGGTGGGGGCTTAGAAGCGGAAGTGCGAGAACGCCTTGTTGGCTTCGGCCATGCGGTGCACTTCGTCGCGCTTCTTCATCGCGCCGCCGCGGCCTTCGCTGGCCTCCAGCAGCTCATTGGCCAGGCGGGCCGCCATCGACTTCTCGCCGCGCTTGCGGGCCGATTCCTTCAGCCAGCGCATGGCCAGGGCCATCCGGCGTACGGGGCGAACTTCCACGGGAACTTGGTAGTTCGCACCGCCGACGCGGCGGGACTTGACCTCGACCATCGGCTTGATGTTGTTGATGGCGATCATGAAGATCTCCAGCGGATCCTTGCCGGCCTTCTTCTCGACCTGCTCGAGGGCGCCGTAGATGATGCGCTCGGCAACCGCCTTCTTGCCCGACTCCATGATCACGTTCATGAACTTGGACAGGTCGACCGACCCGAACTTCGGGTCAGGGAGGATCTCGCGCTTCGGTACTTCGCGACGACGTGGCATGTCAATTCCTTTGTCTGCTTCAGCTGGTGACCGGGACAGCAAATGGCTGGATCGCCCGCACCGGGAAGGTCACGCAACAGACCTTCCGCTTACTCGGCGGCGCTCGGGCGCCTGCCGCAAAAAATCACAACACCAGCCTTGCAGCCGATGGTGACAACCGCTTGAAAGACCGGCAAAGGCCTTTCGGTCAGAAGACCGGTCAGGCCTTCTTGGGGCGCTTCGCGCCGTACTTCGACCGCGACTGCTTGCGATCCTTGACGCCCTGCAGGTCCAGCGAGCCGCGCACGATGTGGTAACGCACACCCGGCAAATCCTTGACCCGGCCGCCGCGCACGAGCACCACGCTGTGCTCCTGCAGGTTGTGGCCTTCACCGCCGATGTACGAGATGACCTCGAACCCGTTGGTCAGGCGAACCTTGGCGACCTTGCGAAGCGCCGAGTTCGGCTTCTTCGGCGTGGTGGTGTAGACGCGGGTGCAGACCCCGCGGCGCTGCGGGCAGTTCTGCATCGCAGGCGACTTGCTCTTGACCGCCTCGACCTCACGGCCTTGGCGCACGAGCTGGTTAATGGTTGGCATAGGTCACTTGTTCCCGTTTGAAATGACATCCCTTTCGGCACACCGCCCACGCAGGCGCGGCAGGCGGAAAACACAAACGGCGCCGGGCCTCGCTGAAGCGCGAGCGCCACGACGCCAGATGTCGTCCGAACAGCGGTTCACCCAACGATGCGGGCGATGCAATTTGCCGAAAAGCCCTCGATTATAGTCGAGCGCCCTGTTTGCGGCAAGTCAGGCCGTCCACTTCACTGCCATGTCACCTTCGCCAGCCCATCCGCACAGGTTGATCGTGCTGGACACCAATGTCGTCCTGGATCTCTGGCTCTTCGAGGACTTCCGAGTTGCCGGCCTGCGTGCGGCGCTGGAGACGGGGCATGCGCAGGCACTTGTGACGGCGGCAACCCTGGCCGAACTCGCCGACGTGCTGCAGCGGCCTTTCGCGATGTCGCGCAAGGACAACGTCAGCCGCGTGCTGGCCGCCTTGCACGCCTGCAGCCACCGGGTGCCCACGCCCGCACCACAGTCCATTCGCGCCCCCCGCTGCAGCGACGTCGACGACCAGAAGTTCGTCGACCTGGCCTGGAGCTGGCCGGCGGGCTGGTTGCTCAGCCGGGACCGTGCGGTGCTCAAGCTGGCCCGGACTGCGCGCCTGCACGGCTTGCGCATCGGCACGCCCGAAACCTGGGCCGCCGCACAGGCATGAAAAAGGCGGCCCGCAGGGCCGCCTTCACGAACATCGCACGGGCCGCTGCGGCTGCAACGGCCTGGCGCATCAGGCTGGATTGCCGTCGCCGCTTTCGGCGCCGGCATCGACCGCCGCCATCTGCACGGCGGCCAGTTCCTCGGCCTCCTGCAGGGCGATGGCGCGGCGCTCGGTCTCGTCCATCTCTTCCTTCACCTTGCGGGCCTGGTGGTAGGCCATGCCGGTGCCGGCGGGGATCAGGCGGCCGACGATCACGTTCTCCTTCAGGCCACGCAGCTCGTCGCGCTTGCCCATGATGGCCGCTTCGGTCAGCACGCGGGTGGTTTCCTGGAACGACGCCGCCGAGATGAACGAGTCGGTCGACAGGCTGGCCTTGGTGATGCCCAGCAGCACGTCGGCGTAGGTGGCGGGCACCTTGCCTTCGCCGCGCAGGCGGTCGTTGGTGTCGAACAGCTCCGAGCGCTCAACCTGCTCGCCGACGATGTAGGTCGAGTCACCGGCGTTGGTGATCTGCACGCGGCGCAGCATCTGGCGAACGATCACCTCGATGTGCTTGTCGTTGATCTTCACGCCCTGCAGGCGGTAGACGTCCTGCACCTCGTCGACGATGTAGCGCGCCAGTTCCTCGATGCCCAGCAGGCGCAGGATGTCCTGCGGATCGGCCGGGCCGTCGACGATCAGCTCGCCCTTGTTCACCACCTGGCCTTCGTGCACCAGGATGTTTTTCTCCTTCGGCACCAGCTCTTCGTGGACGCGGCCGTCCGGGTCGGTGATCTGCAGGCGGATCTTGCCCTTGGTCTCCTTGCCGAACGACACCGTGCCGGTCTGCTCGGCCAGGATGCCGACATCCTTGGGCGAACGCGCCTCGAACAGCTCGGCCACCCGCGGCAGACCGCCGGTGATGTCGCGCGTCTTCTGGCCTTCGACCGGGATGCGCGCCAGCACTTCGCCGGGGGCGAGGTCCTGGCCGTCGCGCACCTGGATCAGCGCGCCGACCTGGAAGCCGATCGTCACC
>CALMIF010000426.1 GCA_937864045.1 uncultured Aquabacterium sp. | reverse complement strand
GCGGGCGATCTGGTTGACCCGCGCCGGGTTCAGCGGCAGGCCGCCGCGGTCGATGGCGGCGATCAGGGCCTGCGCCTGCTGGTGGTCGCTGGGCGGGGCGCGGCGCCGGGCCAGCCAGGTCTTGAGCCATCGCATGGCGGCAGTCTACGTTTGCGGCCCTGCGGCGGAGGTGGCTCTGCCATACTGGCCCGGCCATGGCGCGCTGCTGCAATGGCAGGGAGCAGTCGGCAGCGCTCAACAGGGACCGTGCGATGGCATGACCGACACACCGGATCCGGCTGTTTCCCGTGCCGCGCCCGCCTGGCCGGCCGACGGCCTGACGCTGGAGACGGCGCTGGCCGCCACGCCGCCGCGAGCCCGGCCTGCAACTGCCTCGGCTGCCGCGCATGCCGCAGCTGCCCCGTCGAGCCCCAGCGCCACTGCCCGCCCCCGGCCGCGCCGCACGCCTGGGTTGCGCGCCGGCCTGTGGCTGCTGCTGGCCATCGGCCTGCTGCCGGCCTTGGCCGGCACCGTCTGGTATCTGGTGCAGCTGCGTGACCTGGCCATGCGCGACGCCTTCGCGAAGGCCGACCTGATGGCCAATGGCACCGCCGCGGCGCTGCACTGGCAGGTGCAGGACGCGCAGGTGCTGCTGGCCGCCGCCGCGCAGCGTCCGCGCCTGCGTGCCTTCGATGCCGCGCAATGCGATCCGCTGTTCCGGGAGTTCCACCTGCTGGAGACGGCCCATGCCGGGCTGGCGCTGCGCCGGCGTGACGGCCAGACGGTCTGTGCCAGCCGCCCCGAGCCCGCTGCCGCCGCCGTGATCGCGGCGGCGCCCTGGTTCCGCGCCGCGCTGCAGGCAGGCGGCTTTCACGTCAGCGGCGTGCACTTGGGGCTGGATCCCGGCGTCTGGACGGTGTGGCTGAGCCAACCCGTGACCGGCCCCGGCGGCACGGTCGACGGGCTTCTGAGTTCGCCGCTGGATCTGGCCCAGCTGCACCAGCGGGTCTTTGCCCGCATCCCGAGCATGGCCCGGGTCGCGGTGATCGATGCCGACAACCGCGTCGTGCTGCAGTCGCAGAACCAGGCCGAACGCGTGGGCAAGCAGGCGGTGGCCGGCGTGGCGCAGCAGGTCGACCTGATGCGTGCCGGCCAGCCCGGCCAGGGCGGGGCCAGCACCGAGGCACGCCAGTTCGTCGATGTCGGCTTCGACGGACCGCCGCGGCTGTTCGCGCTGCGGCCGGTGGCGCAGACGGGCTGGATGGTGGTGGCTTCCCTGCCGCTGGACGAGACGCTGAGCGGCTACCGCCAGACGCGCAATCAGGCGCTGGTCGCGGTGGCGCTGGTGCTGCTGGTCGTGGCCGTGGCCGCGTGGCGGGTGGGGCGCGGCATCCTGGTGCCGATCCGCGGCCTGGCCGACGCCGCACGCGGCGTGGCCGCCGGTGACGACAGCTGCCGCGCACCCGAGTCCGGCCCGCGCGAGATCGCCGACGTTGCGCGCGAGTTCAACCGCATGGTGCAGGCCGACAGCGCCGCCCGGGCGCGGTTGCTGGCCAGCGAATCGAACTACAGGCTGCTGATCGAGAACCTGCCGGTGGCGGTGGTGACGCACCGGCCCGATGGTGCGATCGAGCTGTTCAACCCGCGCGCCTGCGACCTGATGCGCCTGAGTCCGGCGCAGATGGCAGGCCGCGCGGCGGACAACGCCTGGCACTTCGTCGACGACCAGGGCCGGCGCCTGCCGGCGGCCGACTACCCGGTGCGCCGGCTGCTGCGCGCGCTCCGGGCCCTGCCGCCGGCGGTGGTCGGCATCGTCAGCGAGGCGCCGGGCCAGCCGGCGGTGCCGCACACCTGGGTGATGGTGACCGGCTATCCGCAGTTCGACCCGCCCGGCGTGCTGCAGCGGGTGATCGTCGCCTTCGTCGACGTGAGCGACCAGCGCCAGGCCGAGGCGCTGCGCCTGGCCAAGGAATCGGCGGAGGCGGCCAGCAAGGCCAAGTCGCTGTTCCTGTCGCGCGTCAGCCATGAGCTGCGCACGCCGCTGAACGCGATCAACGGCTTTTCGGAGCTGGTGCTGATGGACCCGCAGGTGCCGGCGGCCAGCCGCGACAAGCTGAACCATGTGCTCAATGCGGGGCGCCACCTGCTGTCGCTGATCAACCAGGTGCTGGACCTGAGCCAGGCCGAGACCACCGGGGCGCCGGCCACCCTGCAGCCGGTGGCGGCGGGCCCGTTGCTGGCCGACTGCGTGGCGCTGTGCAGCCCGCTGGCGCAGGCCTGCGGCGTGGTGGTGGAGCTGCCGGCGCGGCCAGCCGACGCACCGCCGCTGCCGGCGGTGCTGGCCGACCCGACCCGGCTGCGCCAGGTGCTGATCAACCTGCTGAGCAATGCCATCAAGTACAACCGCACCGGCGGCAGGGTGCGCCTGCGCTGCGAGGTGCTGCCGGCCACGGCCGACGGCGCGCCGGGCCTGCTGCGCGTGCATGTGCAGGACACCGGCCCGGGGCTGAGCGAGGCGCAGCAGGCGGCGCTGTTCCAGCCCTTCAACCGCCTGGGCGCCGAGTACAGCGGGATCGAGGGCCATGGCCTGGGCCTGTCGATCGCCCGCATGCTGGCGCAGGCGATGGCCGGCGACATCCTGGTCGACAGCGCGCCCGGCCAGGGCGCGACCTTCACGCTGCAGTTGCGGCTGGCCTGACGCGGGCCCGGGCTTGGCCGGTCGGTCAGCGTGCGTTGTCGTCCCAGGCGGGCGGGTGGCTGCCGGGCGGCATCGACGGCCGGTCCAGGCGCACCGGCGTGGCCGACAGCTGCGCCGCATGGCGGATGGCGCGCAGGCGGCTGCGGCCCGGGCTGGCGGCATCGGTGGCAAAGCCGCAGTCGGTTTCGGCCATCCATGGCGTGCGCTCCGGTGCGGTGGCGCCCAGGCCGGCCGCGTCCTGCCCCAGCGACCGCAGCCAGGCGCCCACGCCCGCCAGCGTCACCCGCACCTGCCAGCTGCCGCCCAGGGTGCGTTGCCGCCACAGCGCGGCCTGGATGCCGAAGGCGAGCAGATGGCCGGCGGCGTAGTCCAGCGCCTGCATCGGCAGGGCGCGCGGCGTGGTGCTGCCGGCGGCGGCCGCTTCGGCCAGGTTCAGGCCGGTGCAGGTCTGCACCAGTGAATCGAAGCCGCGCCGGCCGGCCCAGGGGCCGGTTTCGCCATAGGCCGACAGCGTGGCGACGACGATGCCGGGGTGGCGGTGGGCGAGCTCGTCGGCGCCGAAGCTGCGCGCCGCCAGCGTGCCGGGGCGGTAGCCCTGCAGGAAGACGTCGGCGCTGTCGGCCAGCCCGTGCAGTCGGGCGCGGTCGGCATCGGTGCGCAGGTCCAGCAGGGCCGAGCGCTTGCCGCGGCTGGTGTCGGCGATGGCGGCGATGTTGGGCAGGTGCGGGCCGTTGACCAGCAGCACGTCGGCGCCATGCGCGGCCAGGCAGCGCCCGGCCACCGGGCCGGCGAGGATGCGGGTCAGGTCGAGCACCCGCAGGCCGGCCAGCGGGCGGTCGGCGGCCGACGTCGGCCAGGGGCGCGGCGCGGCATCACCGCCCGCGTCTGCCGCGATGCGCGTGATGGCCACCAGCGGCTGGCTGGCCAGGGCCCGGGCCTGCGGATGGGCGTCCCACTCGGCCAAGCTGCGGGCGGCCGCCACCACGCCGCCGGCGTCGGCCACGGCCTGCTCGAAGCCGGTGGCGGTCCAGTGCGCCAGCGCGGCGGTGACGGCGGCGCGCTCGGTGGCACCGCCCTCGGGCAGGCCCAGCACCCGCAACGCCGCGTCGCGGTGGTGGGCGAAGTTGGCGTGGATGCGCACCCAGCCCGGCTGGCCGACGGAACTGCCACAGGCGTAGAGGCCGGAGAGCTTGTCCCACAGCGGCGGCACCTGGCCATCGAGCGCGAAATCGCCGGTGAACTCCAGCGCCGCATGCGCCCGGTCGACGCTGACCCGCTGCACCTGCCCGCTGCGGCACTGCCACAGCCAGGCCGCGGCCAGCGCCGCGGCACCGACGCTGGCCTGCGCCAGGGTGGCGACGTCGAACGACGACGGCAGCACGGCGCCCTGCCCTGGCAGCGAGGCCATCGCCAGCGCGTCCGGCGGCAGGCCGGCGGCGTGCCAGAGCGTGGCCAGGGCGGCTTCAGCGGGTGTGGAAGGCAGCGTGGCGGTCGGCATGGCGGGCCTTTCGGCGGCGGAGGGACGATTGTGGGCCGAGCCACGACGCGATGAAAATGAACTAACGCCTCCTATTGCTCCTCGTCGCAACTGCTGCATGCCGGTTTGGATCTCGGTGGCGTTAGTTCATAATTTTGAATGGCTTCACGATCATTCGCGCTGCAGCAAGCCTTCGACCACTGGCTGGCGCACCAGCGCAGCACCGGACGGTTGCGGCGCAGCGCCTCGGTGGCGGTCTACCAGGCAATGTGGCAGGCGCTGGTGGCCTGGTGCCGCACGCAGAAACCAGCGCCCAGGCTGGCCGACCTGCAGGGCACCACGCTGCTGGGCTACCTGGCCAGCCGGCACGGCATGCTGACCGCCGATGGCGTGCTGTCGCCGCGCTACCAGCAGCGCCTGGTCAGCCTGGTCCGGCGGGTGCAGGCGCACCAGGCCTGGCGGGCGCAGCAGGCCGATGCCGGCCCCGGCCAGGCCTTGGCCCTGGCAACGGCGTCGCCTTCCCCCACCTCACGCCAGCCGCTGCTGCAGCCCGTCCACCCCGGCGACGGCCCCGAGCCGCCGCTGCACCTGCTGCCTGACCAGGCCGGGCGCCTGCAGGCCCTGCTGGCCGACCCTCAGGACGACCCGCGCGCCCGCTGGCAGCAGCTGCGCGACCGCTGTGCCGCCGCGTTGCAGCTGGGCGCCGGCCTGGGCCCGGGCGACGTGCGCGCGCTGCAGCTGACCGACCTGCGCCCTGGCGCCATCGACACCGTACCGCCGCACCGCTGGCAGCTGATGGTGCCGGCCAACGGCAGTGCGCCGGCCCATCTGGTGCCACTGGCCGACTGGGCCGCCGCCGTGCTGGCGCGCTGGCTGGCGATCCGCAAGGCACAGGACCTGGGCGGCCCCTGGCTGCTGCCGTCCACCCGCAGCGGCAAGCCCTGGGGCAAGGTGGCGCAGTACGAAGCAGCCCGGCGCGTGCTGGCCGACGCGGGCCTCGATGCTGATGGCGGCGGCTCGTTCCGCCTGCGCCACACGTTCGCGATGCGCCAGCTGCAGCACGGGCACGATGCCGGCACGGTGGCCGGCTGGCTGGGCGTCGTCGATCCGCAGGTGATGCTGCGGTATGAACGGGCGTTGCCCGTGGCGACAAGCGTCAAACCGCAGCCCGAGGCCGACGCACAGGCCACCACCGCCTCGCTCCTCTGGCCGGTCTGAGCGTCCACGGTGGCGGGATGGCGGGCTCCCGCCCGGCAGCCACCCTCAACCCGGCAACAACCCCCGCACCCTTGCCTGCAGCCTCGCCAGCCCATACAACGTGTCGATCGTCGGCGTGGCCACACCCACGCGCTGGGCCAGTTCACGCACCGCGCCCACCAGCGCTTCCAGTTCCACCGGCCGGTTGGCCTCCACGTCCTGCAGCATGCTGGTCTTGAAGGCGCCCAGCTTGCGGGCGATGGCGTGGCGGTCTTCCGGGGTCTGGTCGATGGCACAGCCGATGCGTGCGCCCACGGCCTGCGCCTCCAGCATCGCCTGGCTGCAGAAGTGGCGTGTCAGCGGGTCGTCGAGCACCTTGTCCACGGTGGCACCGGTCAGCGCGGTCACCGGATTCATGGTCATGTTGCCCCACAGCTTGAACCAGATGTCGCGGCGGATGTCGGCCGACGCGGTGCACTCGAAGCCGGCACGCTGCAGCAGGGCGGCCAGCGTCGCCACCCGCTCGCTTGGCCCGCCGGTCTGGTCAGGAATGGGCTCGCCGATGATCAGGCCCTGCCCCATCACATGCCGCGCCAGGCCGCCGCCTTCGGTCGCCACGCTGGCATGCACCACGCAGCCGATCACCTGCGCCAGCGGCAGTGCGGCGGCGATGCGGCCGCCGGGGTCGATGCTCTGCAGCGGCGCGTCGCCGATGGCCGCGCAGCCGGCGCCGAACCACCAGGTCACGCCGTTCATCGCCGGCAGCAGCAGGGTGTGCGGGCCGATCAGCGGCCGGCAGGCGTCGGCCACCGCGGCCAGCGCCGGGCCCTTCACGGCGATCACCACCACGTCCTGCACGCCCAGGTCGGCGGCGTTGTCGCTGGCGGCCACCGGGGCGGCATGCAGCTCGCCCGCTTGCTGCAGCCGCAGGCCATGCTGGCGGATCGCCGCCAGCGTGGCGCCGCGGGCCAGCACCGAGACCTGGCTCTCGCCGGCCAGCGCCAGCCGCGTGCCGATGAACGCGCCGATGGCCCCGGCGCCGGCGATGCAGACCTTCATCTCAGGACCGCCCGGCCGTTCCGAAGGTCCTGAGAGCCCCCTCGGGGGGCAGCGAGCAAAGCGAGCGTGGGGGTTTCATTTCTGCCTTGACTTGGCGAAGACCTGGCTCATGTCGGCGAAGGACTTGAACTCCAGCGCGTTGCCCGACGGGTCGAGGAAGAACATCGTCGCCTGCTCCCCGACCTCGCCCTTGAAGCGGATGTGCGGCTCGATGATGAACCTGGTGCCCGCGGCCTTGAGCTTGTCGGCCAGTGCCTCCCACTGCGCCATCGGCAGGATGGTGCCGAAGTGCCGCACCGGCACCGCATCGCCATCGACCTGGCCGGTGGCCGCCAGCTTGCACTCGTCGGGCGACAGGTGGGCCACCACCTGGTGGCCGTGGAAGTCGAAGTCGACCCACGACTCGGAGCTGCGACCCTCGGGGCAGCCGAGCAGGCCGCCGTAGAAGGCGCGGGCCTCGGCGATGTCGCGGACGGGGAAGGCGAGGTGGAACAGGGGCGTGTTGGACATGGAGACCGCTTGTAGCGTCAAAGGATCGGCGGATTCTGCCCCGCAGCCGGCAGTGGGCCCGCTGGTCGGTGCCATCATCGCGCCATGCGCATCCGCCAAAGCTTCTTCATCCTCGCCGCCCTGGCCACCGCCTGCAGCAACGCCGCCGAGCCCATCGGCGAGGTCGACACGGTGTTCAAGCTGATCGGCCCCGACCACAAGATCGTCGTCGAGGCCTATGACGACCCCGACGTCGAGGGCGTGACCTGCTATGTCTCGCGCGCCAAGACCGGCGGCATCAAGGGTGGCCTGGGCCTGGCCGAGGACAAGGCCGAGGCCAGCATTGCCTGCCGCCAGGTGGGGCCCATCCGCTTCGCCAAGCCGCTGAAGAAGCAGGACGAGATCTTCACCGAGCGCACCTCGCTGGTCTTCAAGCGGCTGCGCGTGGTGCGCATGGTCGACGCCAAGCGCAACGCCCTGGTCTACCTGACCTACAGCGACCGCGTGATCGAGGGCAGCCCGCAGAACGCGGTGACGGCGGTGTCGGTCGACCGGGCGACGCCGATCCCGCTGCGCTGATTCAACAAGCGTCGGACCCGTCATCCCTCGGGCGGGTGGCGACCCTGCAGACAAGCTGCGGCTTTGCGCCGAACATCCGGCCATGGACGGCGGCAAGCAGCACTTCTTCGTCAGCTACACCCAGGCAGACAGGCCGATGGCCGAATGGATCGCCTGGCAGCTGGAGGCGGCCGGCTACAGCGTGGTGATCCAGGCCTGGCACTTCCGCCCCGGGCAGGACTTCGTGCAGGCGATGGACAACGCCGCCAGGCAGGCCGACCGCACGCTGGCCGTGTTGTCGCCGGCCTACCTGCAGTCGCAGTTCGCGGGTGCCGAGTGGCGCGCGGCGTTTGCGCGTGACCCATCCGGCGAGCGGGGCCTGCTGCTGCCGGTGCGGGTGGCGCCCTGCCAGCCCGAGGGGCTGCTCGGCCAGATCGTCTACATCGACCTGGTGGGCGCCGTCGACAAGGACACCGCCCGCCAGCGTCTGCTGGCCGGCGTGGACCTGGCCGCCCGCAAGCCGCTGGACGAGCCTGACCTGCCGCCCCTGGTGCCCGGTGCCGCGGTGACGCCGGCGCGGCCCGAGCCAGCCTGGGTGGCGCATGTGGAAGCCGGCGCCGAGGTGGCAGGCCGGGCGCTGTGGCGGGTGTTGCGCGCCGCCGGACTGGCGCTGGCCGGCGCACTCGCGGTGCACCTGCTGCTGGGCCACTGGTTTCCTGACTGGCAGGACCGCGACCCGCGCGACCTGGCGCTGACGGCCGGCGTGCTGGGCATCTTTGCTGCGGTGCTGGTCGAGGCTGCGCTGCGTGGCTGGCAGCGCCTGCGCCGGAGATCCCCATGAACCCCAGGTTGCCGACTTCGCTGCCGACCCGCCGCGCCCTGCTGGCCGCCCTGCCGGGCACGATGGCGCTGTTCAGCCCGGCCGCATCAGCGCTGGCGGCCGAGGCCGCGCTGCCACCGCCCAATGCCGAGGTGCGCCGCACCCGCCAGCAGCTGGACACGCTCGACGAGCTGCTGGCGATGGCCAGGCGCAGCCAGTCCGACGCGCTGCGGCTGGCGCGGAGTCTGGGCGCGTTGGCCGACCTGTGGCGGGATGCCCAGGCCGCAGCCCGGGACGACGGCGCTGGCAGTGCGCCGCTGGCGGCGGTGCTGGCCACGCTGCGCCAGGCCACCCTGCCCGGTCTGGCCGACCTGCAGACCCGCTGGCAGGCGGCGGTGGGCGAGGTCGATGTCCGTGCGCAGGCCCACCTGGCGGCCGTGCACGGCGTGCTGGCCGCCCACGCAACCAGGCGCGGCGCGGCGATGGACCGCCTGGACGCCGCCGCCGGTGCGCGCCGGGCGGCCGAAGCTGCCGAACGCCGTGCCCGGCAGTCGCTGCGCGAGGCGATGCAGCAGGGCAGCGCGACCCTGAGCGCGCTGGGCGAGCGTTGGGGCCGGCTGGGCAGTCACCTGGAAGGCACGACCAACGCCTTGCGCCATCTCGCTTCCAGCTGGACCGACCTGCACACGCAATGGCAGGCCTTGCAGGCCGCCGCACAGGCCGCCG
>CALMIF010000425.1 GCA_937864045.1 uncultured Aquabacterium sp. | reverse complement strand
TGAAGGCCGAGATCGCCGCCTTTGCCGACGAGGCCGGCCGCCGGCCGCGGGTGATGATCGCCAAGCTGGGCCAGGACGGCCACGACCGCGGCGCCAAGGTGGTGGCCACGGCCTTCGCCGACCTGGGCTTCGACGTCGACATGGGCCCGCTGTTCCAGACGCCCGAGGAATGCGCGCGCCAGGCGATCGAGAACGACGTGCATGCGGTGGGCGTGTCGACGCTGGCCGCCGGCCACAAGACCTTGGTGCCGGCCATCATCGCCGAGTTGAAGAAGCAGGGCGCCGACGACATCATCGTCTTCGTCGGCGGCGTGATCCCGGCGCAGGACTACGGCTTCCTGTTCGAGGCCGGCGTCAAGGGCGTCTACGGCCCCGGCACGCCGATCCCGGCCAGTGCCAAGGACGTGCTGGAGCAGATCCGCGCGGCCCAGGCCGGCGTGACGACGGCGTGATCGTCGGCGCTTGCATCAACACCACGCTTCTCCACAGGCCCGTTCCGATGACCCTGCAGGCAGCTTGGGGTGCCGCGCCGCTGGCGCTGGCGCCGGCCTCGGACGACGATTTCGACGCCTTGCTGGCACTGCGCATGGCGGCGATGCGCGAAAGCCTGCAACGCCTGGGCCGGTTTGACCCTGATCGGGCGCGTGAGCGCCTCTCCCGCGCTTTCGAGCCGTCGCACACCCGCCACATCCTGCAGGCCGGCGAGCGGGTCGGCTTCGTCGTCGTGCTGCCGCGCATGGACCACCTGGTGCTCGATCACCTCTACATCGCGCCACCGGCCCAGGGCCAGGGCATCGGCAGCTGGGTGCTGGGCCAGGTGCTGGCCGAAGCCGACCGGCTGGGCATGGCGGTGCGCGTGACCGCACTGAAGCTCAGCGACGCCAACCGCTTCTACCAGCGCCATGGCTTCGAGCTGCAGCACGAAAGCGCCTGGGACCTGCACTACCTGCGCCCCGCACCCGGAGACCGTGATGACGGCCCTGTCTGACCCGGCGCTGCCGGCCGCCGACCAGGCGCTGCACGATGCCGTGACCGGCGCACCCGGCCCCGCCCAGCGCCGCGCGGTGGCCAAGACGATCACCTTGCTGGAATCGACCCGCGCCGACCACCGCGCCCGCGCCGACGCCTTGCTGAACGCGCTGCTGCCCCACAGCGGCAGGAGCTTCCGCCTGGGCATCAGCGGCGTGCCCGGCGTGGGCAAGAGCACCTTCATCGAGGCGCTGGGCGTGTTCCTCATCGAGCGCGGCCACCGGGTGGCGGTGCTGGCAGTCGACCCATCCTCCAGCGTGAGCGGCGGCTCGATCCTGGGCGACAAGACGCGCATGGAGCGGCTGTCGATGGACGAGCGCGCCTACATCCGCCCCAGCCCCAGCAGCGGCACGCTGGGCGGCGTGGCCGAGAAGACGCGCGAGGCGATGCTGGTGTGCGAGGCGGCCGGCCATGACATCGTGATCGTCGAGACCGTGGGCGTGGGCCAGAGCGAGACCGCGGTGGCCGGCATGACGGACATGTTCGTGCTGCTGCAACTGCCCAACGCCGGCGACGACCTGCAGGCGATCAAGAAGGGCGTGATGGAGCTGGCCGACCTGGTGGTCATCAACAAGGCCGACATCGACCCCGCCGCGGCCACCCGGGCGCAGGCGCAGATCGCCTCGTCGCTGCGGCTGATCGGCCTGCACGGCAACCCCGACCATGCCCACCACGACACCGCCCTGTGGCACCCCGAGGTGATGCAGCTCAGTGCGCTCAAGGGCACCGGCCTGGCCGAGTTCTGGACCCTGATCAGCCGCTTTCGCCACTTGCAGACGGCCAACGGCCGGCTCGCGGCGCGCCGCCAGCAGCAGGACCAGGCCTGGCTCTGGGCACTGATCGACGCCGGCCTGAAGCAGCGCTTCAAGGCCCATCCGGCGGTGCGCGCGGCGCTGCCAATCCTCACTGGTGATGTGCACGCGGGGCGTGCCGCGCCCTCAGTGGCCGCGCGCCGCCTGCTCGACCTGTTTTCCTGAATCCGAACGAGGAGTGACTCCCCATGCATGACATCCAACAGAAGCTCGAAGCCATGCGCGCCGAGGCGCGCCTGGGCGGCGGTGAGAAGCGCATCGCCGCCCAGCACGCCAAGGGCAAGCTCACCGCACGCGAGCGGCTGGAGCTGCTGCTCGACGAGGGCACCTTCGAGGAATGGGACATGTTCGTCGAGCACCGCTGCGCGGACTTCGGCATGGACCAGAACAAGATCCGCGGCGACGGCGTGGTCACCGGCTACGGCATGATCAACGGCCGGCTGGTGTTTGTCTTCAGCCAGGACTTCACCGTCTTCGGCGGCGCGCTCAGCGAGGCCCATGCCGAGAAGATCTGCAAGGTGATGGACCAGGCGATGAAGGTGGGCGCGCCGGTGATCGGCCTGAACGACTCGGGCGGCGCCCGCATCCAGGAAGGCGTCGCGTCGCTGGGTGGTTATGCCGACGTGTTCCAGCGCAACGTGATGGCCTCGGGCGTGATCCCGCAGATCAGCATGATCATGGGCCCCTGCGCCGGCGGCGCGGTGTACTCGCCCGCGATGACCGACTTCATCTTCATGGTGAAGGACAGCAGCTACATGTTCGTCACCGGCCCCGAGGTGGTGAAGACGGTGACGCACGAGGAAGTGACCGCCGAGGAACTGGGCGGCGCCGGCACCCACACCGGCAAGAGCGGCGTGGCCGACCTGGCGTTCGAGAACGACGTCGAGGCGATCCTGATGCTGCGGCGCTTCTACAACTATCTGCCGCTGAACAACCGCGAGAAGCCGCCGGTGCGCCCCAGCAACGACCGCGCCGACCGGCTGGACTTCAGCCTCGACACCCTGGTGCCGGACAATCCGAACAAGCCGTACGCGATCAAGGAGCTGATCGTCAAGGTGGTCGACGACGGCGACTTCTTCGAGCTGCAGCCCGACTACGCCCAGAACATCATCATCGGCCTGGGCCGCATGGAAGGCCAGACGGTCGGCATCGTCGCCAACAACCCGATGGTGCTGGCCGGCTGCCTGGACATCAAGAGCAGCATCAAGGCCGCGCGCTTCGTGCGCTTCTGCGACGCCTTCAACATCCCGGTGGTCACCTTCGTCGACGTGCCCGGCTTCATGCCCGGCACCAGCCAGGAATACGGCGGCATCATCAAGCACGGCGCCAAGCTGTTGTACGCGTATGCCGAGTGCACGGTGCCCAAGGTCACGGTGATCACCCGCAAGGCCTACGGTGGCGCCTACGACGTGATGAGCAGCAAGCACCTGCGCGGCGACGTCAACTTCGCCTGGCCGAACGCCGAGATCGCGGTGATGGGCGCCAAGG
>CALMIF010000424.1 GCA_937864045.1 uncultured Aquabacterium sp. | reverse complement strand
GCGTCCTTCACCGCCGGCTTCTGGCACTCGGGTGACCTGGGCTCGGTCGACGCCGAAGGTTACGTGCGCGTGTTCGACCGCAAGAAGGACATGCTCAACCGCGGCGGCTACAAGATCTACTCGGTCGAGGTCGAGAACGTGCTGATGGCCTGGCCCGGCATGGTCGAGGCCGCCATCATCGGCCGGCCCTGCCCGGTGCTGGGCGAGCGGGTGCATGCGGTGGTGCATGTGGCGCCGGGCAGCGCGGGGGCTGGCGACGATGCCGCGCTGCGGGCGTTCTGTGCCGCCCGCCTGGCCGACTACAAGGTGCCCGAGACCCTGAGCTGGAGTGCCGAGCCGCTGCCGCGCAATGCCAACGGCAAGCTGATGAAGCGCCTGCTGCGCGACCGTTTGACGGCCGGCTGAACCGCGCCGGGCCGCCGCCCGGCGGACACAAACCGGTCACCAACCGGTCACCAACCGGCAACAGAGAAACCGTCAATGGTGACCGGTAACGGCGGGTAAGTCCACGCCATCAGTGCGGTCTTGCGACCTCCCATGCCGTCCGTCGGCACACCCGCGCGAAAGCCGGGGTCGCAAAGTTCCCGGTCTACAGCGGCCTGCACGGTTTGGCAGGTCGCCATGGCAGCGGGGCCGCACGCAGGACCCACTGCCCCGCTGCGGCACCGCCGGACCGTCGTCATCGTCCAGCCCGAGCCCTCCGCATGTACCTCCTCCCCCGCTCACTGCCCCTGGTCGCCGCCCTGGCTGCCAGCCTGGCGCTGCCGGCACTGGCCGACCGCAACGCCGACAGCCCCCGCGTGGCCCACCGCGAGAAGGGCGCCTTCCCGCAGATCACGCTGAGCGAGCACGGCAGCCGCGGCCAGCGCGCCGTCGACCAGCTGGGCAACCGCCTGCCCGAGGTGGCGGCCTGGTACGGCAAGTCGGCCGACGAGTTCCGCAGCCACCTGCAGAACGACGCCACCTGGCGCCTGGACAAGCGCGGCCGCGTCTTCATCGTGGAAGAGCTGCAGCGCCCGCTGACCAATGCCGCCACGCCGGCCACGGCCACCACCGCCGCCACCACCAGCGTGCCCAAGGCCGCCGTGGCCGGTGCCACCGGTGCCTCGCCGGGCATGCTCGACGGCACGCTGGCCGCGCTGGACCAGACCTTCCTGCTGCACAGCAAGCCCGGCGCCAAGCGCACCATCTACCTGAACTTCAAGGGCGCGACGCTGACCGGCACCGCCTGGAACAGCACGGCCAGCACGATCACCGCCCTGCCGTTCGACCTGGACGGCATTCCCGGCACCTTCAGCACCGCCGAACTGCAGCGCATCCAGTACATCTGGCAGCGCGTGGCCGAGGACTATGCGCCCTTCGACGTCGACGTGACCACCGAGGCCGTGGCGCCCGAGCTGCTGACCCGCGCCGGCACCACCGACGACATCTACGGCACCACGGTGCTGGTCACCAGCAGCAGCGGCGTCTACAGCTGCAGCTGCGGCGGCGTGGCCTACCTGGGCGTGTTCGACGACACCAGCAACTACTACAAGCCGGCCCTGGTGTTCTACGACAAGCTGGGCCCGGGCAACGAGAAGTACATCGCCGAGGCCATCTCGCACGAGGCCGGCCACAACATGGGCCTGAGCCACGACGGCAACGCCACCACCGGCTACTACAGCGGCCAGGGCAGCGGCGCCACCGGCTGGGCGCCGATCATGGGCGTGGGCTACTACCAGTCGCTGGTGCAGTGGAGCCGCGGCGAGTACAGCGGCGCCAACAACACCCAGGACGACTACGCGGTGATGCAGAGCAACGGCCTGCTGCTGCGCACCGACGACCACGGCGGCACCCGCGCCACCGCCACCGCGCTGACGGCCACGTCCAGCGGCGGCCTCACCTCGCTGGCCGCAGTGGGCATCATCGAGCGGCCGGGCGACGTCGACATGTTCAGCTTTGCCGCTGGCGCCGGCTCGGCCAGCTTCACCGTCAGCCCGGCGGCACGCTCGGCCAACCTCGACGCGCTGGTGACGCTCAGCGACAGCAACGGCGCCGTGCTGGCCACGTTCAACCCGGCCGACGCGCTGAACGCCACGTTCAGCGCGACGCTGCCGGCCGCGGGCACCTATTACCTGGCCGTGACCGGCACCGGCAAGGGCGACCCGCTGACCACCGGCTACAGCAACTACGGCAGCCTGGGCCAGTATGCGGTGGCGGCCACCGTCTACACCCCGGGCAGCGTGGCGCCGACGGCGGTGATCGTGGCCTCGGCCACCAGCGGCACCGCGCCGGTGACGGTCAACTTCAGCGGCACCGGCTCGACCGACCCCGACGGCAGCGTCGTCGCCTGGGACTGGAGCTTCAGCGACGGCGTCACCGCCAGCGGCAGCACCACCAGCCGCACCTGGAGCACGGCCGGCAGCTACGTGGCCACGCTGAAGGTCACCGACAACGCCGGCCTGAGCGCCAGCAGCAGCGTGACCGTGACGGTGAATGCACCGGTGGTGATCGTGCCCCTGCATGTCGCTGCCATCGACATGTCGCGCACCGTGACGCGCAATGGCGTGGCGCAGGCGCAGGCCGGCGTCAAGGTGGTCGACGGCAATGGCCTGCCGATGGCCGGCGCCAGCGTCAGCGGCCGCTGGAGCGGCCTGGTCTCGGGCACCGGCACCCTGACCACCGGCACCGACGGCTACGCCCGCTTCAGTTCGCCCACCACCCGGGCGACGACCGGCACCTTCACCTTCACCGTCACCGGCATCACCCGCAGCAACGCGACCTACGCCTCGACCGGCAACGTCGAGACCAGCGACAGCATCGCGCGCTGAGCGTCAGCGGTCCTGCGGGCGGCCGGCAGCCTGGCGACGGGCTGCCGGCCGCCTTGCCTTGGCGGGGCGGGAAACACCAGGGCGGCCGGTCGGCGGGCCTGCCTATCATCGGCCGCACCGGGCGCACCCCGTCCAGACGCCCGAACGGAGAAGCCATGCCCCGGATTGCCCGCCCGCTCCTCGCCGCCGCTGCGGCGCTCCTCGTCCACGCCGGCGCCCAGGCGCAGCAAGTGGTGCTGAAGGTGCACCACTTCCTGCCGGCCACGAGTTCCAGCCAGGTCCACCTGATCGGCCCCTGGTGCGAGAAGATCAACAAGGCCAGCAACGACCGGCTGAAGTGCCAGATCTACCCGTCGATGCAGCTCGGCGGCACGCCGCCGCAGCTGTTCGACCAGGCCCGCGACGGCGTGGTCGACATCATCTGGACCGTGCCCACCTACGCCGCGGGCCGCTTCACCAAGAGCGAGGTCTTCGAGCTGCCCTTCATGGCCGCCACCGCCAAGGCCGGCAGCCAGGCCCTGTGGAGCTACGTGCAGAAGAACGCGCTCGACGAGTTCAAGGGCACGAAGCTGATCTTCATGCACGTGCACGACGGCGCGCTGATGCACTTCCGCGACAAGACGCCGATGAAGCTGGAGGACCTGAAGGGCCTGAAGGTGCGCGCCGCCACCCGCATCAACGCCCAGCTGATCAGCGCCCTGGGCGCCACGCCGGTGCAGATGCCGCTGCCGGGCGTGCCCGACGCGCTGAGCAAGGGCGTGATCGACGGTGCCAGTGTGCCCTGGGAGGGCGTGCCCTCGATCAAGCTGCAGGAGATCGCCCGTCACGCGCTGGACACCGCGCCCGGCAAGCCGCGCATGGCCAACACCATCTTCGCCTTCACGATGAACCAGGCCAGGTACGACAGCCTGCCGGCCGACCTGAAGAAGGTGATCGACGACAACAGCGGCCTGGCCGCCAGCGCCTGGGCCGGCGAGACCGCCTTCGACGCGGTGATGGCGCCGCACCAGAAGCTGGCGCGCGACGCCGGCGAGAAGATCCACTTCCTGACCGACGCCGAGTACGCCCGCTGGGCCAAGGCCGCCGAGCAGATCGACGACGAGTGGGTCAAGACCGTCAGCGCCAAGGGCGCCAACGGCAAGCAGCTGCTCGACGAGGCCCGGGCCCTGATCACGCAATACAGCAAGTGAGCGCCGGACCGGGCCGCGCATGGCCCGGCCTGTCATGCGCGGGCCCTAAGATCCCGAGATGACCAGAGTCGACGCCATGGGCCTGCTGCTGGCCTTCATCGCCCGGTTGATCACCGGCGCGCAGGGCCACTGGAAAGGCTGCCCGCCCAAGGCCGAGCAGCGCATCTACTTCGCCAACCACCAGAGCCACCTCGACTGGGTGCTGATCTGGGCCGCGCTGCCGCGCGAGCTGCGCGCCAGCACGCGGCCCATCGCCGCCCGTGACTACTGGACCGCCAGCCCGTTCAAGGCCTGGCTGACGCGCGAGGTGTTCAACGCGGTCTACGTCAGCCGCCAACGCACGGACGACCAGGACCCGCTGGAGCCCCTGGTCGAGGCGCTGCGCAACGGCGACTCGCTGGTGATCTTTCCGGAGGGCACGCGCAGCAACAAGGGCCTGCCCCAGCCCTTCAAGAGCGGGCTGTACCACCTGGCCCAGCAGTTTCCGCAGGTGCAGCTGATCCCGGCCTGGATCGACAACGTGCAGCGGGTGATGCCCAAGGGCGAAGTGGTGCCGGTGCCCATCCTGTGCACCGTGACCTTCGGCGCACCGATCACGCTGGGTGACCGCGAGGACAAGCGCGACTTCCTGGTCCGCGCTCGCGCCGCGGTGGTCGCGCTGCAGCCGGTGGAGTCGCAGCAGCCGGCTGCGGTGGCATCGTGAGCGGCTTGCGCAGCTGGACCGCCGACGAGCAGGTTGCCCTGCTCTTCGTCGTGCTGTTCGGCCTGCTGCTGCTGGCCGGCGGGGCCCTGGCCCTGCTGGGCTTTCGCGAGCGCAGCCCGGCGCAGCAGGCCATCGACGAGCGGGTGCAGCGCGAACTGCGGGCGCTGGCAGTCGGTGCCGGCGTGTTCTGGGCGGCCTGGGTCAGCGGGCCGGTGGGCGCCACGGGGCTGTTCGGCGTGCTGTCGTTCCTGGCGCTGCGCGAGTACGTCACCCTGGTGCAGACCCGCCGCGGCGACCACCGCAGCCTGCTGCTGGCCTTCTTCGGCGTGCTGCCGGTGCAGTACGTGCTGGTGGCCAACCGCAACTTCGACCTGTTCACCGTCTTCATCCCGGTCTACGCGTTCCTGGCGATCCCGGTGGTCAGCGCGCTGGCGGGCGACCCGCACCGCTTCCTGGAACGCAACGCCAAGATCCAGTGGGGCCTGATGGTCTGCGTGCACGGACTGGCCCATGCGCCGGCCCTGGTGCTGCTGGACCTGCGCGGCAACCAGGGCCGCGGCGCCTTCCTGCTGTTCTTCCTGGTGGTGGTGGCCATCGGTGCGCAGCTGGCCCAGGCCGGCGCGGCGCAGCGCCTGCGCACGCGGCCGCTGGCGCGCCACATCGACCGCAGCTTCTCGCTGCCGGCCTGGGGCCTGGGCGTGGCCACCGGCGCGCTGCTGGGCCTGGCGCTGGCGTGGACCACGCCGTTCAGCCCGCTGCAGGCCATGGCCCTGGGCGCCATCGCCGCAGCTGCCGGCGCCCTGGGCGACCTGGTGATGCGGGCCCTGAAGAAGGACGCCGGCGTGCGCTACTGGGGCAACACCAGCTCGGTGACGGGCGCGGTCGGCCTGCTCGACCGCGTGGCGCCGCTGTGCTTTGCCGCGCCGGTGTTCTTCCACTCGGTGCGCTGGTACTTCCGGTGAAGGCGGCGGGTGTCAGATGCCGCTGATCACCGCATCCAGCGCGTCGCGGATCTCGCCGGCATGCGCGGCCAGCGAGGCCACCGGCTGCTTCAGCACGCGGGCGTCCATGCCGGCCGTGGCCTGCGGCGCAAGCGCCAGGTGTTCACCCCTGACCGTGAACTTCGGGGCCATGCGGCGCGGCGTGTCGGGCAGATCAACCGCAACCCGCGTCAACGGCATCACCAGCCGGGTGCGCATGGCCGATAGCAGGTCGCTTTGCACATCGACCACGAAGGGCACTTGATCGCGCGAGCGCGCATTCGGGTTGGTGTAAACGTCGTACTGCGCCACAGTCATTCACCACAAGCGAAACTCTTCGTTCCACAGCCCGTGGGCGTCGTGATACGCGTTCTGTGCGTCGATCCAGTCCTTGTACTCGGCATTGAAGGCGCGCCGCCGGGCCGCCATCGACGCGGACGCGGCCGGCGCGGTCAGGCGCTGGTAGTCGGCGTAGCTCAGCAGCACGGTGTCGGGCACGCCGGCCTTCTCGACCACCACGGGCGCGGTCTTGGCCTGCAGGCACAAGGCGCCGAACCGGTTCTTGGCATCGGTGGCGGTGACTCGCATGTGCGCTGCTCCGGCTGGAATTGAATGGCCATTTTAGCCATTACCATCGCCCATGCGCATCCTCGGCATCGACCCCGGCCTGCAGCGCACCGGCTTCGGCGTGATCGACGTCGACGGTGCGCGCCTGGCCTATGTGGCCAGCGGCACCATCAGCACCGCCGAGGCGCCGCGCGGCAACCTGCCGGCGCGGCTCAAGCTCATCGTCGACGGCGTGGCCGAGGTCAAGCGGCGCTACGAACCGCAGGCCGCGTCGGTGGAGATCGTCTTCGTCAACGTCAACCCGCAGAGCACCCTGCTGCTGGGCCAGGCCCGCGGCGCGGCGCTGGCGGCCCTGGTCAGCAACGACCTGCCGGTGGCCGAGTACACCGCGCTGCAGATGAAGAAGGCCATCGTCGGCCACGGCCTGGCCAGCAAGGACCAGGTGGCGCAGATGGTGATGCGTCTGCTCAACCTGCCCGGCGTGCCCAGCAAGGACGCCGCCGACGCGCTGGGCCTGGCCATCGTGCATGCCCATGCGGCGCGCCACTTCGAGGCCCTGGGCAGCGCCACCAGCCGCCGCGCCCATGCGCAGTTCAAGGGCGGGCGCAGTTACTGACGCGACGAGGGATGCGAGAACCGTCGCGAGCGGGTCGAGGTTGCGCCGAGAAGCGCAGCCGTCCACCCCGACGGCGAGCAGCGCGGGCGCAAGATCGGCCCGCGCAGCAGGTTCATGCGTGCCTCGTCACCAGAAGAGCATGATCCCCTGGATCACCTTGGTGAAGATGGCGATGTCGAAGGTGCCGAGGAAGACGACCACGGCCCAGTGGTAGAAGGCCTTGGCGCGGGCCAGCGGCACCGGCTCGCCGGAGGCCAGGTGCAGCACGAAGAAGAAGATGGCGGGCACCGCGGTGAGGGCCAGCAGCACCCCACCCGTCCAGAACAGCGCAGTCATTCGGTCAAGGCTACAGCATCACGGCCAGGCGTTCGAGGATGAGCACGCCGAAAAAGCCCAGCGCCGCGAGCAATGCCCACTTCAGCACCAGGATGCCGCGGCGCCGCCACAGCGCCTGGCCGGTGCCGATGGACATCGCGAAGCACAGCAGCGCTGCCAGCAGCAGCAGGCCGAAGACGAGGCGGAAGACCAGCATGGGCGCGCCCTCCGCTCACCAGGCCGGCGCCAGTTCGGCGAAGCCCGCAGGCGCCTGGCGGGCGTCATCAAAGCTGACGAGTTCCCAGTTGTCGGGATGCGACAGCAGCTCGCGCAGCAGCAGGTTGTTCAGCGCGTGGCCGCTCTTGTAGGCGGTGTAGTGGGCCAGCATCGGGTGGCCGGCGTTGTACAGGTCGCCGATGGCGTCGAGGATCTTGTGCTTGGCGAACTCGTCGTCGTAGCGCAGGCCGTCGGCATTCAGCACCCGGCTGTCGTCGATGACGATGGCGTTGTCCATGCTGCCGCCCAGCGTGAGGCCGCGGCTGCGCATGGCCTCCACGTCCTTGGTGAAGCCGAAGGTGCGGGCGCGGGCGATGTCGCGCTTGTAGCGGCCCGAACCCATGTCGAAGGTGACGCGCTGGCCGGTGGCGTCGACCGCCGGATGGCCGAAATCGATCTCGAAGCTGAGCTTGAAGCCGTGGAAGGGCTCCAGCCTGGCCCACATCAGGCGCTTGCCCTCGCCCTGGCGCACCTCGACCGGCTTCTTCACGCGGATGAACTTCTTCGGCGCGTCCTGCAGCGCGATGCCCGCGCTTTGCAGCAGGAAGACGAAGCTGGCGGCCGAGCCGTCGAGAATGGGCACCTCGTCGGCGGTGATGTCGACCAGCAGGTTGTCCAGCCCCAGGCCGCAGCAGGCGCTCATGAAGTGCTCGATGGTCTGCACCTTGGGCGCACCCGGGTCACCGCCGGCCGAGATGGTGCTGGCCATGCGCGTGTCGCTGACCACGTCGGCACGCACCGGGATCTCCACCGGCACCGCCAGGTCGACGCGGCGGAAGACGATGCCGGTGTCCGGCGGCGCGGGCTTGAGCGTCAGCTCGACCTTCTGCCCGCTGTGCATGCCCACGCCGACGGCACGGGTGATGGAGCGCAGGGTGCGTTGTTGCAGCATGGCCGGGGATTGTCCCGCACAACCGCCGCCCGGGCCGGCGCAGGGCCAGCCGGCAGGCAGTCAGTCGGGCAGTCGCCGGAGGGCCTCCAGCAGGCGCGCCCGGGCGGCCGGGTCGTCGACCGCTGCGGCCAGGCGCTGCAGGAAGGCGTCGCGCAGGGGCGCGGCAGCCAGCGCCTTCTTCACCAGCAGGGTGGCGATGGGCCCGACCTCGCGCGCCAGCAGCCGCTGTGCGGCATCGACCAGGGCCGGGCCGGCGGGCACCTGGGCCGCCGCCGCGCCGCCCCCAGGCTGCGTGGGCGCGCCGGCCGGCGACGGCAGGGTGGGCTGGCGGCCAGCGGCGCTGGCAGTTGGGGCGGCAGCCCGGACGGGCGCGCCGGTCGCGACCATGCCGCCGCGCCCGGTGCCGGTGGCCAGCGCCTGCACCTCGTGCTGGAAGGCCAGCCGCGCCGCCGGGTCGGTCAGCTGCTCGGCCAGCCGAGCATGGAGCGTGGGCAGGTCCGGGCAGCCGCGGGCCACCCGTCGCACCAGCACCTGGGCCATCGGGCCGATGTGGCGCCCCAGCCGGGCCACCACCTGGGCCAGGTCGTCGGCGCTGAAGTGCGTGGGCAGGGCCGAACTGCCGGGATTGGCCGAGCCGGCGGTGGCGGCCTCGCCCACCGGCGCCACCGCCGGGCGCGGCATCAGCGCGGTGATCGTGCCTTCGGACACCGTGTCGGGATGCAGCCGCCCCAGCGTGTCCTCCAGGCCGTCCATGAACTGGCCAGCATCGGCATAGCGCTGCGCCGGGTCCTTGGCCATGGCGCGGGCGATGATCTCGTCCCAGGCCGCCAGCCGGTGCAGGCCGGGCAGGCGCGAGGGCAGCACCAGGGGTTCGTGCACCGACTTGTACACGATCGACTCCGCCGGGCCGCTGAAGGGCACGCGGCCGGTCAGCATCTGGTAGAGCACCACGCCGGCGGCGTACAGGTCGACCCGGCGGTCGATGGGCCGGCCCTGGAAGCGCTCGGGCGCCATGTAGGCGGGCGTGCCGATCAGGCTGGCGACCTGGGTCAGCTCGGCGCTCTCGATGCGGGCGATGCCGAAGTCCGAGACCTTGACCTTGCCGTCGGGCGTGATGATCAGGTTGGAGGGCTTGATGTCGCGGTGCCACACGCCCAGGCGGTGGGCATGGTCCAGCGCCTCCAGCAGCTGGCCGATGATGCTGGCCACGTCGTCGTCGTTGATCGGCACCTCGTCGGCCTCCGACTGCGCGATGTAGCGGCTCAGCGTGTTGCCGCGCACGTACTCCATCGCGATGTAGTCCACCCCGGCATCCTGGCCCACGTCGTAGACGGCGACGATGCCCGGGTGCTGCAGCCGCCCCGCGGCGCGCGCCTCGTTGCGGAAGCGGTCGGCATACGACACCCCCGGCCCGGCGTCCTCGGACGCGGCCACGCGCATGGTCTTGATCGCCACCTGGCGATCGATGTGCGGATCGTGGCCCAGGTAGACCACGCCCATCGCGCCCTCGCCGAGCACGCCGCGGATGCGGAAGCGGCCGAGCTGAGCGGGGTGCGCCACGTCAGTTGTCCGTGGTGCCGAGCGGCACCTGCGTCGAATGGCCCCGCTCGAACCGAGCGGTCGCCGCGGAACCGGCTTCGCCGGGCCGCTGGCGGCGCCCCCTCGGGGGGAGGCGCCGAAGGCGCTTCGGGGCGGTCATTCCTCCAGCATCTTCATCGCCTGCACGACGCTGGCGCGCATGCGGGCGAAGGACGCGGCGAGCACGCCGATCTCGTCGCGGCTGGCGCTGTTGAACTCCGGCGCCGCCAGGTCGCCCTGGCTGACGCGGTCGGCCAGCGCCGACAGCCGCGTCACCGGCTTGACCACCAGCTGCCAGATCATCCCGTTCAGCAGCAGGCCCACCGCGGCAAACACCGCCACCAGGGCGCCCATGAACAGGCGGAACGAATGCTCGGCGCGCTGCAGATCGGAAGAGCACACGTCTGAACTCCAGTCACCGACCATTATCTC
>CALMIF010000423.1 GCA_937864045.1 uncultured Aquabacterium sp. | reverse complement strand
GTAGCCGTTCTCGATGGCGTCGATGGCCACCGAGACGAAGTCACCGACCTCGACCTCGAGCTCGCCCTGGTCGTTCTTGAACTCGTCGATGGGCACGTAGGCTTCGCTCTTCAGCCCGGCGTTGACCACGACGTGGTTGTGCTCGATGCGGACGACTTCAGCGGAGATCACCTCGCCGGCGCGCATGTCGTTGCGCTTGAGCGACTCTTCGAACATCGCAGCGAAGCTGTCGGTGGCGAAGGGGCTGTCGGGGATGTGGTCGAGGGATTGGGTCTGGGCCATGAATGGGTTCCTTGGTGCCGGCGAAAACCAAGTGCGTGTGTGATGCCGGCGGGGTGATGCAACAGGGGTTGCGGTTGGGTGGAACAACCCGGCGGTCCCCAGGCGGCCTGACGGCCATGGCGGGAGGGACTGCCGGAACGGGGTGGCGCTGCAGGCAGCGCCGGCTTCGTGCCTCGGTCAGCCTGGGTGGCTGGTCAGGGCCTGGAACGGCTGCCGCGCTTCCCACCAGGCCAGCAACTGATCGACCGATTCGGCGATCGTCTGGCCCGAGTTGTCGAGCAGCAGGGCGTCCGGCGCGGGCTTCAGGGGGGCGATCGGGCGGTTGCGATCCCGCTCGTCACGCGCCTCCAGGTCCGCGCGAAGGTCGGCGAGTATAGCGGGAACGCCCCTGGCGATCAGCTGCTGATGGCGGCGTTCGGCACGCATGGCGGGGCTGGCAGTGAGGAAGACCTTCAGCGGCGCACCGGGAAAGATCACCGTGCCCATGTCGCGGCCGTCGCACACGAGGCCCGGCAGGCGGCGAAAGCCCAGCTGCAGCGCGTGCAGCGCGGCGCGCACGGCGGGGTGGGCCGAAATGCGCGAGGCCATGCTGCCGACCGCCTCCTGGCGCAGCGCGTCGGCCACGTCGGTGCCGGCCAGCAGCACCTGCGCGCCGTCGAAGCGCAGGTCCAGCGCCGCGGCCACACGGGCCACGCCCGGCTCGTCGTCGGCCGCCACGCCCTGCTGCATGGCCGCCAGCGCGGTGGCGCGGTAGAGCAGGCCCGAATCCAGCTGGTGCCAGCCCAGGCGCTGCGCCACCTCGGCCGCCAGCGTGCCCTTGCCCGACGCAGTGGGGCCGTCGATGGTGATCACCGGGATGTCGTTCGCCGCCGCCTGGGCGACGCCGAACAGGGTGTCGAAGTAGTCGGGGAAGGTCTTGGCCACGCAGCCAGGGTCGAGGATGCGCAACCCGACCTCGGCGCCCGGCGCCGCCACCAGCGGGTTGAACGCGGCCAGCGACAGGCACATTGCGATGCGGTGGTCGTCGTAGGTGTGGATCACCGCCGGCGTCCAGGCACCGGGCGCCGGCGCGGTCACCTCGATGAAGTCGGCGCCTTCGGTCACCGTGGCGCCCAGCTTGCGCAGCTCGGCGGCCATCGCGGCGATGCGGTCGGTCTCCTTCACGCGCCAGCTGGCGATGTTGGTCAGCCGTGTCGTGCCCTCGGCATACAGCGCCATCGATGCCAGCGTCATCGCCGCATCGGGAATGTGGTTGCAGTCCAGCGTCACCGCGCGCAGCGGCCAGGCGCCGCGGCGCACCGTCAGCCGGCCGGGGGCGCCCTGCACATCCGCGCCCATGGCCCGGGCGGCCTCGACGAAGCGGATGTCACCCTGGATCGCGTCCAGGCCCAGGCCCTCGATCACCAGCGGTTCGGGGTTGTCGGCGGTTCCGGCCGCGATCGCGCCCAGCGCGATGAAGTACGACGCCGACGAGGCATCGGCCTCGACGTGGATCTCGCCCGGCGTGCGGTAGGCGCTGCCGGCGGGCATGGTGAAGCGCTGGAAGCCCTCGCGCTGCACCGTGATGCCGAAGCGCGCCAGCAGGTTCAGCGTGATCTCGACATAGGGCTTGCTGATCAGCTCGCCGTCCACGGCGATCGCCACCGGGCCGGCGTCACTCGCCAGCGGCAGAGCCAGCAGCAGGGCGGTCAGGAACTGGCTGGAGACGTCGCCGCGCACGCGGATGGCGCGGTCGGTGTGCAGCCGCCCGCCGGCCCGGCCGTGCAGCGCCAGCGGCGGATAGCCCGGCTGGCCCAGGTCGTCGATGCCGCAACCGAGCTGGCGCAGCGCATCGACCAGGTCGCCGATGGGCCGCTCGTGCATGCGCGGCACGCCGCTGAGCGTGAAGCGCCCGCCCTGCAGCGCGGCCAGCACCGCCAGGGCGGCGGTCAGCGGCCGCATCGCGGTGCCGGCGTTGCCGAGGAAGAGCGCCGCCTCGTGCACCTGCAGCCGCCCGCCCAGGCCGGTGACGGCCAGGGCGCCGTCGGCGCGCCGTTCGAGGGCGCAGCCCAGCGCGTCGAGCGCCGCCAGCATCACGCGGGTGTCGTCGCTGTCCAGCAGGTCGCGCACGACGGTGGTGCCGGCGCTCAGGCCGGCCAGCAGCAGCACGCGGTTGGAGATGCTCTTGCTGCCGGGCAGGCGCACGCTGCCGGCCGCGCCCCGCAGCGGGGGCAGATCAAGGAAGGGAAGGGAGGTCATTTCTTGCCGGCGATCTGCCAGGCGGCCCGCGCCTCGCTGGCGCTGCGGATCATGTCTTCCAGCGCCTGGCCGTTGCCCGCCAGCATGGTGTGCTCCAACGCGTCCAGTGCCAGGCGGAAGCGCTGGCTCTGCTTGAGCACTTCCTCGCGGTTGGCCAGCAGGATGTCGCGCCAGACCGACGGGTCGCTGGCGGCGATGCGCGTG
>CALMIF010000422.1 GCA_937864045.1 uncultured Aquabacterium sp. | reverse complement strand
TCGCCATGGTCATGGCCAGCGCCCAGCGCCTGGGCGTCACCAAGATCGGCCTCGTGGGCAACGAGCAGTTCCTGTGAGCCGCAACATGAAGAAGACGATGCGCAACACGCTGTCGATGCTGACCGCAGCCGGCCTCCTGGCCCTGGCGGCCGGCACGGTGCAGGCCCAGGCCATGCGGCCCGAAGTGGGCAAGCCGCTGCAGGCGGCGTCCGAACTGCTGAAGGCGGGCAAGGGCAAGGAGGCCCTGGCCAAGGTGCGTGAAGCCGACGCGGTGGGCGGCAAGACTGCCGCCGAATCGCTGATGGTCGACCGCATGAAGGCCGCCGCCGCTCAGCGCGCCGGCGACAACGGGACGGCGATCCAGGCACTGGAGTCGCTGTACGGCAAGGTGGGCGGCGGCGAGCAGGGCCAGGTGGCCGAGCAATTGGCCAGCGCCTACGCCAGCGCCCGCGACAACGCCAAGGCCGCGCAGTGGGTGCAGAAGGCGCAGGCCGCCGGCAACAACAGCGCCACGCTGAAGCAGCTGCAGGCCTATCTGCAGGGCAGCAGTGGCGACTACGGCGCCATCGCCAAGGAAGCCGCTGCGGCCGTGGCCGCTGCCGAAGCCGCCGGCAAGCGGCCCGAGGAAGGCGACCTGCTGCGCCTGGCCGATGCCCAGGCCCGCACCAACAACGCCGCCGGCCAGGCCGCGACGCTGGAAAAGCTGCTGTTCAACTATCCGAAGAAGGACTATTGGGCGATCTACCTCGGCCGCCTGCCGCGCAAGGCGGGCTTCTCGGCCCGGTTGAACCTGGACGTGATGCGCCTGCGCCTGGCCACCGGCTCGCTGGAGAAGACCGAAGACTTCATGGAGATGTCGCAGCTGGCGCTGCAGGCCGGCCTGCCCGCCGAGGGCAAGGCCATCGTCGACAAGGGCTTCGCCAGCGGCGCCCTGGGCACCGGCGCCGAGGCCGAGCGCCACAAGCGCCTGCGCGACCTGGCCAACAAGCAGGAGGCCGAAGGCAAGGCCTCGATCGAGCAGCGCGCCACCGCCGCTGCTGCCGCCAAGGACGGCAACGACCTGGTGCAGATCGGCCATGCCTACGCCACGATGGGCCAGGCCGACAAGGGCGTGGCGCTGATCGAGCAGGGCATCGCCAAGGGCGGCCTGAAGCGCGCCGACGACGCCCAACTGCGCCTGGGCCAGGCCCTGCTGCTGGCCAAGAACAAGGCCAAGGCGGTGCAGGTGCTGCGCGGCATCAAGAGCACCGATGGCACGGCGGACATCGGGCGGCTGTGGGCGCTGTACGCGAACACGCAGGGCTGATTCGCAGGATCGATGGGCACGGGCGCGACGGCGCCCTCCGCCACAATCACCAGGGCAGGCTCGACCTGCCCTTTTTCTTGCCCGCGCCGCCGCCCATGCCCCTGCCCTTCGTCCAAGCCCTGCCCCACGGCATCCATGTCATCGACACCGGTTTCCACCGCCCGCTGTTCGACGCGGCCTACCTGATCGTCGAGAACGGCCGTGCCGCCATCGTCGACAGCGGCACCAACTTCGCCGTGCCGCGCATCCTGGCGGCGCTGGACGACCTGGGCCTGGCACGCGACGCGGTCGACTTCGTCATCCCCACCCATGTGCACCTGGACCATGCCGGCGGCTGCGGCCTGCTGATGCAGGAACTGCCCCGCGCCACCCTGCTGGTGCACCCGCGCGGCGCCCGCCACATGATCGACCCGCAGGCCCTGTACCAGGGCGCGCTGGCCGTCTATGGCCAGGCGACGATGGACCGCGAGTACGGTGCGCTGGTGCCGGTGCCCGCCGAACGGGTGCGGTCAGTGGCCGACGACGAGGTGATCGCCCTCGCCGGCCGGCCGCTGCGCTTCATCGACACACCCGGCCATGCCCGCCACCACCATGGCATCTGGGACGCCCGCAGCGCCGGCTGGTTCACTGGAGACACCTTCGGCCTGAGCTACCGCGAGACCGACAGTGTCGCCGGCGCCTGGGTGATGCCCACGTCCAGCCCGGTGCAGTTCGAGCCCGGCCCGCTGCGCAAGTCGATCGAACGTCTGCTGGCGACTGGCCCGCAGCGCATGTACCTGACGCACTACGGCATGGTCGAGGACGTGCCGCGCCTGGCCGCCGGGCTGCTGGCCCAGGTCGACGCGATGGTGGCGATGGCGCAGGCCCTGCCGGCGTCGCCGGACCGCCACGCGCAGCTCAAGGCTGGGCTGCAAGCCATCGCCCGCATCCAGCTGCAGCAGCATGGCCTGGCCGATGTCGAGGGCGCGCTGCACAGCCTGGCGCTGGACATCGAGCTCAATGCCCAGGGCCTGGGCGTGTGGCTGGACCGCGCCGAGCGCTGAGCCTTTTCAACCCACGAGGACACCACCATGCGATTGCTGCACACGATGCTGCGGGTCGGCCACCTGCAACGGGCCATCGACTTCTACACCCAGGTGCTGGGCATGGAGTTGCTGCGCACCACCGAGCGGCCCGACCAGAAGTACGACCTGGCCTTCGTCGGCTATGGCGGCGGCAACCCTGACCAGGCCGAGATCGAGCTGACCTACAACTACGGCGTCGAGAAGTACGACCTGGGCTCGGCCTACGGCCACATCGCCATCGGCGTGCCCGACGTGGCCGCCACCTGCGAGCGCGTGCGCGCCCGGGCGCAGGAGCTGGGTGGCGCGATCACCCGCGAGGCTGGCCCCGTGAAAGGCGGCACCACGGTGATCGCCTTCATCACGGATCCCGACGGCTACAAGATCGAGTTGATCGAGCGCCGAAATATGTGAGCCCCCCGACCAGCGGGGACACCGGCCGATCCCCCGAGGGGATGGCAGGCCGGCTTGGGGCGGCCCGGCGCTCGGCCTGCCCGCGCTGAATCAGGCCCGCAGGGCTTGCGCCTCTCGCGCCAGCCTGGTGATCCGCGCCCAGTCGCCGCTGTCCACCGCATCGGCCGGTGTCAGCCAGCTGCCGCCGCAGACCTTGACGTTGGGCAGCGCCAGGAAGTCGGGCGCCGTGGCCAGGCTGATGCCACCGGTGGGACAGAACACCACGTCGGGGAACGGGCCGCCCAGGGCCTTGAGCATGGCGATGCCGCCCGCCTGCATCGCCGGGAAGAACTTCAGGAACGACAGGCCGTCGGCCTGTGCCGCCATCACCTCGCTGGCCGTGGCCACGCCCGGCAGCAGCGGCAGGCCGATGCGGCGGCAGGCGGCACCCACCTCGGCGGTGTAGCCGGGGCTGACGGCGAAGCGGCTGCCGGCGTCCAGCGCGGCCTGCGCATCGGCCGCCGAGCGGATGGTGCCGGCGCCGACCACCGCCTCGGGCACGGCCTTGGCGATGGCTTCGATGCATGGCAGTGCCACTGGCGTGCGCATCGTGATTTCCAGCACCTTGACGCCGCCGGCCAGCAGCGCCTCGGCCAGCGGCACGGCGTCGGCCACGCGCTGCAGCACGATCACGGGAATCACGGGGCCGTGGCTGGCCAGGCGGAGGGTGTCGGTCATCGGGGTGTCGAAAGTCGGTTCAGGAGGCCGTCGGGCGACGCAAGTTCAGAGCCAGGATTCACAGCCAGGTCACGGCGCCCTCTTCGGCGCTGCGCACGGTGCGGCGCATGCCGCCGAACAGCTCGCGGCCGAGTCCGTGGGCGTTGTCGTCGGCCTGGTCGGCATCCAGCGCAGCCGGCGTGCGGGCGGCCCATTCGGCGGTGTCGACCAAGGCCGTCAACGTGCCGGCCACGGCATCCAGGCGGATGACGTCACCGTCACGCACCCGCGCCAGCGGACCACCGGCCAGCGCCTCGGGGCTGACGTGGATGGCCGCGGGCACCTTGCCCGACGCGCCGCTCATGCGTCCGTCGGTCACCAGCGCCACGCGGTGGCCCTTGCCCTGCAGCACGGACAGCGGCGGCGTCAGCTTGTGCAGTTCGGGCATGCCATTGGCCTGTGGGCCCTGGAAGCGCACCACCACCACCACGTCGCGGTCCAGCTCGCCGGCCTTGAAGGCCACATGCAGCGCCTCCTGGCTGTGGAAGACGCGGGCCGGCGCCTCGACCACATGGCGATCCTCGGGCACGGCCGAGATCTTGATCACCGCCCGGCCCAGGTTGCCGTCGAGCAGCTTGAGGCCGCCGGTGGCCGAGAACGGTGCGCTGGCCGGCCGCACGATGCTGGTGTCGGGTGATTGCGGGGCCACTGGATCCCAGGCGATGGCGGGCGCCCCGGCATTGGCCAGCCGCGGCACGCTGCCGTAGGCCGACAAGCCGCCGGCGGCCACCGTCGTCACGTCGCCGTGCACGCAGCCGCTGTCCAGCAACTCACGCAGCACCCAACCCGGGCCGCCGGCTGCCTGGAACTGGTTCACATCGGCCTCGCCGTTGGGGTAGACACGCGTCAGCAGCGGCACCTCGGCCGACAGGTCGGCAAAGTCGGTCCAGTCGATGGTGATGCCGGCCGCACGCGCCACCGCCACCCAGTGGATCAGGTGGTTGGTCGAGCCGCCGGTGGCCAGCAACGCGACCATGGCGTTGACGATCACGCGCTCGTCGACCAGTTCGCCAATCGGCGCGGGCCGCGCGCTGCCGCGGGTGATGCCCAGCAGCGTGGCCACGGCCTCGCGGGTCAGCGCCTCGCGCAGGCCGTCGTGCGGGTGCACGAAGGCGGCGCCGGGCACATGCAGGCCCATGGCTTCGAGCAGCATCTGGTTGCTGTTGGCCGTGCCGTAGAAGGTGCAGGTGCCGGCGCCATGGTAGGCCGCCTGCTCGGCGGCCAGCAGTTCGTCGCGGCCGACCAGGCCCTGTGCATGCTGCTCGCGCACCTTGGACTTGGCGCTGTTCGACAGCCCGGTGGACATCGGCCCCGCGGGCACGAAGACACAAGGCAGATGGCCGAAGTGCAGCGCGCCGATCAGCAGGCCGGGCACGATCTTGTCGCACACGCCCAGCAGCAGGGCGCCGTCGAAGACGTCGTGCGTCAGCGCCACGGCAGTGGCCATCGCGATGGTGTCGCGCGAAAACAGGCTCAGCTCCATGCCCGGCAGACCCTGGGTGACGCCGTCGCACATGGCCGGCACGCCACCGGCGACCTGCACCGTGGCGCCGCGGCGGCGCGCCTCGTCGCGGATCAGCGCCGGGAATGCTTCATACGGCTGGTGCGCCGACAGCATGTCGTTGTAGGCGGTGACCACGCCGATGTGCGGCGCGCGTTCGGCGACGATGCGCAGGCGCTCGTCGCCCGGCATGCCGGCAAACGCGTGGGCGACGTTGGCGCAGCCCATGCGCTGGGCACCGGGTGGGCGGCCGGCCAGCTTCTGCAAACGCGCCAGGTAGGCCTGGCGCTGCGGTGCACTGCGCTCGCGGATGCGTGCGGTGACGGCGGCGATGCGAGGGTTCATGGCGGCAGCGGGTCGGCGGGTAACTTGATGGCTGATTGTCGAGTAACCTGGTTACATCGTCAAGGCTGCACCGCTGCAGTTCTGGCATGCTGGCGACCATGCAATCGCTGGCCGTGCGCGACACCGCCGCCCTGCTCGCCCAGGTGCGGCAGCAATGGGGCGGCCACACCGACCTGTGGGTCTTCGGCTATGCCTCGCTGATCTGGCGGCCGGAATTCGATGCCGCCGAGCACCGCCCGGCCCTGGTGCGCGGCTGGCACCGGGCGCTGCGCATGCGCTCGCGCGTGAACCGTGGCACGCCCGACCAGCCGGGGCTGGTCTACGCGCTGATGTCCGGCGGCATGTGCCGCGGCATGGTCTACCGCATCCCGAAGGAGCGTGGCCGCGACGAACTGGACCGGCTGTGGCTGCGCGAGATGCCCACCGGCGTCTACGACCCGCGCTGGCTGCGCTGCCACACGGGTGACGGCGACGTGATGGCCCTGGCCTTCACGCTGAGCCGGCGCAGCCCCAACTACACCGGCCGCATCGACGACCCGTCGCTGCTGGCCATCCTGCGCCATGCCCATGGCCGCTACGGCAGCACGCTGGACTACCTGGTGCGCACTGCCGAGGCCCTGCGCCAGCACCGCATGTGCGACCGCGAGAGCGAACGCCTGCTGGCGCTGGCGCGGCGCGAAGGGCTGGTGTGACTGCCGGGCCGGCTCAGCGCGCCGCCAGCAGCTGCGCCGTGCGCAGCGCGGACGCACGCGTCTGCACCGCAGCCAGGTCGTCGGTGGTGTCCACGTCGATCAGCACGCCCGGGTCGTCGACGTCGATGCCCTGCGAGGGATAGCGCCCCATCAGCCGGCGGGCGCCCTCGTCGCCGCTCAGTTGCACCAGTTCGGAAAACAGCTCGGCCGCAAAGCCCACCGGATGGCCGCGCCGGCCCTGGTATTGCGCATAGGCCACGGCGTGGTGGGCCAGGCCCTGCGCCACGCGGACCAGGGTTTCGGGGCGCACCAGCGGCATGTCGCCCGGCAGCACCAGCCAGCCGCCGCCATCGGCCCGCGCCGCCACGCCCGCGGCGATCGAGAAGCCCATGCCCAGCGCCTGGCCGCCGGGGCTGCCGACCTCGGGCAGCACCACCACGTCGCGCCGCGCCACCCAACGTGCCGCCTCGGCGGCCAGCGGTTCGGTGGTGACCACCACCACCTGCAGCCGGCTCTCGATGGCATGGCCGATGGTCTGGCCCAGCACGCTGACCGCACCCAGCGGCTGGGCCAACTTGTGCTGCGCACCGGTGAAGCGGCTGCCGCGGCCAGCGGCCAGCACGACGATGACGGGTTGCGGTTTCATGTCCGTGGTTGCGGCGCTTTGAACTCCCTGCGCACGCTGTGTTTGCCGCAAGCATGGGGGCCGGCGGGTGGGATCGACAGTCGGAGGTCTACCTAAGGCCAATCACTTAAGGTGCAACCACCATGCCTGGGCTCGCTGACGCCAGCCTTGTCGGGCCACATCGACACGGCGGCATACTCACCGCATGGACCCCCGCATTGCCGACCTCCGCAAGAGCTACGAGCGCGCCGAACTCGACGAACAGGCCGCCCATGCCGATCCGCTGCGCCAGTTCGAGACCTGGCTGCAGCAGGCCATCGATGGCCAGGTTCCCGAGCCGAACGCGATGACCCTGGCCACCGTGGGTGCCGACGGCCGCCCGTCGACGCGGGTGGTGCTGGTCAAGGGCGTGGATGCCCGCGGCATCGCCTGGTACACCAACTTCAACAGCCGCAAGGGGCAGGAGCTGGCGGGCAACCCGTTCGCCGCGCTGCAGTTCCACTGGGTCGAACTGGAGCGCGTGGTGCGCATCGAGGGCCGGGTGGAGAGGGTGGCCGATGCCGAGGCCGATGCGTACTACGCCTCGCGGCCGCTGGATTCGCGCATCGGCGCCTGGGCCTCGCCGCAGAGCCAGGTGATCGGCGGGCGCACCGTGCTGGTGGCGCAGGCGGCGCGCTATGCGGCGCAGTTCGCGCTGCACCCGCCGCGCCCGCCGCACTGGGGCGGCTTCCGCCTGGTGCCCGACCGCTGGGAGTTCTGGCAGGGCCGCAAGAGCCGCCTGCACGACCGCCTGCGCTACCGGCTGGACGCCGGCGAAAGCGGTGCAGTCTGGGTGCGCGAACGGCTCGCCCCCTGATCGGCCGGGCTCAGTCGCGCCGCACCCGCGCCGCGAAGGTCTTGCGGAACTTCTCGACCTTGGGGGCGACGACGAAGGCGCAGTAGCCCTGGCCCGGGTTGTTGGCAAAGTAGTGCTGGTGGTAGTCCTCGGCAGGCCAGTAGTTGTGCTCCTGGGCCAATTCGGTCACCACACGCCCACCCAGCCGGGCATTGGCCTCGGCGATCACCGCGCGCGCCACCTCGGCCTGCTCGGGCCGGTGCCAGTAGATGCCGGACCGGTACTGCGTGCCGACGTCGTTGCCCTGGCGGTTCAGCGTGGTCGGGTCGTGCACCACGAAGAAGATCTCCAGGATCTCGCGCAGCGAGATCTGGGCCGGGTCGAAGCGCACCCGCACCACCTCGTTGTGGCCGGTGTCGCCCTCGCAGACCTGCGCATAGCTGGGGCTGGCCAGGTGCCCGTTGCTGTAGCCCGACTGCACCGCACGCACGCCCTGCACCTGCTCGTACACCGCCTCGGTGCACCAGAAGCAGCCGCCGCCCAGGGTGATGATGTCCTCGTCCATGCCCATGTCCTTGCTCGAAGCGTGTTGACCGGCAGGCATTGTCGGCACCCCGATCGCGGGGCCGGCCCGGCAGGGTCTCTGGGCGTCACGCGTGCAGAATCCGGCCCGGTCCCCTGACGACACCTTCTGCACACCCTTGAACCGGTTTGGCGCCTGGCCGTGAACGACCTCCTTGCCACCTTCGGACTGCTGGACTGGAAGCCCGTGATGGCGGCCCTGCTGCTGCCGCCCGTGCCCATGCTGCTGATGCTGATCCTGGCCTGGTGGTGGCAACGCCGCCGCCCGGCGCTGGCCACCGCGCTGCTGCTGACCGCTGTGCTGGGCCTGTGGTTCAGCCATTGCCAGGTCACCGGCGAGCTGCTGGAGCGCCAGCTGGTGATGGCGCCCACGCTGTCGACGCAGCGTCTGGCCGAACTGCGCCGCAGCGCCGGCGATGGCCGCACCGCCATCGTGGTGCTGTCCGGCGGCGTGCGCCCGCTGGCGTCGGAATACGGCGAATCGCACCCGGCCGGCCGGTCGATGGAACGGCTGCACTACGGCCTGTGGCTGGCAAGGCAGGTGCCCGCGCCGATGCTGATCGCCGGTGGTGCCGGCTGGGCGCTGCACGATGGCCCGGCCGAATCGGCCGTGCTGGCGCGTGTCGCCAGTCGCGACAGCGGCCGCACAGTGCGTTGGACCGAGGCCGAATCCCACGACACCCGGGGCATGGCCCGCTTCAGCCTGCAGCAGCTGCGCAAGGACGGCATCGACCAGGTGATCCTGGTGACCCACGGCTGGCACATGCGCCGGGCCGCACGGGCCTTCACCGAGGAAGCCGCCCACGCCGGCATGGCCTTGCGCCTGGTGCCCGCCCCGATGGGCCTGGTCACCGACCGCCTGCTGCCGCCGCTGCAGCGCTGGACGCCCACGCCCGACGGCCACCAACGGGTGCGCCAGGCCCTGCGCGAGTGGATCGGCCTGGCCGCCGGCGCCTGATCACCGGGCAGCTGCCCCAAAAACACGAACCCCCTCGAATCTTGCGATCCGAGGGGGCGGGCTGCCGATGGCTGCCATGTGGGGATCCGGAGGATGGAAGTCCGGGGCCCCGTTTCATGCAGAGACTGCACGAAGTGGATTGCCTTCATCGAAGGCAATGCAACCTTACTCCCACCGCCCGCGGCCCGCAAGCGGAAATTGAGCGGCGGTTGCGCTTCAGCGCGCCATCACCGCATCGAACAGGCTGCGCACCCGCTGCGTCACTGCGTCGGGCATCGAGATCGCACGCCCCCATTCGCGGGCCGTCTCGCCGGGCCACTTGTTCGTCGCGTCCAGCCCCATCTTGCCGCCCAGGCCGCTGACCGGCGAGGCGAAGTCCAGGTAGTCGATCGGCGTGTGCTCGACCAGGGTCGTGTCACGCACCGGGTCCATGCGGGTGGTGATGGCCCACATCACGTCCTTCCAGTCGCGGATGTCCACGTCGTCATCGGTCACCACGATGAACTTGGTGTACATGAACTGGCGCAGGAAGCTCCACAGCCCGAACATCAAACGCTTGGCGTGGCCCGGATACGCCTTGCGGATGCTGATGATCGCCATGCGGTAGCTGCAGCCCTCGGGCGGCAGGTAGAAGTCGACGATCTCCGGAAACTGCTTTTGCAGGATGGGCACGAACACCTCGTTCAGCGCCACGCCCAGCACGGCGGGCTCGTCGGGCGGCTTGCCGGTGTAGGTCGAGTGGTAGACCGGATCGCGCCGGTGCGTCAGCCGGTCGATGCGGAAGACCGGGAACCAATCCTGCTCGTTGTAGTAGCCGGTGTGGTCGCCGTAGGGCCCTTCGAGCGCGTGCAGGTAACCGCCGACCTCCTTGACCGGCACGCCGTGCGCGCTCTCGCCCTGCCAGCCCGTGGGCGCGGTGGGAATGTGCCCTTCCAGCACCATCTCGGCCGTGGCCGGCACCTGCAGCATGCGGCCGGCCTCGCCGACGCTGCAATCGACCAGTTCGGTCGCGCTGCCGCGCAGCAGGCCGGCAAACTGGTATTCGCTCAGCGAATCCGGCACCGGCGTCACAGCGCCCAGCGTGGTCGCCGGGTCGGCACCCAGGGCCACGGCGATCGGAAACGGCCGGCCTGGATTGGCGCGGGCGAAATCGCGAAAATCGAGTGCGCCGCCGCGGTGGGCCAACCAGCGCATGATGACCTCGCGCGGGCCGATCACCTGCTGGCGGTAGATGCCGATGTTCTGCCGCAACCGCGGCTTGGCCACCGACTGCGGCCCGCGCGTGACCACCAGGCCCCAGGTGATCAGTGGCGCGGCGTCGCCCGGCCAGCAGGTCTGGATCGGCCAGCGCGCCAGGTCGATCTGATCGCCCAGCAACTCGACTTCGCGGCAAGGGCCGTCGCGGCGCCGCGCGGGCTTCATGTCCCACACCGCCTTCATCATCTGCGCCAGGCGGCCGGCATCCTTCAGGCCCTGCGGTGGCTCGGGTTCCTTCAGGCGGGCCAGCAGGCTGCCGATCTCGCGCAGTTCCGACACATTGGCCGCGCCCATGCCCAGCGCCACGCGCCGGGGTGTGCCGAACAAGTTGGCCAGCACCGGCGTGCCATGCCCGGTGGGCCGCTCGAACCACAAGGCCGGTCCGCCCGCGCGCAGCACCTGGTCGGCCAGGGCCGTCATTTCCAGTTGCGGCGACACCGGATCGGCCACGCGCCGCAGTTCACCCTGACGTTCCAGCTGAGCGGCAAAGTCACGCAGATCGCGGTATTTCATCGTCGTTTTGCCATGAAAAACAAGTTTGATATGCTTGACCGGTTATTTCAGGGCTTCCTAGAATCCGGAAAACCTTGGGAGTCAAGGGTAAACCCGCAATGCGGGCAGCACCGTCGGCCAGAGCCGGCGCGCTGATCCAGGCTCCGCATCGCGGGTCCGCCGGCCACCGTTCTGGTGCGGCAGATCAAGCCCTTCATTATCGACCGCCCCCGACCCTGGCCTGCGCCCGCGCGCCGCCAATCGGCCGGTCCAACCAGCGGACCTGTCATGTCAGCGAACGCCAGCATTCGCGCTGTTGCCAGCTCTTGTGTCGAATCGGCGCGGGTCTTCCTGCGCGACGTGGGCGCCGGCCTGCTCGAAGTCAGCCACAACTCGTTGGCCCTGCTGGGCCTGCTGGTGCTGGGCGCTGCCCTGTTCGCCGGCGGCCGCGAGGACATCCGCACCGCGGTGGAGCGCGAGGCCCTGGACTGGTTGCTGGCGCGCCAGGAGGCCCGCGACCCCCAGGCGGAGGACACCCAGCCCGAACCCGAGCCCGATGCGGTGGCGCGCGCCACCGCCGCCGACCCGAAGGCGCTGCCGCGCCAGCAGGCGGCGGTCGCCTCCTGGCTGTCGCGGCGCTACAAGGTGGCACCCGAACCCGTCAGCCGCCTGGTGCAGGAAGCCTGGAGCGTGGGCCACCGCGTCGGCCTCGACCCGACCCTGATCCTGGCGATCATGGCCGTCGAGTCCAGCTTCAACCCGTTTGCGCAGAGCGCCGTCGGGGCGCAGGGCCTGATGCAGGTGATGACCCGGGTGCACGACGACAAGTACGAAGCCTACGGTGGTGTCCGCGCCGCATTCGACCCGGTGGCCAACCTGCGCGTGGGCGTCCAGGTCCTGAAGGAATGCATCGCTCGTGCCGGCGGCCTGGAGGCCGGCTTGCGCTTCTACGTCGGTGCGGCGCTCAGCGGAGAAGACGGCGGCTACGTCGGCAAGGTGCTGGCTGAACAGGGCCACCTGCGCCAAGTGGCCGATGGTCGCAAGGTGTCGGTGAGTGCAAGCAACACGCCCGCCGCTTCGGGCACCGGCAAGGGCGACGTGCCCGCCCTGCCCACCCCGCCGTCAGCAGCGCCCAGCGCACCGGCCGGCACCGACGAGCGCGTCGCGCTGCGCTGACGCCCGCCGGGCCGCCCTGCCGGGGCTGCTCCGCTACAATCCGCCCGCCTGCGCGACTGGCGATGAGGCGATCCGGCACCTGCCCGGGTTGACCAAGGTGGACGACCACCGGGAAGCGCGGGCCGGCCCTTGCAAGGGCGGCCTTCCAGGGCCGCCGCCGACACCGCCGTTCGCCTGGGCAGCCCGGAACCGGGCCGGCTTGCAGCACCTCGTGTGCTGTCCAAGCCCGGCGCCGGGTCACAACCCACAGGACTGCCCCATGTTCGACCGCACCCAATCCACCATCGCCCATGTCGACCCCGAGCTCTGGGCGGCGATCCAGGCCGAGAACGCGCGCCAGGAAGCCCACATCGAGCTGATCGCCAGCGAGAACTACGCCTCGCCGGCCGTGATGCAGGCGCAGGGTTCGCAGCTGACCAACAAGTACGCCGAGGGCTACCCCGGCAAGCGCTACTACGGCGGCTGCGAGCATGTCGACGTGGTCGAGCAACTGGCCATCGACCGGCTGAAGCAGCTTTTCGGCGCCGAGAACGCCAATGTGCAACCCAACTCGGGCTCGCAGGCCAACCAGGCAGTGTTCTTCGGCCTGCTGCAGCCCGGCGACACCATCATGGGCATGAGCCTGGCCGAAGGCGGCCACTTGACCCATGGCATGCCGCTGAACATGTCGGGCAAGTGGTTCAAGGTCGTCAGCTACGGCCTGG
>CALMIF010000421.1 GCA_937864045.1 uncultured Aquabacterium sp. | reverse complement strand
CTGGCGCTGCAGTTGCAGCAGCCGGCGTTGTGGCCCTTGCCCTGGGTGCAGGGCATCACCGCCGCCGGTGCGCTCGCCTTGCTGCTGGCCCTGCGCTGGCCGCCCGCGCAACGGCTGCCGGCCCTGGTGCTGGTGTCGGCGGCGCTCGCCTTCGGCAGCACGGCCTGGCGCGCCGATAGCCGGCTGGCCGAGCGGCTGGACGCGTCGCTCGAAGGCCAGCAACTGCTGGTCACCGGCGTCGTTGCCAGCCTGCCGCAGACCGGCCCGGCCGGCACGCGCTTCCTGTTCGGTGTCGAGTCGGCCACGCTGCGCGGCACGCCGGTGCAGCTGCCGCCGCGGCTGGCGCTGGGCTGGTACGCCGGCTTCCATGATGAAGCCTGGCTCGACGACCCGCGCGCCGACCTGCGCGCCGGCCAGCGCTGGCGCCTGCCGTTGCGGCTGAAGCGCCCGCACGGCAGCCTCAATCCCGACGGCTACGACGTCGAGCTGCAGTGGTTCGAGCAGGGCGTGGGCGCCACCGGCTATGTGCGCGTGGTGCGCGACTGGAGCGCGGCCACGCTGCTGGCGGACGGCGTGGCCCACCCGGTCGACCAGTGGCGCCAGCGCATCCGCGACGCGCTGCTGCGCACGGTGGCCGATGGCCGCGCCGCGGGCGTGCTGGCCGCGCTGACGGTGGGCGACCAGTCCGCCATCGAGCGCGAGGACTGGGCGCTGTTCCGGGCCACGGCGATCCAGCACCTCGTGAGCATCAGCGGCCTGCACGTGACGATGTTCGCCTGGCTGGCGGGCCTGCTGGTCGGTGCCGGCTGGCGTCGCAGCCCGGCACTGATGCTGCGCCTGCCCGCGCCGGTGGCCGCACGCTGGCTGGGCCTGGCGGCGGCAGCCGGCTACGCACTGCTGGCCGGCTGGGGCGTGCCGGCCCAGCGCACCGTGCTGATGCTGGCGGTGACCGTGCTGCTGCGCAGCGCCGGCTGGCGCTGGCCCTGGGCGCTGGTGCTGCTGGCCGCGGCGCTGGGCGTGACGATGGCCGACCCCTGGGCCCTGCTGCAGCCGGGCTTCTGGCTGTCGTTTGCCGCCGTGGCCCTGCTGATGGCCAGCGAGCCCGCCGCCGGCCGCGACCGGGCGGCCCCGGGCTGGCGCGGCGCCTTGGCCGCGCACCTGCGGGCCCAGGTGGTCGCCACCCTGGGGCTGGCGCCGCTGTCGCTGGTGTTCTTCCAGCAGTTCAGCGCCATCGGCTTCGTCGCCAACCTGGTGGCGATTCCGCTGGTCACGCTGCTGATCACGCCGCTGGCCCTGCTGGGCATGCTGGTGCCGCCGCTGTGGCTGGGGGCCGCGGCGCTGGTGCAGGCCATGGCCTGGGGCCTGAGCTGGCTGGCCCAGGTGCCGCTGGCCGCCTGGAGCGTGCCGGTGGCGCCCGCCTGGCTGGTGGCCGCCGGCGTGCTGGGTGCGCTGCTGGGTGTGCTGCCGGCGCCGCGGGCCTGGCGCTGGCTGGCGCTGCCCCTGGTGCTGCCGCTGCTGTGGCCGCCGGTGCCCCGGCCGGCGCCGGGCGCCTTCAGCGCCCTGGTGGCCGACGTGGGGCAGGGCACGGCCGTGCTGCTGCGCACCCGCAACCACCTGCTGGTCTACGACGCCGGCCCGCAATACAGCCGCGAGAGCGACGCCGGCCAGCGCGTGCTCGTGCCGCTGCTGCGCGCCCGCGGCGAGCGCCGGGTCGACCTGCTGGTGATCAGCCACCGCGACATCGACCATGCCGGCGGTGCGGCCAGTCTGCTCGATGCGCTGCCGGTGGCCGGGTTGTCGACGTCGCTGGATGACAGCCATCCCTTGCGCCAGCGCGGCCTGCCGCACACCGCCTGCCGTGCCGGCCAGCGCTGGGCATGGGACGGCGTGCACTTTGCCGTGCTGCACCCGACCGAGGACGACGTGGCCTTCGCGGCCAGGCCGAATGCGGTGTCCTGCGTGCTGCGGGTGGAGGATGCCGCCGGCCGCAGCCTGCTGCTGACCGGTGACATCGAGGCACCGCAGGAGGCCGCGTTGCTGCAGCGTGGTGCCGCCGACCTGGCCAGCACGGTGCTGCTGGTGCCCCACCACGGCAGCCGCACCTCGTCGACCGGGGCGTTCCTCGATGCCGTGCAGCCCCGGCTGGCCGTGGTGCAGGCCGGCTACCGCAGCCGCTTCGGCCACCCGGCGGCCGACGTACTGGCACGCCATGCCCAGCGGGGCATCACTGTGGTGCGCACCGATGGTTGTGGTGCATGGGTGTGGCACGATGGTGCGGCATCGTGCACCCGGGATGTGCGTCGCCGCTACTGGCATGCCAGGCCCGGCGAAGCCCCGGCTCCAGAGGCGCCTGAGGGTGGTGCGGATGTTGCTAAACCGGCTGCGTCTGGAGTCCCTTTCCCATGAAACCCTTCTTCGATGAGATGCAGGCCGCCAACGGTGCGGTGCGCCCGCACTACAGTGCCTTCGACCGCTGGCTGCAGCAGCAACCGCGCGAGCTGATGGCCGCCCGCCGCGACGAGGCGGAAATGATCTTCCGCCGCGTGGGCATCACCTTCGCCGTCTACGGCGCCAAGGACGAGGACGGCGCCGGCACCGAGCGCCTGATCCCCTTCGACGTGATCCCGCGCATCATTCCCAGTGACGAGTGGACGCGCATGCAGCAGGGTCTGGTGCAGCGGGTCACCGCGCTGAACCGCTTCCTGCACGACGTCTACCATGGCCAGGAGATCCTGAAGGCTGGCATCGTGCCCGCCGGGCAGGTGCTGCAGAACGCGCAGTTCCGCCCCGAGATGATGGGCGTGGACCTGCCGGGCAGCATCTACTCGCACATCGCCGGCATCGACATCGTGCGGGCCGCCCAGCCCGACGGCAGCGGCACCTACTACGTGCTGGAGGACAACCTGCGCGTGCCCAGCGGCGTGAGCTACATGCTCGAGAACCGCAAGATGATGATGCGGCTGTTCCCCGAGCTGTTCGCCCAGCACCGCATTGCGCCGGTGGCGCATTACCCCGACCTGCTGCTGGAGACGCTGCGCGCCAGCGCGCCGCCCTCGGTCAACGAGCCCACCGTGGTGGTGCTGACGCCGGGCATGTACAACAGCGCCTATTTCGAGCACGCCTTCCTGGCCCAGCAGATGGGCGTGGAGCTGGTCGAGGGCCAGGACCTGTTCGTCAAGGACGGTTTCGTCTACATGCGCACCACCCAGGGCCCGCGCCGGGTCGACGTGGTCTACCGCCGCGTGGACGACGACTTCCTCGACCCCACCGCCTTCCGCCCCGACAGCACGCTGGGCTGCGCCGGCCTGCTCGATGTCTACCGCAAGGGCAACATCAGCCTGTGCAACGCCATCGGCACCGGCGTGGCCGACGACAAGTCGATCTACCCTTACGTGCCCAAGATGGTCGAGTTCTACCTCGGCGAGAAGCCGATCCTGGAGAACGTGCCGACCTACCTGTGCCGCGAGAAGGACGACCTGACCTACGTGCTCGACCACCTGGGCGAGCTGGTGGTCAAGGAGGTGCACGGTGCCGGCGGCTACGGCATGCTGGTCGGCCCGGCGTCCACCAAGGCCGAGATCGAAGACTTCCGCGCCGCCGTGCTGGCGCGGCCCGACAACTACATCGCCCAGCCCACGCTGGCGTTGTCGACCACGCCCACCTTCGTGGAGAGCGGTGTCGCGCCGCGCCACATCGACCTGCGGCCCTTCGTGCTCACCGGCAAGAGCGTGCAGATGGTGCCCGGCGGCCTGACCCGCGTGGCGCTGAAGGAGGGCTCGCTGGTGGTCAACAGCAGCCAGGGCGGCGGCACGAAGGACACCTGGGTTCTGGAGGGCGATCCGGGCCAGGCGCAGTCGCAAACACAGTCGCAGTCGCAAGTCTGACGGGGAGAACAGACCGATGCTTTCAAGAACCGCAGACCACCTGTTCTGGATGTCGCGCTACATGGAGCGCGCCGAGAACACCGCCCGCATGCTGGACGTGAACTACCAGACCTCGCTGCTGCCGCAGTCGGCCGACCGGGCCGAGCAGGGCTGGGCCGGCGTGCTGGGCATCTCCGAGCTGACCTGGTCGTTCCACCAGAAGCATGCCGCGGTGACGCCCGCCGACGTGATGGACTTCATGGTGCGCGACGCCGGCAACCCGTCGTCCATCGTGTCCTGCCTGCGGGCAGCGCGCGAGAACGCCCGTGCCGTGCGCGGCACGCTCACCACCGAGCTGTTCGAGACCACCAACCAGACCTGGCTGGAATTCAACCGCATGCTCAAGGGCGATGCCTTCGAGCGCGACCCCTCGGCGCTGTTCGAGTGGGTGAAGTTCCGCTCGCACCTGAGCCGGGGCGTCAGCGTGGGCACCATGCTGCAGGACGAGTCGCTGCACTTCATCCGCATCGGCACCTTCCTGGAGCGGGCCGACAACACGGCACGCCTGCTCGACGTGAAGTTCCATGCCCTGGCCGGCGACGAGGTCGGCACCTGGACCGACGACAACGCACCCGAGGTCGACTTCTACCACTGGAGCGCGATCCTGCGCTCGGTCAGCGGCTTCGAGATCTACCGCAAGGTCTACCGCAACGTGATCCGCCCCGACAAGGTGGCCGAACTGCTGGTGCTGCGGCCGGACATGCCGCGGTCGCTGGCGGCCTGCATGAACGAGGTGGTGCACAACCTGGACCTGGTGGCCAACGTGCAGAGCGGCGAAACCCGCCGCCGCGCCGGCCGCCTGCGCAGCGACCTGCAGTTCGGTCGCATCGACGAGATCCTGGCCACCGGGCTGCATGCCTACCTGACGCAGTTCCTCG
>CALMIF010000420.1 GCA_937864045.1 uncultured Aquabacterium sp. | reverse complement strand
TGCCGCCCTACATCACCCATGCCGACGGCGCCGACGACGTGGCGCGCTACCAGACGGTGTTCGCCGACAAGCCCGGCGCGGTGGCCGCGCCCACGGCGTCGCTGCACTTCGACGACGCCGTGCTGGCCGCCCTGGCCGCACGCGGCGTGCAGCGTGCGCAGGTCACGCTGCATGTGGGCGCCGGCACCTTCCAGCCGGTGCGCACGGCCAACCTGGCCGAGCACAAGATGCACAGCGAGTGGTACGACGTGCCCGAGGCCACCGTCGACGCGATCACCCGCACGCAGGCCGCGGGCGGGCGCATCGTCGCGGCCGGCACCACCACGCTGCGGGCGCTGGAATCGGCGGCGCGTGCAGGTGCGGCGGACGGCACGCTGCAGGCCGGCGCCCGCGAGACCGATATCTTCATCACGCCGGGCTTCCGCTTCCACGTGGTCGACCGGCTGATCACCAACTTCCACCTGCCGAAGAGCACGCTGCTGATGCTGGTCAGCGCCTTCACCGGCCATGCGCAGGCCAAGGCGCTGTACCGGCACGCGGTGGAATCGCGCTACCGCTTCTTCAGCTACGGCGACGCGATGCTGATCGACCGGGCAACCGGCCCGGCGCCTACCAGGGCAGGTTGACGCTGGCCTGCCAGCCCAGGGCGGCGGCCTGGCCCGGCCGCAGGCTGCTGCTGCGCAGCCACAGCGCCGCGTGCGGGCCCTGCAGGCCGACGCCCAGGCTGCGCCAGCGCGTCTCGGCGTCCACCTGCAGGCGCCAGCCCGGGCCCAGTGCGGTGACAGGCAACGCGGCCCACACAGCGGGAAGGTCCAGGCCGTCGATGCGCTCCCAGCGGGCACCCACCAGGCTGCCGGCCGGCGCGCCGGCCCACAGCGTGGCGGCCGGCATGCCGGCAGTGGCCGACCACTTGCGCGCCAGCCGCAGCCGCAGGTCGCTGGCGCTGTTGCGGCCGGTCAGCAGGGGCTTGTAGTCCAGGTAGCCGCGCGCATCGAGCTGGCGGGTGCTGGACGACAGCTGCATCGCCTCGGTGGCGACGCCGTCCACGCGCAGGCGCGACACGGCATCGACCAGGGACAGGTTGGCGAACCAGCCGGGTGCCGGCTGCCACAGCAGGCCCAGGTCGGTGGTGACGCCGGAGCCGGTGGCGTCGCGCGTGCCCTGGCCGCCGAACTGGCGGTCGGACGCCTGCTGCAGCGTGGTGGCGTCGAAGCCGTAGCCGGTGGCGGCGTCGTACTGCACGCTGCCCTGCACCCCGGTCAGGCGCACGCGGCGCACCTGCAGCGGCGTCAGCGCGGCCGTGATCCGCAGGCCGGCGGCGCCGGCCTCGCGGGCGGGCAGCAGGGTCCAGCTGCGCGCGGCGCGCAGGCCGGCCCACACCACGCCCTGGGCCTCGGCGCGGGCGTCGAGCACCGTGCCGTCGGCCGGCGCCACGCGCTGCTTGTAGGCATGCACCGCGTCGAAGCTGCCGCGGCTGCCGGTGACGACCAGGTCGCCACGCAGCACGGCGGCCAGCTCCCAGCCGACGCCTTGCAGGCTGAGCTCCAGCCCCGCCTGCTGCAGCGCGGCATTGCGCCCGCCACGCGGGTGGTAACGGGCCCAGTCACCACCAAAGCCGCGCACCGGCGTGGCATCGCTGGCGCTGAAGTCGGCGGCCCGGGCCTGCACCAGCCAGCCCGCGCCGCCGGCCTCCGCCACCGGCAGGCGCTGCGGCAGCAGGCCGGGCGGCATGGCCGCCCAGTCCGGCGTGGCGCCGGGCGCCGCCGTGGCCGCGCCCGCAACTGCCAGGGCGGCGGCGGCCAGCGCCCGGCCAGCCGCGCCGGCCGGGTGGAGCCGCACCATCAGTTCAGCGACTCGAAGGTGCCGTCGACATAGGTGACGCGGCCGCGCGTCATGTCGATGGTGGCGGCGTTGCGGCCGCTGACGGTGACGGCGGCGCTGGTCGAGGCCGACAGCATCGACACCGACACGCCGCTGGAGTCTTCCAGCGTCAGCGACTTGGCCGTGCCGGTCTGGCGGCCGGTGGCCTGCATCGAGACCGCGTCCTGCACGTAGCGGCCGGTCAGCGTCACGCTGGCCGGGGCACTGGCGGTGGCCGGCGTCTTGGTCGACGACAGGCTCAGCGTCACGCCCGGCCGGCCGGGCAGGCTGAGGCTGCCGTTGAAGCTGACCACGTCGGTGGGCAGGCTGGCACCGGCGGCAAAGCTGCGGTTGCCCTCCAGCGTCCCGGTCAGCACTTCAGCCACGACCCCGCCGTTGCCGGCCGCCGAGAGCGTGCCGGTGAACTTCAGGTGCCGGGGCTGGATGTCGCCGAGGCTGTCGAGCACCATGTTGTCCGCATCCAGGCGGCCGAACAACGCGCCCCGGGCCGTGCTGATGCGTGCAGCCAGGGTGACCCTGGCGTCGGCGAGCTGTGCCGTCGTGGGCACTGCGTTGGCATCCGCGTCCAGCGCCATGGGCGCCACCACGCTGGAGACGCCACCGGCCGACAGGTCGACCGTCAGCGACGCCGCCGTGGCGCCGACCGGCACCACGCCCATGTTGCCTGCGGTGAACGTCACCGAGGTGGCCGTGCTGGCCAACGCCGCCACGGTGGCGGCCACGCGCACCGGGTAGCGGGCGGCCAGCAGGGCGCCGGTCGCATCCACGCCCGGCGGCAGGTCACCGCTCAGGTTGATGGTCGCCGGCAGGGCGTTGGCGGTGGTGGCCGCGCCGAAGCTGCCGCTCAGCGTGGGCACCAGGTTGCGCTGCACCAGCACGTTGTTCGCGGTGTCGAAGGTGCGGACCCGGGTGGTCGCCAGGTAGGGAATGACCGCCGGCACGGTGTCCACCCCGGTGTTCAGCAGGATGGTGCGGCGGTACTGCACCGCGCCATTGGCCGCGGTGGGCGTCAGGCCCGCGTTCAGCGAGCAGCCGACCCAGCTGGCGTTCTGCGCCGAGGTGGCCGTGACCGAGGTGTTGGCATACGCCGCGCCCGGCGCGCCGCTGGCGCCGACCTGGGCGGCGTCCGGCCCGAACTGGCTGGGGAAGCTGCCCTGGAACACGGTGCAGCCGCCGGGCAGGCCGAAGACACCCACGCTGTTGGGGTTGGTGACGGCACCGCTCTTGTAGTCCTCCCACAGCGCCAGGCCGATCCGGGCCAGCTGCAGCAGTTGGGCGGTGTCGCCCGCCACCTTCAGCGCCTCGCCGCGCAGCGAGGCCTCGAAGGCGCGCAGGCCGTCGGCCAGGCCGGTGTCCAGCGGCGCCGACTGCAGCGACGCCACGTTCGAGCGCAGGCGGTTGAAGAAGACCTTGGCCTTGGCCACGTCGGCCTGGTCCTGCACCGGCACGTCCAGCTTGACGGGGGGCGCCACGCCGGTGGCCGAGCTCTCGACCTCGGCCTCGATGTCCTGGAGGCGGCGGTTGTCCGAATCGTCGGCCGTCACCACCTTGCCGGTCTTGTTCTTGTCGTCGCTCGATGCCGCCAGCAGCGCATCACCCAGGCCGACGAAGTTGCGGTTCACCGCGGCGGTGGCCGTGGCGCTGCTCTTGTCGACCGTGACCGACCGGGCGATCTGGTCGGTGGCGCACTTGATCTTCTTGCCCACCGTGGTGCCGGCGCTGTTGAAGCAGGCCAGCGTGGCGGCATCGGTGGTCTTGGGCGTCAGGGTGGCCAGGGTCGACACGGCGGCATTCAGCAGCGCGTACTTCTTCTGCGCCTCGGTGGCGTCGGCGGGCGGCGCCTTGCTGTAGTCGATGGGCTTGGTGGCCACCGGGTCGACACCGATCAGGTCGAACACCACCTTGGTGGCATTGGCGATGCTGGTCTTGCTCAGGCCGCCGGCATCCTCGGCGATCTTGGTGGCCAGCTCGGTGTAGGCCGTGATGGATGCGCTCTGCACCTGGTTGCTGCTGCCGGTCGGCGCGGTCACCACCAGGGTCGAGCGCAGCTTGAAGTCGTCAGGCAGGGTCTGGTCGGCGCCGGTCGCCTCGTCGGCAGTGCGGGTCGTGCCGGGCACCACCGTGACTTCCAGCTGCACCGCGCCGGCATAGGTGCCCAGGTCCAGGGAGTAGGCGCCGTTGTCGTCGGTTTCCTTCGACGTGATCAGGTCGCCGCGCGTGCCGTTGTCGTTGACCTTGTAGGCCTTGACCATCGCACGCTTGAGCGGGCCCTTGCTGGCGACGCCGCTGACGGTGGTGGTGGCCGCGACCGGCGTGACCGGGTCGCTGGTGGTGCTGCCACCGCCACCACCGCCGCAGGCGGTGATCATGGCGGACGCGATGAGGGTGGGCGCAAGAACGTGCAGACGCATTGGATGAGGCTCCGGGGTTGAGGCCCTGCCGGGCAGGGCAGGCGAACAGCGCGAGGTGGCGATGCTAGGCATCTGCCACCGGTCGTGCCTCCTATGCCATGACGACAACGGAACCCGCGTGACCGATTGCCGACATTGCATCGACGCGCCCGCGGCACCCCCGCAACGCAGTGCTCCACCACGCCACAACCGCGCGTGCTGCCTGTGCCAGGTTGGCAAATTCGCCCGGGCACTTGCGGAAGATCAAGACCGCCCCTGCGGCGCGCCGCAACATGGCGCCATCGCACCCTCGGGTGCATGCCTTGAGGAGTCCGCTGATGACCCGCCCCGCCGCAGCCCTGCTGCTGACCGCCGCCCTGTCCCTGTCGGCCCAGGCTGCCGACAACGACGTCACCATGCTCAAGCTGGCCACCAACGCCGGCTGCATGACCTGCCACCACATCGAGCCCGGCGCCAAGGGCCCGGACGGCCTGGCGCCCATCGGCCCGGCCTGGCGCGACGTGTCGACCAAGTACAAGGGCCAGAAGGACGCCACCGACAAGCTCACCCGCACCGTGCTGGCCGGCTCCAACCCCTACGAGAGCCACTGGAAGGGCAAGGTCTCGGGCCTGGCCATGCCGCCCAACGCGGTGGCGATCAAGGAAGCCGACGCCAAGAAGCTGGTGAAGTGGATCCTGGGCCTGGAAGCGGGCAAGAAGTCCTGATTTGATCGGGCACCGCGCCGCATTGCACGGCGCGGGCGGCCTGTCCGGGGCTGCGACAATCCCGGCATGCTCCGTTTCGACCTGCTCGCCACCGAGGGCCAAGCCCGCCGCGGCCGCCTGACGCTGAACCACGGCGTGGTCGAGACGCCGATCTTCATGCCCGTGGGCACCTACGGCACCGTCAAGGGCGTGCTGCCGCAGTCGCTGCACACCATGGGCGCGCAGATCATCCTGGGCAACACCTTCCACCTGTGGCTGCGCCCGGGGCTGGACGTGATCGGCCAGTTCAAGGGCTTGCACGGCTTCGAGGGCTGGCACAAACCCATCCTCACCGATTCGGGCGGCTTCCAGGTCTGGAGCCTGGGCGGTGCCGACGGCAAGGGCCGCAAGATCAGCGAGGAGGGCGTGCGCTTCGCCTCGCCGGTCAACGGCGACAAGCTGTTCCTCACGCCCGAGGTCAGCATGCAGGTGCAGACCGTGCTGGACAGCGACATCGTCATGCAGTTCGACGAGTGCACGCCCTACCAGACCGCCGGCCAGCTGACCACCGAGGCCCAGGCCCGGGCGTCGATGGAACTGAGCCTGCGCTGGGCACGGCGCTGCCAGGCCGAGTTCGCCCGCCTGGAGAACCGCAACGCGCTGTTCGGCATCGTGCAGGGCGGCATGTTCGAGCACCTGAGGCAGGAGAGCCTGGACGCGCTGGTGGCGATGGACTTTCCGGGCTACGCCATCGGCGGCGTCAGCGTCGGCGAGCCCAAGGACGAGATGCTGCGCATCATGGCGCACACGCCGCACCGCCTGCCGGCGCACAAGCCGCGCTACCTGATGGGCGTGGGCACGCCCGAAGACCTGGTGGAAGGGGTCGCCTGCGGCGTCGACATGTTCGACTGCGTGATGCCCACCCGCAACGCGCGCAACGGCCATTTGTTCACCCGCTTCGGCGACCTGAAGATCCGCAACGCCCGGCACAAGACCGATGCGCGGCCCATCGACGAGACCTGCACCTGTGAAGCGTGTGGCTCTGGCGTCAGCCGCGCCTACCTGCACCACCTGGACCGCTGCGGCGAGATGCTGGGGCCGATGCTGACCAGCATCCACAACCTGCACTTCTACCTGCAGCTGATGCGCGAGATGCGCGACGCGCTGGACGCCGGGCGCTTTGCCGCCTGGCGCGCCCAGTTCCACACCGACCGGGCCCGCGGCGTCTAGCCCGCGCGCCATCCTCCCCACCCCCCTTCCGGCGCCGGCCCGCGACGCGGCCCGCGCCCCCAACACCGGACACCCACCGCCCCATGGCGACTTCCAGCAAGACCCGGCGCAAGACGCCTGACCCGGCCGCCCAGACGCCGGCCACCCCCGCCACTGCACCCGCCGCCGAACCCGCTGCGGCCCCCGCACCCGCACCCGCGCGCAAGGCGCTGGCCCGCAAGCGGGCCGCGGCTGCAGCGCCGGAGACCACGCCCGTCGTGGCCGAGGCGCCCGCCGCGCCGGCACCCAAGCCCGCGGCGAAGAAGAAGCCCGCGGCCAAGAAGGCGGCCGTGAAGGTGGCGCCGGTGGCGACCGAGCCGGTGGTCGAAGACGTGCCCGAGCTGACGCCGCCGAAGCCGGCGGCCAAGAAGGTGGCGGCGAAGAAGGTGGCGGCGAAGAAGGTCGCTGCCCGCAAGGCCGCGCCGAAGAAGACCGTGCCCGTCGTGGCACCGGTTGCCGAGGCGCCGGTCGTCGTGGACGGCGCGCCGCCGGCGAAAGCCGCGCCGGTCGCCGCACTGGTCGTCGAGCCCGCCCCCGCCATCGACGCCGTGGCGCCAGTCGCAGCCGTTGCCATTGCCGAAGCGCCGGTCGAGCCCGCCGACGAGGCGGCAGACACCGAAGCCGACGCCCCCGCATCCACCGACCGCCCCGAGCGCAGCCGCCGCAGCCGCAACCGCCGGCGCAAGTCGGCCCACGCTGCAGACCCGCAGGCCCATGCCACGATCGAGGCGGTGCTGGCCGTGCTGGCGGCGCCGGCCGACGTGGTGGTGGACGCCCCCGCCGCGGTGCAGCCCGCGCCGGAACCCGAGCCGGAACCCGAACCGCCCGCGCCGCCCACCGGCCCGGCGCACAGCCAGATCGTGGTGCTGCCTGGCGACGCCGTGCGCATCGCCTGGCAGCCCGGCCACGCCTGCCCGCCCGCGCTGAAGCAGGCGGCGCAGCGCCGCTGCGACGCGCACGGCCTGCTGTCGCCCGCGGACGACGGCGCCCTGCCCCAGCTGCTGCGCCTGGCGCAGGAGGGCGGCCACACGCTGCAGGTCGACGAGGCGGTGTGGGCCGCACTGGCCGCCCACCGCGACGCCCGCCACCGCCTGGGCGCGCTGGAAGCGGCCTACCCCGACGGCCCGGCCAGCGCCGGCCTGCAGCACCTGCTGCGCGTGCCGCTGCCGCTGTTCCAGGCCGAGGGCGCGCTGTTCGCCGTGGTCGCCGGCCGGGCGCTGATCGCCGACGAGCGCGGCCTGGGCAAGACGGTGCAGGCCATCGCCGCGGCCCAGCTCTGGCGGCGCCACTTCGGCGTGCAGCGGGTGCTGGTGCTGTGCGCGCCGGCCCAGCGCGCCGCCTGGCAGCGCGCCTGGCACCGGCTGGCCGGCAGCGGTGACGACGTGCAGGTCATCGACGGCAGCCACCACCAGCGTGCGGCGCAGTGGTCGGCCCCGGCGGGCGTGCGCATCGCCGCGCCCGAGGCGCTGCAGACCGATGCCGCGCACCTGGCGCATTGGGCGCCGGACCTGGTGGTCGTCGACGAACCGCAGCAGCTGGGCCTGCATGCCGACGACTGGGCGGCGCTGGCCACCGCACCGCAGGCCCTGGTGCTCAGCGGCGCGCCCCTGGCCGACCTGCCCGCGCTGATGGACGGCCTGGTCGCCTGGCTCGACCTGGCCCGCCTGGGCCCGCTGGCCGCGCTGCGCGAACTGCAGGCCGCCAGCCGCGGCGAGCGCCAGCTGGGCGAAGACGACGTCGAGCAGCTGAGCGACGCACTGTCGCGCCTGATGCTGCAGCGCAGCCGCGACGACGTGGCCGAGCAGCTGCCGCCGGTGGTGCACAGCGAGCGCCTGGTGCCGCTGGCCCCGGGCCAGCGCGGCGCGCACGACCGCCAGGCCGCCGTGGCGCGCCGCCTGCTGGCCGGCTGGCAGGCCAGCGGCTGGTGCAGCGACAGCGACCAATGGCGCCTGGCGCAGGCGCTGCGCGCGATGCAGGACGCCTGCCACCGCGCCGACCCGACCGACCCCGCCAGCCCGCTGGCCGAGGCCACGGTGCAGGCCCTGGCCGCCACGCTGGACGACCTGGCGGCCACGGGCGCGCCGCGCGCCGCCGTGCTGTGCGCCAGCGCCGCCGACCACGAGCAACTGACCCGGCGCCTGGCCGCCCACGCCAGTGCCGTGGGCGTGCCGCTGCTGCTGCCGGGCGAACACCTGCCCGGCGCCATCGACGTGGTGCTGCAGGCGGGTGTGCCCTGGCGCCCGCGCCGGGCACCCGGCGGCCCGCGCGGCGAGGCGCCGGCCGGCCAGCAGTGGCTGTACCTGGTGGGGCAGGACGGCATCGACTGCGGCCTGTTCGACACCCTGGCGGCCCGGCTGGACCTGCCGCGCAGCCCGGCGGACGCTGGCGCTGGCGGTGCCCGTGGCTGGCTGCAGGGCGACGCGCTGCAGCAGTGGCTGGGCGCGCTGCACCTGGCGCTGGCCGCCACGCCCGCCGCGGCCGGCTGACCCTGCCCCGGGGCGCGATGCTGCAGCGCCTGGTCCTGCTGCTGCGCCGCGCCGGCGGCGCCCTGCTGGCGCTGCTGATCCTGTTCGAGGAATGGGGCTGGGAGCCGCTGCAGCGCGCCCTGGCGCGCCTGGGCCGGCTGCCGCTGCTGCGCCAGCTGGAAGCCTGGATCGCCCGCCTGCCGCCGCACGCGGCGCTGGTGGTGTTCGTGGTGCCGGCCCTGCTGCTGCTGCCGGTCAAGCTGGCCGCGCTGGCGCTGATCGCCCACGGCCAGCGCCTGCTGGGGCTGGCGGTGATCGTGGCCGCCAAGCTGGTGGGCACGGCCATCGTCGCCCGCCTGTTCACCCTGACCCGCCCGGCGCTGATGCAGCTGCCCTGGTTCGAGCGCCTGTACGGCCGCTGGACGGCGTGGAAGGAGGCCCTGCTGGCGCGGGTGCGCGCCTCCTGGGCCTGGCGCTGGGGCCGGGTGGTCAAGCGCCAGGCACGTCAGCAGTGGGCGCGGTGGATGGCCTCGTCCTAGACAAGGCGTGCAGGAAGCGCCGCGAGCGGGTCGAGGTTGCGTCGAGCACCGCAGCCGTACACCCGTACGGCGATGGACTGAGCCCGGACACAAACAGTCCTGAGGACTGTTTGTGCCTGGCGAAGGCCCGGGCCTCTGGCCTGGGCCGCAGGCGCAAGATCGGCCCGCGCAGCAGCGTCATGCATGCCTTGTCACCAAAACTGCCACTGGCGCGAGGCGACGACCCAGATCCCCAAGGCGCCGTTGGTCACCGCATGCGCGATCACCGCCGTCCACAGCCGGCCGGTGGCGCGGTAGAGCAGGGCATAGGCCAGACCGGCGACGATGGCCGCCAGCCACAGCGGGTGGGCCAGCATGAAGATGAAGGTGGAGACCACGACGGCCCGGACGCCGACGCGGCGCGGGTCGACCACCTCGAACTGCGGGCTCTGCACCCAGCGCATCAGGAACGAGCGCCAGAACAGCTCCTCCATCACCGGCACCAGCAGCGCCGCGCCCAGCCAGCGCACCACGATCAGCGGCCACAGCAGCTCACCCTGCGGGCCCACCGGCACGAAGCTGGCAATGGGTTCGCCGATCTGCATCCACGGCGCGTCGAGGTGGATCCACAGCACGAACACGGCCAGGCCGACCGCGACGGACAGCAGGGCCTCGCGCAGCGTGGGCAGGTTCTGGCGCGCCAGCTCGCCGTAGTGGCGCCACCAGGCCACGAGCATGGCGCCGACCAGCACCAGGTTGGCGGCGTACAACCAGCGGGTGTCGAAGCCCCAGCGGTCGTCGGACGGGGCCATGCCGCGCAGCGCGAGCAGGGCCATGAAGGCGACGAAGGGCAGCAGGCGCAACCAGGCGGCGCGGGAGAGGTTCATGGACAGCGGGGGAGACAGCGCAGACGTTGCAAACTGTAAGCACCGGGGGGCACCCGCCGCCACCCACCGATGGGTGTGTGGATGGTGGCCGGGCGTGGCGAAGCACACGGATCGGCCATCTGCATGCAGCCCGGCCTACGCCCGCGGCGCAGCCAGCAGCGCCGCCACCTGCTGGCGCAGGGCCTCGGGCGACAGACCCTCGGGCGCCAGCGCCGGCCCGGCGACCAGGCCGACCCGGCTGAACAGGCCGCGCCGCAGCGGCCGCACCATCGCCGTGCCACCCTCGATGCGCGAGAAGAACGAGCCCCACAGGTTGTGCAGCGCCACCGGCACCACCGGCACCGGGCGGCGCTTGAGGATCTTCATCACCCCGCCCTGGAAAGGCTGCAGCTGACCGTCGCGGGTGATCGCGCCCTCCGGGAAGATGCACAGCAGGTCGCCCTCGGCCAGCACGCGGTCGGCGGCCTCGAAGGCGGCGGCGTAGGCGCGGGCGTCCTCGCGCTCGGGCGCGATCGGGATCGCCTTGGCCAGGCGGAACAGCCAGCCCAGCACCGGCACCGCGAAGATGCGGTGGTCCATGATGAAGCGCAGCGGGCGCGGGCTGGCCGCCATCAGCAGCAGGGCATCGACATAGCTGACGTGGTTGCAGACCACCACGGCCGCGCCGCTGGTGGGCAGGTGCTGGTCGCCGCGCACGTCGAAGCGGTAGATCAGCCGCGACAGCAGGAAGGCCACGAAGCGCAGCAGGTATTCCGGCACCAGCAGGAAGATGTAGGCGCCGACCAGCACGTTGAGCAGGGCCGTGGCCAGGAACACCTCGGGCACGCTGAAGCCGGCGCCCAGCATCGCGCCGGCGCCCAGGCTGCTGGTGATCATGAACAGCGCGTTGAGGATGTTGTTGGCCGCGATGATGCGGGCGCGGTGGCTGGGCTGGCTGCGCAGCTGGATCAGCGCGTACATCGGCACGCTGTACAGGCCGGCGCTGGCGGCCAGCAGGAACAGGTCGGCGATCACCCTCCAGTGCGCCGGCTGCGCCAGGAAGGCGCCCAGGCCCTGCTCGGCCACCGCCGGCAGCCCGCGCGAGGCGAAGTACAGGTCGATCGCGAACACGCTCATGCCGATGGCGCCGGCGGGCACCAGGCCGATCTCCACATGCCGCCGCGACACCACCTCGCACAGCAGCGAGCCCGTGCCCACGCCCACCGAGAACACCACCAGCAGCAGCGACGCGACCTGCGGGTCGCCGTGCAGCACGGTCTTGGCGAAGGCCGGGAAGTTGGCCAGGAACACCGCGCCGAAGAACCACATCCAGCTGATGCCCAGCAGCGAGCGGAAGACCACGATGTCCTGCCGCGCCAGCATCAGGTTGCGCCAGGTCTCGGTGAACGGGTTCCAGTTGATGCGCAGCGCGGGGTCGGTGGCTGGTGAGTGCGGCACCGCCTGCGCCACCGCACGCCCGGCCAGCGCCACGCCGAAGCAGGCCACGGCCACCGTCGCGGGCCCGATCTGCGGGATGGCGATCAGCAGGCCGCCGGCCAGGCTGCCCAGCAGGATGGCGACGAAGGTGCCCATCTCGACCATGCCGTTGCCGCCGGTGAGTTCACGCTCGCTCAGGTGCTGCGGCAGGTAGGCGAACTTCACCGGGCCGAACAACGTGGAATGCAGGCCCATCAGGAACACGCAGCCCAGCAGCAGCGGTGCGTTGGCCGTCATGAAGCCCAGGCCGGCGGCCGCCATGATGGCGATCTCCAGAGTCTTGACGAAGCGGATCAGGCGCGACTTCTCCAGCTTGTCGGCCAGCTGGCCGCTGGTGGCCGAGAACAGCACGAAGGGCAGGATGAACAGCGCGCCGATCACCAGGCCCGCCATCGCCGGCGGCAGCCAGGGCAGCTGCAACTGGTAGGTGACCAGCACGGTGAAGGCGAACTTGAACAGGTTGTCGTTGCCCGCGCCCAGGAACTGCACCCAGAAGAACGGGCCGAAGCGGCGCTGGCGCAGCAGGGCGAACTGGTTGGCATCCTGGTGAGGGGTGGGGGCGTCGTCGCTCAACATGGGCTCCGGCAAGGGGTGGACGCAATGTAGTGCGCCGCCGTGACCTGCAGCAGCGCCACCGCCGGCCGAGAATCGACGCCACCTTTGCCACCGAACGGAGCCCGCGCATGTCCAGAGACACCGGCGACACCAAGGACCACCTGCTGGCCAGCCTGGCCGCCACCGTCGGCGAGGCCGCCATCCGCTGGCGCCGGCTGCAGGGCGACGTGCCGCCGCAGGCGGTGGGCGCGGCGCCGGAGATTCCCGCCGGCAGGCCGCAGGGCGCGATGCCGACGCTGAAGATGCCCACCGCCCAGGGCTGGGCACCGGGCCAGCGGCCCAGCGCCGCGCCGGGCCTGCAGGTCAACGCCTTCGCCACCGGGCTGAAGCACCCGCGCTGGCTGCACGTGCTGCCCAATGGCGACGTGACCGTGGCGGAGGCCCTGTTCGAGCCCGGCCCGCCGCAGTCGGTGTTCGACCAGGTGATGGTGGCGACCATGCGCCGCGCCGCCGCCATCGGCCCCAGCCCCAACCGCATCACCCTGCTGCGCGATGCCGACGGCGACGGCGTGGCCGAGGTGCGCCACGCGCTGCTGGAGAACCTGCGCCAGCCCTTCGGCATGGCCCTGGTGGGCGACACCTTCTACGTGGGCAACACCGACGGCGTGGTGGCCTACCCGTACACGCCCGGCGCCACCCGCATCGACGCGCCGGAACGCCCGCTGTGCACGTTCCGCCGCCTGGGCCATTGGACGCGCAGCCTGCTGGCCAGCCCCGACGGCAGCAAGCTCTACGTTGGCGTCGGCTCGCTCAGCAACATCGGCGATGCCGGCCTGGACAAGGAGGAAGGCCGCGCCCGCATCGTCGAGCTGGACCTGGCCAGCGGCACCGACCAGCCGACCCTTCGGCCCTTCGCGACCGGCCTGCGCAATCCCGTCGGCATGGCCTGGGAGCCGACGACGGGTGAACTCTGGACCGTCGTGAACGAACGTGACGGCCTGGGCGACGAGACGCCGCCCGACTACCTGACCCGGGTGCAGGACGGCGGCTTCTACGGCTGGCCGTACTGCTACTGGGGCCGCACGGTCGATGACCGCGTGCCGCAGGCATCGCCCGAGGCGCAAGCCCTGGTGGCCCGCGCCATCACGCCCGACTACGCGCTGGGCGGCCACACCGCCTCGCTGGGCCTGTGCTGGATGCCGGCGGGCACCTTTCCGGGCTGGCCCGAGGGCATGGCCATCGGCCAGCACGGCTCGTGGAACCGCAGCGTGCTCAGCGGCTACAAGGTGGTGTTTGTGCCGTTTGCCGACGGCCGGCCGGCGGGGCCGCCGCGCGACATCCTGGGCGGCTTCCTGGCGCCGGACGAATCGGTGTCCTACGGCCGGCCGGTGGGCGTGGTGCTGGCGCCCGGCGGCGGCCTGCTGGTGGCCGACGACGTGGGTGACGTCGTCTGGCGAGTGGTGGCGGCCTAAGCGCTTTCGCACGGCCGCTCCGAAGAAGGCGCGCACCCCCCACGGGGCGGTGGTCACGCAGTGACCGGAGGGCCGACCCGTCCTTCAGCCCGGCCCGGCCGACGGCAGCAGCTGGAAGACCTCCACCCACTGGCCGGGCACGGCAGGCAGGTCGTTGCCGCCGCCCACCCACAACCAGCGCACCGGGTGGCGGAAGCGGGCGTGGCGTTGCCACAAAGCCGTCAGCGCCAGGCGCAGCGCCACATGGTCGGCCGCGTCGGCCAGCACCAGGGTCGGCCGGCGCGGCATCCAATCGGCCTGCAGGCTGCGCAGCGCCTGCGGCGTGCTCTGGGCCCAGCCGGCGTCCCAGGGGTCGTCGGCCTGGCGGGCGCGCCAGGGCCGGGCATCGTTGAGCTTGGTGCGCACGCGCCAGGCCAGGCCGGCGGCGCGGGTGGGCAGGGCATCGAGGCGGATGCCGCCGTCCATCTGGCGGGCGAAGGCCTCGGCCCAGCCCATCAGCGCCACGGCGTCGCCGCCGCTGGCCGCACGCAGCGCGCCCACGGTCATGCGGTGACGCAGGCGCGGCACGGCGCCGGACAGGCACCACTGGGTGAGTGCGCGCACCGCGTGGGGCTGCGCCTTCAGCCGCGCCAGCTCGGCACTGACGGTGGCCGGCGGGCGCAGGGCCTCGGTGTCGAAGCCAGCCTGCACGCCGACCAGGTAGTCGGCCAGGCCTTCAACCAGGCTCACGGGCAACCCCCGGGCGACATGGACAAGACAGCGGCATGCATGGGGGGCGATTGTGGCGGCGCACAACCCTGGCGAACGCGCGTGACAGACGGCTTTCGTCCGTCAAAGTTACGCTTTGCGTCATGACCTCCCTCTTCGACCCGATCCGGCTCGGCGACATCGCCCTGGCCAACCGCATCGTGATGGCGCCGCTGACGCGCAACCGCGCGCCCGGCCAATTGCCCAATGCGCTGATGCGCGAGTACTACCGCCAGCGCGCCAACCCGGCCACCGGCGCCGGCCTGATCGTCACCGAGGCCACCCAGGTCAGCCCCATGGGCCAGGGCTACCTGGACACGCCCGGCATCCACAGCGCCGAGCAGGTCGCGGCCTGGCGCCCCATCACCGACGCCGTGCACGCCGAGGGCGGCAAGGTGGTGGTGCAGCTCTGGCATGTGGGCCGCATCTCGCACAGCAGCCTGCTGCCGGGTGGCGCCCAGCCGGTGTCGTCGACCAGCCGCCCGGCCAAGGGCAAGACCTTCACCAGCGCCGGCTTCGTCGATTGCTCGGCGCCGCGCATGCTGCGCACGGACGAGCTGCCCGGCCTCATCGACGACTACCGCCGCGCGGCGCGCAACGCCATCGATGCCGGCTTCGACGGCGTGGAAGTGCATGCGGCCAACGGCTACCTGATCGAGCAGTTCCTGCGCGACAGCATCAACGACCGCGCCGACGCCTACGGCGGCAGCATCGCCAACCGGGCGCGGCTGCTGGTCGAGGTACTGCAGGCGATCACTGCCGAGATCGGCGGCGGGCGCACGGGCATCCGGCTGTCGCCGATCACGCCGGTCAACGACGCCGGCCAGGACAGCGACCCGGCGGCCCTCTACGGCCACGTGGTGCGCCAGCTGGCACCGATGGGGCTGGCCTTCCTGCACATCATCGAAGGCCAGACCGGCGGCGCGCGCGACCTGACGGCCAAGGGCGTGCCCGCTTTCGACTACGCCGCGCTGCGCGCGGCCGCCGGCGCCACGCCCTGGATGCTGAACAACGGCTACACCCGCCAGATGGCGCTGGACACCGTGGCCAGCGGCGCGGCCGACGCGGTGGCCTTCGGCAAGCCCTTCATCGCCAACCCCGACCTGGGCGCCCGGCTGCGCGCCGACGCGCCCTGGCAGGCCATCGACCAGGCCACGCTGTACGGCGGCGGCGCGGCGGGCTACACCGACTACCCGACGCTGCACAGCGCCGCGGCTTGAACCGGCCCGGCCTGACTGCCGGGCACAGCGCACGCATCGCCGGCACCCTGCTGCTGGCTGCTGCTGCCGGCGCCATCGCCCAGGCCCTGCACGGGCCGCTGCCGTGGATGATCGGCCCGCTGCTGGTGACTGCCATCGCCAGTGCCGGCGGGCTGCCGACCGCCGCGTCACTGGCGCTGCGCAACGCCGGGCAATGGATCATCGGCACCACGCTGGGCCTGTACTTCACGCCCACCGTCGTTCAGGTGCTCGTCAACCTGGGGCCGGCCATCGCGCTGGGCGTGGTCTGGGCCCTGCTGCTGGGCCACGGCTTCTACCGCTTCCTGCTGCGGCTGGAGCCCGGCGGCTCGCTGCAGCCGGCGTCGGCCTACTTCGCCGCGGCCATCGGCGGCGCGTCCGAGATGGCGCTGATGGCCGAGCGCAACCACGCGCAGGTCGACCGCGTGGCCGCGGCCCATTCGCTGCGGGTGCTGATCGTGGTGGTGCTGATTCCGTTCGCCTACCAGGCGCTGGGTGTGCACGGCGCGGACCTGGCAGTGAAGGCCACCAGCACGGTGAACCCCGGCGGCCTGGCCGCGCTGCTGGCCGCCACCGCGGCAGGCGGCGCGGTGATGTGGCGGCTGAAGGTGCCCAACCCCTGGGTGCTGGGCGCCCTGGTGGTCAGCATGGCGCTGACCGGCAGCGGCGTCGCCTGGTCGGCCATGCCGCGGCCGATGGCGAGTGCCGCGCAGCTGGCCATCGCGGTGATGCTGGGCGTGCGCTTCACCCCGGCCTCGGTGCGCGCGGCGCCGCGCTGGCTGGGCGCGGTGGCGCTGGGCACGCTGGGCATGATCCTGCTGTCGGCCGGCTTTGCCGCGCTGCTGGCCTGGGGCTGGGGCCTGCATCCGGCCACCGCCCTGCTGGCCACTTCACCCGGCGGCATGGCCGAGATGGCGATCACCGCCAGCGTGCTGGGCCTGGGCGTGCCCGTGGTCACGGCCTTCCACGTCGTGCGTTATGCCGCGGTGCTGGTGCTGACCGCGCCGCTGTGGCGGCTGGAGGCGGCGCGGCTGGCCCGCGCCGGCCAGCTCAGGTGAAGCTGCGCCGCCCGCCGCGCTGGTGCTTGGCCAGGAACAGCTCGCGCAGATTGACCTCGCGCGGGCCGGGTTCCAGCGTGAATTCCTCGCCCGCCTGCACCAGCCCCGGGTGCAGCACCGCCAGGTAGGCGCCGCAGTAGCCGCTCTGGTTCATCAGGCTGCTGGCCTGCGGAAAGCCCATCACCGCGTTGAACTTGTAGCAGGGGTTGCGCGGCTCGCTGACGACCAGGGTGCAGCCCGGGCCGCGCAGCATGTCGCCGATCCACAGCTGCGCTTCGTCGATGCCGTCGACGGTGAGGTTCTCGCCGAACAGGCCCGGCGCGATCGGCGCATCGGCCGCTGCCACGCCGGCCTGGGCACGCACCGTCTGCCAGAACGCGAGGTGCTGCACCGGGTACAGGTAGACCGCCTTGCTCTGGCCGCCGTGCACGCTCTGGTCGGCCTGCTCGTCGCCTTCCAGCCCCAGGGCGAAGACGCCCACCGGGCCTTCCACCGGCTGCTTGCCGATGGCGGTGGACACGGGGCGGCCCTGGATCAGCCGCTTGGCGGCGCGGGCGGTGTTGACGCTCAGGATCTTCATGGCGCCGGATTGTCCGTGGCCGCGGCAACCTGGCGCTCGTCCCGGGCAATGCGCCCGTCGACCAGCTCGATCACCCGGTCGCAGCGCGCGGCCAGGCGCGGGTCGTGGGTGACGATCAGGAAGGCAGTGCCCAGCTCGCGGTGCATGCGCCGCATCAGGCGGAACACCTCGTCGGACGCCGCGGTGTCCAGGTTGCCGGTGGGCTCGTCGGCCAGCACCAGCGGCGGCGCACCGACCAGGGCGCGGGCGATGGCCACGCGCTGCTGCATGCCACCCGACAGCTCGCCCGGCCGCTTGGCGGCGGCGGCTTCCAGGCCGACGGCGCGCAGCATCGCCAGCGCCCGGTCGCGCTCGGCGGCGCTGACCGTGCCGTCGCGCATCAGCGCCGGCAGGGTCACGTTCTCCAGCGCGCTGAAGGCCGGCAACAGGTGGTGGAACTGGAACACGAAGCCCAGCGTGCGGCGCCGGCGCAGGGTCAGCGCGGCGTCGTCCAGCCCAGCCACCTCGTCGCCCTGCAGGCGGTAGCTGCCGGTGGTCAGCGGCTCCAGCAGGCCGATGATGTTCAGCAGCGTGCTCTTGCCCGAGCCCGACGGCCCGATCAGCGCGGCGAATTCACCCGCGGCCAGCGTCAGCGACAGGCCGCGCAGCACCTCGGCCTCGTTCGGGCGGCCGACGTTGTAGCGCTTGCGCAGGTCGGCCAGTTCCAGCAGCGGTGGCGCACTCATAGGCGAATGGCCTGCGCGGGGTCCAGGGCGGCTGCGCGCCGCGCCGGCGCGACCGCCGCGACCACGCCGCAGACGGTGGCGATGGCGGCGATCTGCAGCGCCATTTTCGGGTGCAGCGTGATGATGAACAGCGGCAGGCCGTCGCTGCCCTTGACGAAGTGGGTGAAGGCCCAGATCAGGCCCACGGCCAGCCCCACGCCCAGGGCCGAGCCCAGCGCGCCGACCACCGCGCCCTGCAGCAGGAAGATGCGCAGCACCTGGCCGCGCGTCGTGCCCATCGCCCGCAGGATGCCGATCTCGCGCCGCTTCTGCACCACGCTGACCACCAGCACGCTGGCGATGCCCAGCACCACCACCACCATCACCACGGCGCGGATCAGGCCGGTGCTGATCGACTGCGCGTTCAGCGCCGACACCAGCGGCGCATTCGTGTCCTGCCAGCTCTCCACCTTGTACGGCCAGCGCTGCGCCAGCGACTTGGCCAGGCCCGGCGCCTGCCAGACGTCGTCCAGCGCCAGGTCGATGTTGGTGGCGCCGCCGGGCAGGCCGACCAGGCTTTGCGCGGCGCGCAGCGGCACCAGCACCGTGCGGCGGTTCAGCTCGCGCACCCCCAGGTCCACCAGGGCGGTGATGCGCACCGCATCGCTGACGGCACCTGCGCCGGTGCCGGTGACGAGGTTGACGCGGTCGCCCACGCGCACGCCCAGGTCGCCGGCGAGGTCGCGGCCCAGGATGCCCTCGCCCGGCCCGAGGCGCAGCGTGCCGGCGACCAGCTTGCTGTTGAGGTTGACGATGCGGGCGTAGCGCTCGATCTCGACACCGACCAGGGCGATGGATTTCGTCGCCTCGCCGCGCTGGGCCAGGCCGGCGCCGGCCACCATCGGCGAGACGGCAGCCACGCCCGGCGCGGCCTCCAGCAGCGGCAGCAGGGCCTGCCAGTTGGCCACCGAGCGCGGGCGCTGGGCGCGCGGCTGCACCTGCAGCAGTTGTGCGCCCGATGCCGGCGTGGCCGCCGCGGCCACCACCTCGTCAGGCGGGCTCAGCGTGACATGCGGCTGCGCGCCCAGGGTCTTCTCCAGCGTGTTGGCCTGCAGGCCGCTGACCAGGGCCGAGATGTAGGCCACCACCGCCACGCCCGCAGCCACGCCGACGATGATCAGCAGGCTCTGCATGCGGCCTTCGCGCAGGAAGCGCAGCGCCACGCGGCGTTCGAAACCCAGCCAGGACAGCATGGTCGGCAGCGTCACCGCCTCAGCGACCCATCGCGCCGCTGAGCGCGGCCCCGCCGCTGCCGGTGGCGCCCGGTGCCGGCCCGGCGGCGGCGCTGGTGTCCGCCGTCGCCCGGGCGCCGGGGCCAGGCGTGGCGGCCAGCAGCACGGTGTCGCCGGCGGCCACGCCGTCCAGCGCCTCGGCGCCGTCCAGCGTCTGGAGGCCCAGGCGCACGCGCACGGCCTGCACGCGGCCGTCGACCAGGCGGTGCACCGTCACCCGGCCCTCGGCCACCGGGCCGATGAAGGCCGCGGCCGGCAGCACCAGGGCGCGGTCGCGTCGGCCGGTCTCGACCGCGATCGACAGCGTCATGTCCTCGCGCAGGAAGGCCGGGGCCGCGTCCGGCACCGTCAGCTTGACCTCGACCGCGCCGCGCTGGGCGTCGACCAGGGGCGCGATGTGGTCCACCCGGGCGGCGAAGCGCTGGCCGGGGTAGGCGTCGGCCACCACGCTGGCGGTCTGGCCGGTCTGCAGCTGGCCCAGGTAGCGCTCGTCGACCTGGCCGCTCAGCTGCACCGGCCCCTGCAGCGCCAGCGCCAGCAGGGCGCGGCCGGGCTGCACGATCTGGCCGGGCTCGACGCTGCGCTGCAGCACGCGGGCGTCGGCCGGCGCCCGCAGCACGGCCTGGGCCAGGCGGGCGGCGGCGGCTTCGGCGGCGGCCTCGGCCAGGGCCAGCGCGGCCTGCGCCTGGGCGATGTCGGTGCCCTGGTCGGCCACGGCGCTGCGCTGGGCGGCGGCGGCGTCACGCTGGGCCTGGGCGACGGCGACGGCGCGCTGCGCCTCGTCCAGACGCGCCGGGCTGACGAAGCCCTGGGCCAGCAGCTCGCGCGTGCGGCGCAGCTCGGCCTGGGCGGCCAGCAGGGTCGACTCGGCTTGCGCGACGCCCGCCTGGGCGGCACCGCGGCCGGTGCTGCGCAGGCCGGCCAGGCGCGCCGCGGCCTGCTGCGCGCTGGCGCGGGCCTGCGCCAGGGCGGCGCGCAGCTCGGCGTCCTCCAGCTGCACCAGCGGCTGGCCGGCGCGCACGGCGGCGCCCTCGGCCACCCCCACCGCCTGCACCCGGCCGGTGATGGTGGCGCCCACGTCCACCCGCTGCGGCGCGGCCACGCGGGCGGCGAACAGCAGGCTGCGCTGCAGCGCTGCCTGCTGCAGCACCAACGCCGGCACCGCAGGCACCCGGCCGGACCACCAGCCGGCAGCCACGGCCAGCGCCGCCAGAACGATCAACAGGACGACGAGCAGGCGGCGGGGCATGGGCGCATTCTTCCACTCGCCCGACGGCAGTCTCTGCGCTGCCGCCCGGACCGTGCATCAAGTCATGCGGATCTTGCATGACCCCCACCAAACCGGCGGTTACCACGCCATTACACTCAAATGACAATCCCATCGCCGACCACCCCCGGCACGGGATGCCGACACCGAAGTAACCGCTTCGTGATCGTCTCCAGCGACCGCCGGCACCCTGTCCGGGCCCGGTCGCCACCGCCAGGACCACCCCCTCCTCCACCTCCATCACGCGGCATTGCAAGAGCCTCGGTGGCAGCGCCCACACCTGGTCCGTCAGCGGGCCGGTCCTCGGGCGGTCCTCGGGTCTCCTGCAAATCCGCTTTCAAACCTCAGCCGATTGGAGATCCCGATGAACCAGCCCGTGATGGAAGGCCTGCGCCTGAACGTCCCTGCCTATGTGAAGCACAGCCGCCTGGTGGCCTGGGTGGCCGAAATGGCCGCGCTGACCGAAGCCAGCGACGTCTACTGGTGCGACGGCAGCCAGGCGGAGTACGACCGCCTGTGCCAGCGGCTGGTCGACGCCGGCACGTTCAAGAAGCTGAACCCCGCCAAGCGCGCCAACAGCTTCCTGGCGCTGAGCGACCCGAGCGACGTCGCCCGGGTGGAAGACCGCACCTTCATCTGCAGCGCGCAGAAGGACGACGCCGGCCCGACCAACAACTGGATGGACCCGGCCGAGATGCGCGCCCTGCTGCAGACCGGGCCGAACGCCTTGTTCAAGGGCTGCATGAAGGGCCGCACGATGTACGTCGTGCCCTTCAGCATGGGCCCGCTGGGCTCGCCCATCGCCCACATCGGCGTGGAGCTGAGCGACAGCGCCTACGTGGCGGTGAACATGCGCATCATGACCCGCATGGGCCGCGCCGTGTTCGAGGTGCTGGGTGACGACGGCGCCTTCGTGCCCTGCGTGCACACCGTGGGCGCGCCGCTGCAGCCGGGCGAGCAGAGCGCCGCCTGGCCCTGCAACAAGACCAAGTACATCGTCCACTACCCCGAGACGCGCGAGATCTGGTCCTATGGCTCGGGCTACGGCGGCAACGCCCTGCTGGGCAAGAAGTGCTTCGCGCTGCGCATCGCCAGCACCATGGGGCGTGACCAGGGCTGGCTGGCCGAGCACATGCTGATCCTGGGCGTGACCAGCCCCGCCGGCAAGAAGTACCACGTCGCCGCCGCCTTCCCCAGTGCCTGCGGCAAGACCAACTTCGCGATGCTGGTGCCGCCGAAGGCGCTGGACGGCTGGACCGTGACCACGGTGGGCGACGACATCGCCTGGATCAAGCCGGGCGCCGACGGTCGCCTGCATGCGATCAATCCCGAGGCCGGCTACTTCGGCGTGGCACCGGGCACGAACTACAAGACGAATCCGAACTGCATGGATTCGCTCAAGCAGGACGTGATCTTCACCAACGTGGCGCTGACCGACGACGGCGACGTGTGGTGGGAAGGCATGGACGGCGAGACCCCGGCCCACCTGATCGACTGGCAGGGCAAGGACTGGACGCCGGCCATCGCCAAGGAAACCGGCGCAAAGGCCGCGCACCCCAACGCCCGCTTCACCGTGGCCGCCACCAACAACCCGGTGCTCGACGCGCGCTGGGACGACCCGGTCGGCTACCCGATCGATGCCTTCATCTTCGGCGGTCGCCGCAGCACCACGGTGCCCCTGGTCACCGAAGCCCGCAACTGGGCCGAGGGCGTGTACATGGCTGCCACCATGGGCAGCGAGACCACCGCCGCCGCCGCCGGCGCCCAGGGCGTGGTGCGGCGCGACCCGTTCGCGATGCTGCCCTTCATGGGCTACCACATGGGCGACCACTTCGCCCACTGGCTGAAGATGGGCGAGAAGCTCGCCGCCGGCCCCGGCGCGGCGCAGCTGCCGAAGATCTTCTGCGTCAACTGGTTCCGCAAGGGCGCCGACGGCAAGTTCGTCTGGCCCGGCTACGGCGACAACATGCGCGTGCTGAAGTGGATGCTCGAGCGCGTG
>CALMIF010000419.1 GCA_937864045.1 uncultured Aquabacterium sp. | reverse complement strand
GCACCGCGGCCAACGGGGCGGGTCGACGAACCAGGCCGCTACGTGCGACGCGATCGACCGTGACGACACGACGTCGGTGACACCGTTGCCCAGGCGATGGCAAGGCCGGCCGCCCGGCCGCGACTGACGGCAGGAGACTGGGTGCGGCCGTTCAGCCTCGGCCGTTGAACGACTGCATGGACCGGAAGCCGCCGTTCATGGGGCGGCGACAAGGATGACCGCTGGACCTCCTGGACCGGTCGCTCGAGCAAGGCTGCTCACGACACGGTCCGGGAACGACTGCTTCTACTTGGGACGACCGGCTGAGCTCGACCCCTATGCATAGGTCTCAACTATGCGTAGGTCCGCGGCGCCGAGTGCAGCCGCCAGCAATGGCGGCAAGGTTCCCGGCAACCACGGCCCTTTGCATAGTCACAGGCTGCGCAGGAACTTCATCAGGTCGTCGTCGGCTCGGAAGCGCTGGAGCTTGACGTCCGGCGCCTCCAGACGCGCGAGTGCCTTTTCCTTCATCTCCAGGTTGGCCTCGACGTAGCGGTGCGTCGTGTTCGTGCTCTCGTGGCCAAGCCACAGGGCGATGATGTTGAAGGGCACGCCGCTTTGCAGCAGGTGCATGGCAGTAGTGTGTCTCAGGCTGTGCGGCGAGACGCGCTTGGTCTTGAGGCTGGGCTGCTCGGCCGACGCACGGTCGACGGCGAGGGCCAGTCGCTGCGCGACGTTGCACCGTGTCATCGGGTGGCCCGATCGGTTGGGCAGCAACGCTGCCGAGCCACGCAGATCGGGGTTGGCATGCAGCCAAGCCCGGACGGCTGCTGCGGTCGACTGCCACAGCGGCACCGAGCGATCCTTGCGCCCCTTGCCATGCAGATGGACGCAGGCCGCACCGCCCAGCACCACGTCGACGACGCGAACCCCGACGATCTCCGACACCCGCGCGCCGGTGTTGTACAGCAGGCTCAGCAGCAGATGGTCGCGCTGCGAGGTCCAGTCGCTGCCCGGCTGCCCCAGCACGGCGATCATCTCGGGCCGCGTCAGGTGGCCCAGCAGCGGCCGCTCGAAGCGCTTCATCGGCACGGCCATCACCTGCTCGATGGCGTGCAGCACGCTCACGTCGCGGCGGCCGGCGAACTTCAGGAACGCCCGCAGTGCCGTCAGCCGCAGGTTGCGGCTGCGAACCGAGTTGTGCCGCTCGCGTTCCAGGTGCGCCAGGAACTTGAGGACCAAGTCCGGCGTGATGTCCGCCAGCTGCAGGTTTGTCGGCGCCTTGCCCAGGTGGTCAGTCGCATACGCGAGGAACAGCGTCATCGAGTCGCGGTAGCTGGCCACCGTCTGCTGACTGAGCGCACGCTGCGCCACCAGGTAATCGGTGAAGAACTGCTGCACCAGTGCCGGGAAGCCCGGTGGAGATCCCTTGTGCAGGCGTGGCTCAGGCATGGCTGAGCTCCGGCATGCACGACTCGAAGCGCTTGGCTGCCACCGCCATCAACTCCGGCACCGCTTGCAGGTACCAGTAGGTGTTGGTGACCATCGCGTGTCCGACGTAGGTCGACAGCGCGAGCATCGCCTCGTCCACGTCGACGCCGTGCTGCTGCCACAGCAGCATGCGCCTGACCACGAAGGTATGCCGCAGATCGTGGATGCGCGGCGCGTGGTGGGTGCCGCGGTTGACCCAGCCCAGATCGTTGCGCAGCTTGGCGAAGACGTTGTCCACTTGGTGAAGGCTGATCCGCTTGCCGAACAGGCGGCCTCGCGTCCCGATGAAGAACGGTGCGTCGTCGTCGCGAGATGCACCGGCCACGTCGCGTGTCCAGCGGTAACGTCCCAAGGCCTTGGCCGTGCTCGGATGCAGCGGCACTTGACGTGACTTGGCGAACTTGGTGCGCCGGATGGTCAGCACACCTCGACGCAGATCGACGTCGGCGATGGTCAACGACAGCGCCTCGGACAGGCGCAGGCCGCAACTGGCGATCAAGCCGAACAACGTCTCGTAGACCAGGCCGCGCAAGCCGGGGCTGGGCCCGAGTTCGCGCGCAGCAGCCAGCAACTGCTGCACTTCATCGGGGCTGTAGATGTGCGGTGCCTGGCGCTCGGGCAGCCGGCCGAAGATCGTGTCATCGGGCACCTCGGTGGCCGGCTCGAACTGCTGCATCCATCGTGCGAAGGAGCGCAAATTCTTCAGTCGCCTGGCCCAGGTCCGCGGATCGACGCTGGCATGGGAGTCCTGACGCGCCCACGCGGCCATGACTTCCAGGGTCAAGGGGCCGCGATGGCGCGTGAGTCGCACGTACTCGGCCAGGCTGCGCAGGCTGTAGGCGGGCGAGCGCAGTTGGAAGCCCAGGGTGCGGCGTTCGGTGAGGTAGCGCTCCACGAGCGCGGTCAGGCCGATGGTCATGATGCCCTCCCGGTCGTGGCAACTGCAGGGGTGCCAGGCCACGGCAGGGCCACTTCGATGAGGCTGCCGCTGTCGAGCTTGGCGTAGATCAGCGTCGTGTTCAGCGAACGGTGGCGCAGCACGTCAGCCACTTCCTTGAGCGAGGCCCCGCCGGCAAGCAGGCGGCCAGCAATCGTGTGGCGCAGCAGGTGCGAGCGCGTGTACGGCAGGCCGGCGCGCGCATACGCCTGGCGGACGGTCTTGCGCACGAGGTCTGGCCCGATCGGCTGTTCCCGTGGCGTCATGTGCCGGGCGAAGACCATCCGATGGCGGGTCTTCGGCCGTTCGTCCCGCAGGTAGGCGGCAATGGCCTGCCCGGTGGCCTCGGGCAGCGGCATCACGTCTTCACGCCGGCCCTTGGTTCGGCGCAGGGTGATCGTGCCGGCTGGCCAGTCGATGTCGTCCATGCTCAGGCGTGCAACCTCGCCGCTGCGCAGGCCCAGGTCGAGCATGCAGCGCACCATCGCATCGGCACGCCGCATCGACGGCCCGCTCTGGCCGAGGGCGGCCTCGAGCTGTTCGACCTCCGTTGGCTCCAGCGACTTGGGCAGCGATGCCAGTTGCCAGTTCGCCGGGTACGCCAGCGCACCGACCAGCGCGTGCGTTCGGTCACCCAGCGTCGCACGCCAGTGGAAATAGCCGCGCAGGGCCGCGACCACAGCACCCAGGCTCGTCGGCGCCTTGTAGTTCTTGGCCTGCGCAGCAAAGAAGCGGCGCACGCGCTCCGGCGTGATGACCTCGAACCGGATGGCCTCGTTGCCGAAGTGCTTGCGCAGCAGCGCTTCGACCAGGCGCAACGCGCCTTCGCGCGTCTTCGGGGCGAGTCCCCGGACCTGCTCCATGTACTGGTCGTAGCGGCGCAGTTCCTGACCCACCTCGGTCATGTCCAAGGGTTGGGGTGCGATGGCATCGGCGGCGCGCAGGACAACGAGCAGGTGGCCCAGCGCGGCACGCACGCTGCTGGGATGGCGGGCACTGGTCGCGCAATGGCAGTCGGGCAGGTGGTCGTCGACGAACTCTGCAACGAGTCCCTCGTCGACGTCGGCAAGGCTCTTCTTGGCGCCCTTCATCCACATCGACAGATGCGCCACCGCCTCCTCGCAGCTGCGTGCATAGCCGGCGGCATTGCCACGATCGGCAAGGTACTGGCAGTAGGCCGGAATGTGGCGATCCAGTTGGGCGCAGCCGCGCGGGCGGCCGGAAGGATCGAGGCGAGATTGAGGCTTGGTAGACATGGCAGTCTCCAGGTTGTGGAGCCGCCAGTGCACCCTCGGTCGCAAACTATGTATAGATGCCCGCGACGACGATGAAGTGCGAGCCGCGTGCTGCCTGTTCAGCGAGTGCCCGTAGGCGCGGACCTACGCATAGTTGAGACCTATGCATAGGGGTCGAACTGCGCCGGTCGCGTTAGGCGGAAGCGGTCTGTCGTGTCGGCCGGCC
>CALMIF010000418.1 GCA_937864045.1 uncultured Aquabacterium sp. | reverse complement strand
GCGGTGAACAGGCCGTTCCAGGCCAGGCTCTCGACCTGCGGGTAGCCGGCCTCGGCCAGGGTGGGCAGGTCCTTCAGGCTGTCCGGGCGCTGCGCCGCGCTGGTGGCCAGCAGGCGTACCTTGTGGTTCTTCACATGCGGCAGCAGGGCCGGGGCGACCATGAAGGTGGCGTCGGCCGTGCCTTGCGCCACCGCCATCGCAGCCGGGGGCGAGCCGTTGAACGGCACATGGGTGGCGTTGAAGCCGGCCTCGCTCATCATCAGCGCCATCGTCAGGTGGGCCGAGCTGCCCTGGCCCAGGCTGCTGTAGTTGGCGCCGCCGTTCTTTGCCTTGGCCCAGTCGACGAATTCCTTGACCGACTTCACCGGCAGGTCGGCGTTGACCGCCAGCACGTTGGGCTGCGAGGTGGTCATCACCACCGGCAGCAGGTCGCGGCCGGGGTTGTAGGGCATCTTGCTGTAGAGGAAGGGCGCGAACGCGATCGGGCCGTTGAAGCCGACCGCCAGCGTGTGGCCGTCCGGCGCTGCCTTGGCCGCCACGTCCACGCCCAGCATGCCGCCGGCGCCGGGCTTGTTGTCGACCACCACCGGCTGGCCCCAGCGGTCCTTCAGCTTGTCGCCCAGCAGGCGGGCGATGATGTCCAGGCTGCTGCCGGCGGGCGCGGGCACCACGATCTTCACCGGCTGGGTGGGCCAGGCCTGCGCGGCGGCGGGGCCGGCGAGCACGCAGGCGGCGACGGTGCAGGCGAGGGCGATCAGGGGGCGGCGTTGCATGATGGCGGCGGGCGGATGGTGAAGCCCGCGATTCTGGCGCCAGCGGCCGCGGGTGCCGCTCAGGGCCCGTTGACCGGCTGCGGCGCCTGCGGGCCCGAGGCGCGTGGTGCGGTCGTGGCCGCCGGCAGCACCGGCGCCACGGGTGCGGCGGGCGCTGCCGGCGCGGCGGGCAATGGGCTGCTGGTGGCGGAGGCTGCGGCGTCTGCGGCGTCTGCGCCGGATGCGCCACCGGCTGGGGCACCGGCGGCTTCATCCAGCCCGATGCTGGGCACCGTGCCGCTTTCGGCGTGCTCGACATAGACCCAGTCGCCGGCCCACAGCAGGCCCTCGGGCGGCTCGGGGCGGGTTGCCACCGGCTGGCCCTTGAGCGCCACGGCCATGTAGTCGATCCAGATCGGCAGCGCCAGGCCGCCGCCGGACTCGCGTGCGCCCAGGCTCTGCGGCTCGTCGTGGCCCATCCACACCACGGCCACCAGGCCGCGGCTGCCGGCGCCGGCCTGGAAGCCGGCAAACCAGGCGTCGACCGCGTCGTTGGTGGTGCCGGTCTTGCCGTAGAGGTCGGTGCGGCCCAGCTGCTGCTGGGCGCGGGCGGCGGTGCCGTAGCGCGTCACGTCGTTGAGCAGGCTGTTGGTGACGAAGACGTTGCGCGCCGGCACCGCACGCGCCGCCTCGTCGCCCACCTTGGGCGGCGGCGCCTCGAACAGCAGCTTGCCCTGCGCGTCGGTGATGCGCTCGATCACCACCGGCGCCACCGGCCAGCCGCCGTTGGCCAGCACGCCGTAGGCCTGCGCCAGTTTCATCGGCGTGGCGCTGCCGGCGCCCAGGGCGAAGGTGAGGTTGTCGGGCATGTCGGCGGGGGCGAATCCGAAGCGCTCGGCCCAGCGCCGCGCCGCACCCAGCCCCACCTGCTGCAGCACGCGGATGCTGACCATGTTCTTGGACTTCGCCAGCGCCTGGCGCAGCGTCATCGGGCCGTCGAACTGGCCGTCGCTGTTCTGCGGCGCCCAGCCGTCGGCGCCGGTGAAGGGCGCGTCGTTGACCAGGGTGGCCGGCGTCACGCCGGCTTCCAGCGCGGCCGAGTACAGCAGCGGCTTGAAGGCCGAGCCCGGCTGGCGCCGCGCCTGGGTGGCATGGTTGAAGGGCTGGCGGCTGAAGTCGTAGCCGCCGACCAGGGCCCGCACCCGGCCGCTGGTGGCGTCCAGCGCCACCAGGGCGGCCTGCACCTCGGGCCATTGCGTCAGCTGCCAGCCGCCGGGCTCGCCCCCGCGTGATGGCGGCAGCTGCGCCACCCGCACCACCGCGCCGGGGCGGATCGCCAGGTCGTCCGGCGCGCCCGGAGCGATGGCCGCCTCGGCGCCGCGCTGGGCCAGGGTGCTGACGCTGAGGCGCTCGCCGCTGGCCAGCTGCACCTGCAGCTGCTTGGGCGCGGCCTTGAGCACGATGGCCACGCGCAGGTCGTCGTCGTCGCGGTAGTCCTTCAGCGCCAGCGCGGCGGCGGCCTCGGCGTCCATCCGGCCGCTGGGGGCGATGCTTTCCTGGCCCTCGGGGCCGCGCCAGGGCTGGCGGCTGTCGTAGGCCAGCACGCCGCGGTGCACCGCCGCCACCGCGGCCTGCTGGTCGGCCGCGCGCAGGCTGGTGTGCACGCGCAGGCCCTGCGAATAGGCGTCGGGCCCGAAGCGCTCGACGACGATGCGCCGCGCCATCTCGGCCACATGCTCGGCGCGCAGCGGCGTCTGGCCCGGGCCGCGCAGCTGCAGCACCTCGGCCTTGGCCGCGGCCTGCTGCTCGGGGCTGATGACGCCGGTGGCCACCATGCGCGCCAGCACGATGCGCTGGCGTGCGGTGGCCCGCTCCAGGTTGGCCAGCGGGTTGGCGTAGTGCGGGTTCTGCGGCAGGCCGGCCAGCATCGCCGCCTCGGCGATCGACAGCTTGTCCAGCGGCTTGCCGAAGTAGGCCTGGGCCGCCGCCGCGAAACCGTAGCTGCGCTGGCCCAGGTAGATCTGGTTCATGTACAGCTCCAGGATCTGCGGCTTGGACAGGCGCCGCTCGATCTCCAGCGCCAGCAGCGCCTCCTTGATCTTGCGCTCGGCGGTGAAGCGCTGGCTGAGGAAGAAGGTGCGCGCCACCTGCTGCGTGATCGTCGACGCGCCCTGGCGCAGCCCGCCGGTGAACACCGCCACCACCGCCCGGGTGATGCCGATCAGGTCGAGCCCTCGGTGATCGTGGAAGCGCGCGTCCTCCACCGCCAGCACGGCGTCCTGCATCAGCTTGGGGATCTTGTCGATGGGCACGAACTGCCGCCGTTCGGCGCCGAACTGGCCGATCTCCACGCCATCGGCGGTGAACACCTGCAGCGGCTGGCGCGGCTGGTAGGTCGTCACCGGGTCCAGCGAGGGCAGGCGCAGGCCGTACCAGGCCACGGCCAGGGTCAGCAGCGCCACGGCGGCCATCAGCGTGCCGATGCCGCCCAGCAGCAGGCCGCGCCACAGGCGGTGGCGCGGGTGCGGTGGCGGGATGGAAGCGGGCGTGGCTGGCATGGGGCGACGGCAGGTCGGCGCGATTATGGGCAGCGGGCCAGGGCTGTCTGTCGGCAAACGCCCCGTCCGTGACGGCTGCCACGCTGCCCTGCCGGTGCTGGTGTAGGGTGACGACACCGATGGCACCCCTCCGACCCCATGGCTTGCGTGACCGCAGCCGGCATCGCGCCGCCACGCTGCTGGCCGCGTTGCTGGCGGGTTGCGCCGGCACGCCACCGGCGCCGGTCGGCCGCAGCGAGCCGCCGCCGCGCGCTGCGGCCCCGCGCCTGCCGCTGTGGCCGGCACCATCGCCCGACAGCGACGGCCCCGAGGCCAACCCGCCGCCCGACCTGCACCTGGTGCCCGATGCCGAGCCGCGCATCGAGGCGGTGCGCCCCGGCGGGCCGAACAAGCCGTATGCGGTGGCCGGCCAGGCCTATGTGCCGCTGGCCGGCGACCCGCCGCTGGTCGAGCGCGGCCTGGCCAGCTGGTACGGCCGCAAGTTCCACGGCCGGCCCACGGCCAGCGGCGAGGCCTACAACATGTACGCCATGACCGCGGCGCACAAGACCATGCCGCTGCCCAGCTATGCCCGCGTGCGCAACCCGGCCAATGGCCGCGAGGTGGTGGTGCGCGTCAACGACCGCGGCCCTTTCCACCCCGGCCGGGTGGTGGACCTGAGCTACACCGCTGCGCTGAAGCTGGGCCTGCTGGGCGGCGTGGCCGCGGTGGAGGTCGAGCGCATTACCCAGGACGCCATCCGCAGCGGCAGCTGGCGCCAGCCGGGCGCGGCGGTGGCGGTGGCCGCCGATGCACCGCCGGCCACCGCGCCGGTGCTGCGCGCCGAGCCACCACCCGGGCGCAGCCCCCGGCCGGTGCCCGACGACCCGTTGGCCGATCCCATCGGCGACCTGCTGCAGCGCACCGCCGCCGCCGCGCAACCGGTGGAGCCCCGCAGCGCCGAGCCGCTGCCGGCCGAGACCGCTGCGCCGGCCCAGGCCGCTGCCAAGGCGGCGCCTGGCTTCTGGCTGCAACTGGGCGCCTTCGCCCAGGCGGAGGGCGCCATGCGGTTCCAGCAGCGCGTGGCCGGCGAGGTGGCGTGGCTGGCGCCGCTGCTGACGGTGTTCAGCGAGCAGCGGCTGCACCGGCTGCAGGCCGGTCCCTATGCCAGCCGCAGCCAGGCGCAGGCCGCGGCGCAGCGATTGCGTGACCAGTTGCAACTGGTTCCGGCCGTGGTCGAGCGCCGCTGAAGGCCCGAGCGCCGCGGGCCAGGCCCGGTGGACAGCGCTGTCGCGGGCGCCCTCGGCGGGGGGATGCACCGCCAGGGCTGATCCGGACTAGGGATGAATGGCCCGGGGTGCAACTGCTACAACCGGCGGCGGGAGAAAGCCGAGCATGCGCCGCATGCCCAGACCGCCATCGGGAGCTGCCATGGTGATGCGCACGCTGTCTGCCGGCCCGGCCCGGCATGGCCTTGACGACGGCGGGCCGTCGCGCGACCCGCTGCGCGCCCTGGTGGGCGACAGCGCCGTGCTGCAGGCCCTGCGTGCGCGCCTGCCGCAGCTGGCCCGCGCCGACTGCAGCGTGCTGGTCACCGGCGAGACCGGCACCGGCAAGGACGTCGTGGCCCGCGCCCTGCACGCCCTGGGCACGCGCCGCCACGGCCCGCTGGTGGGCATCAACTGCGCGGCCCTGCCTGATTCGCTGCTCGACAGCGAGCTGTTCGGCTACGAGCGCGGCGCCTTCACCGGCGCGCATGCCGCCTACCCCGGCAAGATCGCCCTGGCCGACGGCGGCACGCTGTTCCTCGACGAGATCGGCGACATGCCGCTGCATGCGCAGGCCAAGCTGCTGCGGGTGATCGAGACGCGCGAGGTGTTCCCCATCGGCGCGCTGCGCGCCCGCCATGTCGACGTGCGCATCGTCGCCGCCACCCACTGCGCGCTGGAAGGCGCGGTGCGCGAGGGCCGCTTCCGTGCCGACATGTTCTACCGGCTGAACGTGGCGCGGGTGACGCTGCCGGCGCTGCGCGAGCGGCCCGAGGACATCGCACCGCTGTTCGCCCACTTTGCCGACCAGCTGGCCGGGCCCGACGGCCCGCTGCGGCTGACCCCGGCGGCCATGCAGCGCCTGCTGCGCCACGACTGGCCGGGCAATGCCCGCGAGCTGCGCAACCTGGTGGAGGCGGCCGGCCTGCAGTTCGACGGCACGCCGCTGGACGCCGACGCGCTGCCGTTGGCCGACGGTGGCGACGCCGACGCCGCGGACGGCGAGCCGCAGCGCGTGCTGCAGGCGCTGGAGCACTGCAACTGGAACCGCAGCAAGGCGGCCGAGCTGCTGCACTGGTCGCGCATGACGCTGTACCGCAAGATGAAGCAGTTCCACATTGCCGCGCTGCCGCCGCGGCGTGGTGAGCGGCACTGAGTGCCTGCACGTGCACTGTCACACCCCGCTGTGACAGTGCCGCCACCGGGCGTCGCTTGCGGGTTGGGTGCCTCGGGTGTCACACCGCTGCTGTGACAGCCGTTTCGCAAGTGCTTGATTCCTAACGCCTGATGCACTGGCACGGACCCTGCACTGCATCCCGCATGGCAGCACCAGGCATGCAACGGCAAGCGCGGGGCGACGACCTGTCGGACGGCCCCGGCTACGACTACGCCAACCAGTTCGAGATCGGCTACAGCCGGGACGAGGTGCTGCTGCGCATGGCCCAGGCCTACGAGGGCGAGAGCGCCCGGGCACGCGGCACGCGGGTGGTGATGACGCCGTCCTACGCCAAGGCCCTGCTGCAGCTGCTGTCCGAGGCCATGGCCCAGTACGAGGCCGACTACGGCACGGTGCTGGCGGCCGGCGCCGGCGTGGCACAGCTTCCCGATCCACACTGACATGGCCAACGAAGCCGCCATCGCCTCCCTGGCCGAGTCGCTCGCCAGCCGGCTGGGCCATGCCTGGACCGATGCGCTGACCGCGCGCCATGGCACGGTGGCCTTCCAGGCCGTGGCCAGCGGCGGCCTGCTCGCCGACGTGGCGGCCGAGGGCGCCAACAGCGTGGTCACCGTCTGGCCCTGGCGGCTGACGATCAACGAGCAGCTGCGCAACGTGGCGCCGACCCAGGTGCAGCGCACGGCCGGCCAGGCCAACCGGCCGCTGATGCTCGATGCGCATCTGCTGATCGCGGTGTGGAGCGCCAATGCCGCCCGCGAACTGGCGGTCTTCACCTGGGTGCTGCGCGAACTGCACCGCGTGCCGGTGCTGGACGCGTCCACGCTGTCGGCCGCCGGTGGCTGGTCGGCCGACGAGGTGGTGCAGCTGGTGCCCGCCGAGATGCCCGTGGAAGACATGATGCGGCTGTGGGACGCGATCACGCCGGCGTACCGGCTGTCGGCGTCCTACGTCGCGCGCATCGTGCAGGTCGACGTCGAGGAGGCCGAGGCGGCGCCGGTGGTGGCGCGGCGCTTCGACTACGGCGGGGTGCCGCGATGACATTCACCGTGCTCGAAGCCGACGTGCGCCGCGCCTGGGCGGCGCTGCGCTTCGTCGACGCCATGACGCGCCGCACCATCGACACCCCGCTGGCGGTGGACCTGCCCGGCGCCCGCCTGCGCCGCAACCCGCGCGGCCTGTGGGTGGTGCTGGCGCTGGAAGCCGCGCCGGGCGATGCCGACGGCGCCGCCGCCATCGCCGCCTACGAGAACGCCTTCCACCCTGTGCCGGTGCCGCCGCAGCGCAGCCTGACCGGCCGCGTCGCCGACCCGCTGGGCCGCTTCCTGGCGCGCCGCTTTGCGCTGACCTTGCCGCGCCAGCCAGCGGCCACGCTTTTTGCCGCGGTCGAGGTGGTGCTGGACCCGTCGCCCGCGCAGCCTTTGCTGTCGACCTGGGCGGCGCTGCGCCTGGCCGTCACCCGCGCCGGCCTGCCTGCGCCGCAAGCGGCAGTGCGCGTGCGCAGCCCGCTGGCCAATCCCGACGACCCGCCCGTGGTGCTCGGCCGCGGCATGACCGACGCCCGCGGCGAGGCCCTGGTGGCCGTCGTCGGCGTGGCCCAGGTGCGCCCGGGCCAGGACGAACTGGTGGTCGAGCGCGAGATCCCGGTCGAGATCGTGGTCAGCGTGGACACCGGCCTGGCCGCTGGCGGCCTGGTCGACCCCGATGTGCTGGCCGACATGGCCGACCCGCCCCTGGGCCTGGGCATCGCCCGGCTGACGGTGGCCCGCACGATGGCCAGCGGCCGCATCGAAACCCTCGCGCTGAACCTGCCCTGAAGCGTGTTCTGAAGGAGATCAACGTGCCCGAATACCTGGCTCCCGGTGTCTATGTCGAAGAGACGAGCTTTCGCGCCAAGTCCATCGAGGGCGTGGGCACCAGCACCACGGCCTTCGCCGGCCCCACGCGCAAGGGCCCGGTCGCCACGGCCGAGCTGCTGCCCGAGATCCTGACCAGCTATGCCGACTTCGAGCGCATCTACGGCGGCTTTGCCGACCTGAACCTGGCGGTGGCCAACGCGGCGGACTTCCGGCCGATCAACTTCCTGGCGCATGCGGTGCGCGCCTACTTCAACGAAGGCGGCTCGCGGCTGTACGTGGCGCGGGTGTATGCGGCCAATGCCGGCGCTGCCGGCACCGCGCAGACGGCCGACCTGCGCGTCGGCGCGGCGCTGCCGGCCGAGAGTGACGTCAACCGCATCCGCTTTGCCGCCCGCTTCCCCGGGCGCTGCGGCAACGGCGCGGTGCCCACCAACGAGCAGCCCGCGCTGCGCGGCATCCAGACGCGCGAGATCGTCGCCCCGGCGCCGCAGCGGGTGCTCGACAGCGCGCCGGTGGGCTCGCTGGCGCGCACCGGCGCCGGGCCGTTCACCTACTTCGTGAAGCGGGCGGCCGGCTGGCTGCCGATGGGCGACGACGGCAGCGTGGCGGCCGATGCGGCACCGGCCAGCCCGGCCAATGCCTCGCTGGTGACGCTGGCGGTGATCACCACCGACGCCGATGGCGGCACGCTGGCCATCGACGACCTGGGCCTGGACAATCAGCACCCGCGCTGGGTGGGCACGGTGATGGCCGAGATGCCCAACCGCCGCGCCGACCAGACCGAGAACCTCTACGCCATCCGCCTGGGCAGCGGCGTGAACGCCCGCCAGCTGCTCGACGCGCTGTTCCCCGATGCGCAGAACGCCGTGGCTGGCGATGCCGCCGCCACCGCCGCGCTGCGCCGCAACGGCCGCCGCGGCAGCTTCGGTCTGACCGGCGGTGACGACGGGGCGATGCCCGGTGAAGCGGCGTACGTGCCGGCGCTGGCGGCGCTGGCCAAGATCGACGACATCGCCATCGTCGCGGCGCCCGGCAGCAGCGCCTTCACCGGGCGCGACGCGATCCGCAATGCGCTGATCAGCCATGCCGAGGGCCGGCGGATGTACCGCATCGCGGTGCTGGACACCGATGAGCGGCTCAATGCCGGCGCTGCACGTGATGCACGCTCGACCATCGACAGCAAGTACGCCGCGCTGTACTACCCGTGGGTGGTGATCGCCAATCCCAACGCGCGCCCGGGCCGTGAGGACATCCCGCGCGAGATTGCCCTGCCGCCCTCGGGCTTCCTCTGCGGCATCTACGCGCGCAACGACATCCAGCGCGGCGTGTGGAAGGCGCCGGCCAACGAGGTGGTGCGCGGTGCGCTGCGCTTCGAGCGCGAGATCAGCTTCGGCGAGCAGGAAATGCTCAACCCGCTGGGTGTGAACTGCCTGCGCTTCTTCCCGGGCCGGGGCTACCGCGTCTGGGGTGCCCGCACCGCCAGCAGCGACCCGGAATGGAAGTACGTGAACATCCGGCGCTACTTCAATTACCTGGAAGCCTCGATCGACCGCAGCACGCAGTGGGCGGTGTTCGAACCCAACGGCGAACGGCTGTGGGCCAACATCCGCGAGACCATCGCCGCCTTCCTCTACAACGAGTGGCGCAACGGCGCCCTGCTGGGCGCCAAGCCCGAGGAAGCCTTCTTCGTGCGCTGCGACCGCTCGACGATGACCCAGAACGACCTCGACAACGGCCGCCTGGTCTGCCAGATCGGCGTGGCCGCGATCAAGCCGGCCGAGTTCGTGATCTTCCGCATCGGTCAGAAGACCGCTGACACCCGCGACTAGATGGCCCACCCCCTACGGCCTTCGGCCGCCCCCTCGAGGGGGCACCCCCAAGCGGCCCGGCAAAGCCGGTTCCGCGGGGGTCGCTTGATTGGTTGGTGACTGACGAAAGGTTTGACCCATGGCCCGCAACGTCCCCTACGGCGCGTTCAACTTCCTGGTGAACTTCGATGGCGCCGAAGTCTTCGGCGGCTTCTCCGATGTGTCCGGCCTCGGCTCGGAGATCACGGTGGCCGAGTACCGGTACGGCAACGACAAGGAAAACCATGTGCGCAAGATCCCTGGCGTGCACAAGGTGGGCGACGTCACGCTCAAGCGCGGCATCGTCAACTCGGTCTCGTTGTGGGAATGGGTGAAGAAGGTGCGCAACGAAGGCGTGGCGGGCCAGAAGAACGTCTCGATCACCCTGCTCGACGAGGCCCGCAACCCGGTGCAGGTGTGGAAGCTGGCCAACGCCATCCCGCAGAAGTACACCGGCCCCACGCTGGCGGCCAAGGGCGGCGGCGACGTGGCGATGGAGGAGCTGGTGCTGTCCTCCGAGGGCCTGGAAATCGAAGCCGCCTGAGACTCTGCCTGACAGCCATCATGCGCGGCCTCAGCTTCGAGACCACCCGCCCTGTCGCACGCGCCCACCCGGCGCGTGCCGACATCGCCCTGGTCGTCGGCTGGACCACGCGCCGGCCCGGCGCGGTGGTGCCACGGCCCATCGCCGAATGGCTGCGTGCCAACGGCCATGTGCCCGACCGCCGCTACGAGGCCCACGACTGGACCGACCGCAGCCTGCGTGGCCTGCCACTGCCCATCGACGACTGGCCGACCTTCGATGCGCTGTTCGACTGGCATGCGCGGCCCGTCAAGGACTCGGCCGGGACCGCCGACGACTGGTGTGGCCTGGCGCTGCGCGACTTCTTCGCCAACGGCGGACGCAAGGCCTGGTTCGTGCCGCTGGGCCGGCCCTGGCCGCTGGGCGCGGTGCCCGACCGCGACGTGCGCCGCGCCACCCTGCTGGCCGGCATCCGCCAGGCCTGGACGCTGGACGAGGTGGCCCTGGTGCTGGTGCCCGACCTGCCCGAGTTCTGCATCGACGCACCACCGCCGCTGCCGGGCGACCCGCGCATGGCGCCCACCGCGCCCGAGGTGTTCGTCGAATGCGGCACCGAGGTGTTCGCCACGCCCGCGGTCGACGGCGTGCGCCGGCTGCGGGCGCCGCGCCTGGACGACCACGGCTTCTTCCGCTGGAACACCCTGGTCGACGAGATCCGCGCCACGCTGGCCCGGCAGCGGCGCGACGTGATGCTGCTGCTGGCCGCGCCGCTGGCCACGCGCGACAGCCAGGCCGCCAAGGCGCTGGGCCGCGCCGTGCGCATCGAGGCCAGCCAGGTGCAGTGCGCCACGCCCTGGCTGAAGCCGCTGCGCAGCGTGCGCACGCCCGAAGGCCTGGTGCCGCCCGACGGCGCCCTGGCTGGCCTGGTGGCTGCGTCGGTGCTGGCCCATGGCCCCGTGCGCCCGGCCAGCGGCCAGGCGCCACAGGGGGTGATGGCGGTCGAGCCGCAGCCGCGCGACGTGGAATGGCGTGCGCCCGACCGCAACCGCACCAGCGCCGACCTGCGCCGCCCCGGCGCCAGCCGCGCCGACTGGCCGTTGGCCGAAGTCTTTGCACTCTTCGGGCCGACGGCCGATGGCATCCGCCTGCTCAGCGACCCCAGCCTGTCGGCCCTGCGTGAATGGCGCAGCGCCGGTGTTGTGCGCCTGCTGGGCCAGCTGCTGCGCACGGCGCGCATCGTCGGTGCCACCCTGGTCTTCGAGCCGGCGGGCGAGGCGTTGTGGGCCCGCGTGCGTGACCGCTTCACCGACCTGCTGACCCGCTACTGGCAGGCCGGCGCGCTGCGCGGCGCCACGGCCGACGACGCCTTCACCGTGCGCTGCGACCGCGGCACCACCACCCAGAACGACATCGACGGTGGCCGTGTCGTGGTGCAGGTCGAATTCGCGCCGCAGGCGGCGATCGAATCGGTGCGGGTGAGCCTGGCCCTGGCCGAGGACGGCAGCGTGCACTGGCAGGACGCGGCGGCGCTGGACGACGCGGTGCGTGTGCCCGAGCCGGACGAGGAGACGCTGCCATGAGCGGCGTCGGCCTCAGCCTGGGCATCGGCGTGCGCATCGGCGGCGGCCACGCGTCCGAGGCAGTCGGTACGCCGCTGGGCGTCTTCAACTTCCACGTCGCCTTCCGCCGCGATGCGGTCGACGGCCAGGCCGGCGGCGGTGCCGGCGAGGAGGCCACGCTGTGCCAGGGCGCGTTCAGCGAGCTGTCCGGCCTGGAAGCGACGATGGAACCACGCAGCATCCGCGAGGGCGGGCGCAACTGGGGCCAGCTGCAGCGGCCCGGCGCGGTGAATTTCGCCACCGTGGTGCTCAAGCGCGGCATCACCCGCTCGCGCGACCTGTGGTGGTGGTTCCAGCTGGTGGGCCAGGGTGGCTACGCCAGCCGCTTGCGGGCCGAGATCGAGCTGCGCGACAGCACCGGTGCGCGCGTGATGGGCTGGACCCTGGCGCGGGCGATGCCGGTGAAGTTCAAGGCCAGCGACCTCAACGCCCGCGGTGCCGACGTGGGCATCGAGGAGCTGCACATCGTGCATGAAGGCCTGGAGCACGACGCATGACCGCCCCGACCGTTGCCAAGGCCAAGATCGTGTTGAAGCGCGGCGGCAGCGTGCTCGACACCGTGCCGGTGCAGTTCAATCCCGCCTCGCTGCAGGTGGAGATCAGCAACTCGACCAGTCCGCAGAGCGGCACTGGCAGCACGTCACAGACGGCCACGCAGACCAGCGCCAAGCTGGGCCTGGACCTGCTGTTCGACACCACCCACAGCGGCGACGACGTGCGCAGCATCACCCGCCGCCTGCGCGCCGCCGTGCGCGACCCCGATGCCAGCGGTGACGCGCCCGCGGCCGGCGCCGCGCCCTACACGCCGCCGTCGCTGCGCTTCGAGTGGGGCACCTTCTGCTTCACCGGCATTGCCGACGGCTACCGCGAGACGCTGGACTTCTTTTCCGCCGAAGGCGTGCCGCTGCGCGCCCAGGTGGCGATGAGCCTGAAGGAGCAGCCTGGCGCGTTCAGTGCGCTGGAGGCCGACAACCCCGCCGCCGCCGCGGCCAGCCGGGCCCGCAGCGGCGCAGTCGAGCTGCCGGGCGGTGCCTCGGACCTGGCCGCCGCGGGTGGCGACCTGCGTGCGGCCCGCGCCATCGCCAGCGCCAACGGCGAGGCCAGCCTGCGCTTTTCGGCCAGCGCCTCGCTGGCGGTGACCGGCGGCGTGCAGTTGCAGGCGGCGGTCGGCTTCGCCGGTGGATCGGCCGTGCCGGCCGCACCCGCGCTGCGCTTCGACGTGGCGCGCCTGGTCAACGCTGCGCCATCGCGTGCCCTGCCCACCGATGCCGGTGCCAGCTTCGGCATCGACGGCCGGGCCAACACCCAGGGCGGTGCCGGCACCGGCGCCGGCCTGCGCGCCGACGTCGGCCTGCGCTTCGAGGACTGAGAACCATCACCATGCCCATCGTCATCGAGGACTTCACCGTCGACACGCCGCCGCCCGAGGCCGCGGCGGCCGACCAGGTGCGCGGCACGTCCGGCAGCGACGGCGACCCGGTCACGGCCTGGACGGCCCCCTTCGCCCACCGGCTGGAAGCCGAGCTGGCCCTGGCCGCCGAGCGCGCCGCGCGCCTGCAGGCGGATTGAGGCACCACCATGCCCGAGACCACCGAACGCCCCGTGTCCAGCCTGCCGGCCTACAGCGCCCGGCCGACGGTGCGCATCGACGGCCAGCCGCTGGCCACGGTGGACCAGCAGCTGCGCACGATGACCGTCAGCGAGGCCGAGGGCGGGTTGGCCAGCCTGGTGCTGCGCCTGGGCAACTGGGGCAGCATCGGCGACCAGGTCGACCACCTGTTCGACGCCGGCGGGCCGGTGGGCCTGGGCAGCCGCATCGAGGTCTATGCCGGTGACGCCAGCGGCCCGCGCAAGCTCTTCGACGGCGAGGTGCATGCGCTGGAGGGCGTCTACAGCATCGGCGGTGCGCCCGAGCTGGTGCTGCTGGCCGAGGACGGCCTGTTCGCCGCCCGCCAGGCCCGCCGCAGCGCCCTGCACGAGAGCCGCACGCTGGAACAGCTGGCGCGCGACATCGCCAGCCGCCACGGCCTGACGCTGGATGCGAGCGGCCTGCCTGCCACGCCCGGCCTGTGGACGCAGGTCGACGAGAGCGACCTGGCCTTCCTGCGCCGCACCGCCGCGCGGCTGGACTGCGACTTCCAGCTGGTCGACAGCACCCTGCAGCTGCGCCGCTGCGCCGACCGCGACCGCGGCACCATCGAATTGGCGATGTACAGCCAGCTGCTGGCCTTGCGCGTCATCGCCGACCTGGCCGACCAGGTCAGCGAGATCAGCGTCGGCGGGTTCGACGTCGCCAGAGGCAGGGCCTGTGCCGCCACCAGCCGCGGCGCCCAGCGCGGCCCGGGCAGCGGCCTGACCGGCACCCAGCTGCTGGGCCGGCTGCGCCGCGGCAACCGCCGCAGCGAGCACCTGGGCGCCTTGCCCTGCGCCAGCCAGGCCGAGGCCCAGGCCCTGGCCGACACGGCCTTCGACCAGCGCGCCCGCCGCTTCGTGCGCGCGCATGGGCAGGCCGAGGGCAACGCCGCGCTGCGCGTGGGCAGCCGCGTGCGCCTGCGCGGCACCGGCCAGCGCTTCGACAACACCTATGCGGTGGTCGAGGCACGGCACCGCTTCGACACGGTCAGCGGCTACCGCACCGATTTCGTCGGCGAGTGCGCCTACCTGGCAGGGTGAGCGAGCATGGACCGTACGCCCTTCACCCTCGCGCCCGCCGGCAACCCGCCGGCGCTGAGCCCGGCCTGGCTGGGCGGCGGCGTGTTCCTGGCCCGGGTGGTCGACCTGGCCGACCCCGACGGCCGCGGGCGCGTGCGCATCCGCCTGCAGGGCTGCGACGGCATCGACGGCCAGGACCTGCCGCTGTGGGCGATGCTGGTGGTGCCGCATGCCGGTGACGACCGCGGCCTGTGGTGGGTGCCCGAGGTCAACGACCTGGTGGCGGTGACCTTCGTGCAGGGCGATGCGCGCCTGCCGGTGGTGCTGGGCGCGCTGTGGCATGGCGCGGCCAAGCCGCCGGCGGCAGCGTCCAACAGCAACGACAGGAAGCTGCTGCGCACCCGCAGCGGCCTGACCATCACGCTGGACGACGCCAGCGGCCAGGAGACGCTGAAGCTGGAGACGCCCGGCGGCCAGGTGCTGCAGCTGAAGGACGGCCCGGGCGAATGCACGCTGAGCGACGCCAGCGGCAACAGCATCAAGCTGGAGACCGGCGGCATCACCATCACCGCGGCGGCCAAGGTCACGGTCAACGCGGCCAACGTCAAGGTCAGCGCCGGCATGGTGCAGGTCGATGCCGGGCTGTCGAAATTCAGCGGCGTGGTGCAGTGCGACACGCTGATCAGCAACGCCGTGGTGTCCAGCTCGTACACGCCCGGTGCCGGGAACATCTGGTGAACATGGCCCACCCCCTACGCGCTTCGCGCGCCCCCTCAAGTGGGCACCGCCAGCGGCCCGGCGGAGCCGGCTCCACGGCGATCGCTTGCTTCGACCTGCGCCATCGCGCGTGCACAGGCCAATGGGGAGAGATGACATGACGGCCGATGGCCACCACCCGGTCGCCATCGGCGGGCCGTCGCCGCAGCAGCCGGGCGCGCCGGCCGTGCTGGTCGATGTCGAGGCCGACGACTTCGTGGCGACGCTCAACGACGCGATCACCGGCGCGCACTGGCCGCGCTTCGGCTGGCCGGCGCAGTTCGCCATTCCGCGTCTGCCCTATGCGGGTGGCGTGCAGGCGCCGCGATCGCTGTTCCAGCCCATCCACCGGCGCTTCAACCTGGTGCTGCTGGACACGCACTGCGCGCTGTTCGGCACGCCCCGGCTCGACCCGCGCAAGATCGAATCCAGCGGCTTCGTGGTCCGGCGCTGGGTGGGGCCGGCATCACCTGACGCTGTGGCGCTGGACGATCCCCGCCACTGGCAAGGCTGGCAGGACGGGCCAGGCGGCTGGCGCGGCTTCGCCAACGCCGCCGCCTTCGACGCCGACCCCGAGCCGGCGCGCCGCCGCGCCCCGCGCACCGGCAGCACGGTGGTCGATGCCCGCCTGGCGGCGCTGCGCGGCGTGCTGCCGGCCGAGGCCGTGAACCCGCTGCACGCGCTGCTGCCCGAGGTCAATGCCCACGCCCGGCGCAGCCTGCTGTGGGGCGTGGTGCCCACCGGCGATGCGCGGCGCATGGTCGAGCCCGCAGCGGTGGACTACCGCCCGGCGCGGGTGCCGGGGGCCGACCGCGACGCCTTCCTCGGCCATCTCTCGCCCTACCTGTCGCGCCGCACGCTGCGGCCCCTGCCGGGCGCGCGCGGCGTCTTCGATGCCAGCTGGCTGGCCGGCACCGACCCGCTGGATGCAGACACCGACGACCTGCCCGACGGCGCTGCCGACGCGCTGCGGCGAGAGCAATTCGTGGCCTTCATCCGCCAGCTGGCGTTCGAGTTCGACCTGAACGGCCGCGGCGCCGCGCTGCTGCCGCTGTTCGACGAGGTCGCCATCGGCTGGCAGCGCAGCGACGGCCTGCGCACTGTGCGCGACACCAGCGGCGCGCGGGCCTTCGTCGCCGCCTGCGCCCGGGTGGCCACCGACGACGGCGCGCCGCCGGTGGCCATGCCCGACGATTTCGGCCCGGTGCCCGACGGCTGGACCGCGCGCTTCGCCGATGCCGCGCTGGACGTGCTGGCCGCCCGCGCCGCCGACGCCCGCACCCTGGTCGGCCGCTTCGACGATGCGGCATCGGTCTACGCCATCCGCGCCTTCATCCGCGTGCGGGGTGAACCCGGCTGCCCGCCGCGCCTGGTGTGGAGCGCGATGACGCCGCGCTACCGCGTTGCACCCTGGTTTGCATCCACCGGCGCGCCGCAGGCCCGCATCACGCTGCCGGCCTTCGACCGTGCCTCGCTGGCCGCGATGAAGCCGAATGTGGCCTTCGAGGTGCCGCCCGCGCTGCAGAACCTGCTGATGCGCAACAAGCCCGAGGACCTGCTGAAGGCGCCCAAGGACGGCGGCGACATCGGCCTGGGCTGGATCTGCTCGTTCTCGATTCCGATCATCACGATCTGCGCCTTCATCCTGCTCAACGTGGTGCTGGCGCTGCTGAACCTGGTCTTCTTCTGGCTGCCGCTGGTGAAGATCTGCCTGCCCATCCCGAAGCGGAAGTAACGCGATGGCCGAGCGACCGCTTCCGCCTGAACTGGCGCCGCCGATCGGCTTTCCGCTGCTGGGCGGGCCCGACGCCGACGGCCGCTGGGCCTGGCCCGGCCTGGCGCGCAGCGTGGCCGATGGCCTGCGCAGCGTGCTGGCCACCCGCCCGGGCGAGCTGATGCTGCACCGCGACTACGGTGCCGGCCTGCAGGACTTTCTGAACGAGCCCAACACGCTGGCGGTGCGGGCCCGCATCCACGAGCGCGTGACCGCCGCCATCGCCCGCCACGAGCCGCGGGCGCAAGTCGACCGCATCGACGTCGACGAGGACAGCGACGACCCGCGTGTGGTGCATGTGGCCGTGCACTACCGGCTGCGGCGCACGGGCGAGCCGGGCCGCCTTGGTCTGGCATTGACTCTGGGAGGGAACTGAGCATGCCGCTGCCCGTCCCCCTGCTCGACGACCGCCGCGCCGACGACCTGGTCGCCGAGCTGCTGGCGCGCATTCCGGCGCACACGCCGGAGTGGACGCACCCGGCCGTGGGCGACCCCGGCCGCACGCTGATCGAGCTGTTCGCCTGGCTGGGCGACACCCTGCTGTACCGCGCCAACCAAGTGCCCGAGCGGCAGCGTCGGGTCTTCCTGAACCTGCTGGGCATCGGCCTGAAACCGGCACGGCCGGCGCGCGGCCTGGTGGCGCTGCGCCTGCCCGACGACGGCCGCGAGACCCTGGCCCTGGCGGCGCGTGCCACGCTGGCGCGGCCGGTGCCGTTCGAGACGCTGCAGGAGGTGCATGTGGCGCCGGTGGCCGGCGAGGTCTACCTCAAGCAGCGTGTCGGCGCCGACACCCATCCCGAGCTGGCCGACACCTTGGCGCAGCTGGGCCAGCTCTACGGCGGTCGCTCGCTCGATGCGTACCAGACGCAAGCCCTGTTCGCCGACGGCGCGGTGCCGGCGGGCGTGGACATCGTGGCCGACAGCGTCGACGCCAGCCTGTGGATCGCGCTGCTGGCACCCAAGCCGCAGGGCGGCGAGGTGCTGGCCGCATTGCGTGACCGTTGCGCCGCCCAGCTGGAGCGCCGGCCGCTGAACGTCGGCCTGGTGCCGGCGCTGACCGTGCCCGATGACCAGCAGCCCGTGGGCGAGCGGGAGCGCATCGCCTCGACCTGGGAGGTCTCGGTCGCCGATGGGGCCAACCCCGCTGCCACCGATTACCAGACCCTGGACCTGGCCCGCGAGGCTGGTGCCGACGGCACCGACGGCCTGCGCCGCGCCGGCATCGTGCGCCTGGCGATGCCGGGGCGTGAGCTGATCGGCGTGGGCAGCGCGGCGCGCGGCATCGACGCCCGCTCCGGTGTCGACGACGAGCCGCCGCGGCTGGACGACCCCGACCGCCAGCAGCGCCTGGTGGCCTGGCTGCGGCTGAAGGCCGCCCCCGGCGTGCAGCGCCTGCGCATCGCCTGGGCGGGCCTGCATGCGGTGCAGATCGAGCAGCTGGTGACCAGCCGCGGCCTGGTGGTGGCGCAGACCAGCGGCAACCCGGGCGAGCGCATCACGCTGCCGCTGCGCAATGTCGATGCCGGCTCACTGCAGATCGAGGTGGCCGAGCCCGGCCAGGGCTACGACGCCTGGCAGCGGGTCGACGACCTCGCCCTGCTGTCGCACCGCGCCGACGTGGCGCGTGACGCCCGCGCCTACGAGCTGGATGCCGAGGCCGGCGAGCTGCGCTTGGGCGACGGCATGCGCGGCCGGCTGCCGGCGGCGGGATCGCGCGTGCGCCTGGTGACGGCGCGTGCCGGCGGCGGCCGGGCCGGCAACCTGCCGCCGGGCGTGCTGAAGGACATCAGCGCCACCACCATCGCGGCCGATGGCGGCAGCGGGCAAGTCGTGTCGAACCTGAAGGTGCTGCAGCCGCTGGCCACCGCCGGCGGCGAGGACGCCGAGACGGTGGACGCCGCGCAGGCGCGCATCCCCGCCCTGCTGCGCCACCGCGACCGCGCCGTCACGGCCGACGACTACGCCACGCTGGCCCGGGAGACGCCGGGCATGGACGTGGGCCGCGTCGAGGTGCTGCCGCGCTTTGCGCCGCGCCAGCGCGCCTTCGGCATCCCCGGCGTGGTCAGCGTGATGGTGCTGCCGGGCACGGTGGATGGCGCGGTCGGCCAGGCACCCAACCCGCGCGCCGACCGGCCGCTGATCGAGGCCGTGCACGCCTGGCTGGAGCCGCGCCGGCCGCTGGCCACCGAGCTGAACGTGATCGGCTGCGAGTACGTGCCCATCGCCGTGGCGGTGGCCGTGGGCCTGCGCGACGGCGCGCCGCCCGACGCCACGCTGGCGGCGGTGCGCCAGGCCATCCGCCGCCTGCTGTGGCCGCTGGCGCCGGGTGGCTTCGACGGCGGCGGCTGGCCGCTGGGCCGGCCGGTGTCCGACCGCGAGCTGGAGGTCGAGGCCGCGCGTGTGCCCGGCATCGCCACGGTGGCCGGCGTCAACCTGTTCACCGGCGGACCCGGCGTGCCGGGCGGTTGGGTGCTGGCGCCGCGTGATGCCAGCGGCCAGCAGGTCGCCATCCAGCCCTGGCAGCTGCCCGAATTGATGCAGGTGGTGGTCGACACCGGCAACACCGTGCCGACGCGGCTGGGCAGCGACGCGACTGGCGGCGGCAACGGCACCCGCGTCGCGGTGCCGGTCATCGTGGACCTGTGCTGACATGGACAGCAACGGCCAACCCTTCTGGCTCTGGTCCCGCCCCGGTGACTGGGTGACGGGCGCCGGTTGCACCATTGCCGCCCGGGATGCCGTGCATGGCGGCGTCGACACGGTGCTGGCCCTGGCGTCGGAACGCGGCGCCGTGCCGCGCCTGCCCGGCATCGTGCGCGCCGAGCGGGCCGAGACCGAGCTGGGCGGGCTGCCGCTGCTGCACGACCGCTTCGGCACCCATGGCCGCTGGGACCCGGTGGGCAACCTGCTCACCGGCTTCGGCGCCTTCCCGGGCGAGGCGCCGCGCTACGCCAGCGCCGGCGCGGGCGCGCCGCTGGCCATGGCGCTGGACCACGACGACCGCCTGCTGCTGGCCTTTGCCGAGCGCATCGAGCTGGTCGACCTGCGTGGCCGCCACGGCCCGCTGCGGCTGGAGCTGCCGGCCGGCTTCACGCCGCACGCGCTGGCCTGCGACGGCCAGGGTGGCCGCTGGGCGCTGGACCGGGTCAACCGGCGCCTGGCACGCATCGCCGGCACGCCGTTCCCCGACCGGGGCGATGTGGTCGACGACAGCGGCACCTTCCGCCCCGACCCCGAGAACTCCGACGACGCCCGCATCGAACTGCTCGACGCTGGCCTGCTGGATGCGTCCACGCGCCCGGTGGCGCTGGCCGCCAGCGCGGCCGGCCGGCTGGCGGTGATCGCCTGGGGTGCCGACGGCGTGCTGCAGCTCAGCGTGGTCGATGGGGGCCGGCTCTCGGCACGCCGCATGCTCGACGAGGCCGCGTACGCCCATGCCGTCGCCTGGATCGACGAGCTGCAGCTGGCGCTGAAAGTGAGCGACCTGGCCGAGGTGCTGGTCTACGCGGCGGATGGCCCGTCGACCGCGCCGCTGGGCCAGCGCTGGCCTTGCGCCGACGCGGCGCCGGGCGGTTTCGTCGCGGGCCCCGACTGGCCGCCGCGGCTGCCGCTGGTGGCCAGTGCCGACGTGCCTGCGGCCAGCCTGGACCCGGGCGTGCGCTTCAGCCGGCCCCTCGTGCCGCTGGCCTGGCGCGGTTTTGCCGCCACCGGCGTGGCGCTGGGCCGGCCGGTCGATACCGGCACGCCCGACCTGGTGTGGCACCGGCTGTACCTGGAAGCGGTGATTCCGCCGGGCTGCGCGGTGCTGGTCGAGCTGGCCGCCGACGACGACGCCGAGGCGCTGGACGACCCCGCCACGCCGCCACGCTGGTCGCCCCATGGCTTCGGCGACGCCAGCGCGCTGGCCGCGCTGGACCTGCCGGCCGACACCCCCCGCGCCGCCTGGTGCCCGCAGGCCAGCGAGCTGCCACACCACGGCTCGCTGCTGGGCTGCGCACCGCAGGTGGGCCGCGTCGGCCTGTTCGGCGTGCTGGTGCAGCGCGCCGGCATGCAGCTGCGTGATCTGCGTGGCCGCCACCTGCGGCTGCGGCTCACGCTGCTGGGCAATGGCCGCGCCAGCCCGCTGGTGGCTGGGTTGCGTGCCTGGGGCGGCCGGTTCTCGCATGTGCGGCGCTACCTGCCCGAGCTGTACCGCGACGACGCGGTGTTCGACCGCGAGGCCACCGGCCGCGCCACGCGGCACGACTTTCTCGACCGCTTCGCCGCGCTGTTCGAGGGCGTGCTGACGCCGCTGGAAGACCGCATCGCCGATGCCCGCGTGCTGACCAGCCCGGCCAGTGCGCCCGACGACGCCCTCGACTGGCTGGCGCGCTGGACCGGCGAGCGCTTCCCCGCCCGCCTGCCGCGTGACCGGCGCCGTGCCTGGCTGCAGCAGGCGCCGGCGCTGCGCACCGAGCGCGGCACGCTGGCCGGCCTGCGGCGCGCATTCGACGTCGCCACCGGTGGCGCCGTGGCGCAAGGCCGCATCGTCATCGTCGAAGACCACCTGCTGCGCCGCACGCTGGCCACGCTGATCGGCATCGACCTGGGCCGTGCCGACGATCCGCTGTTGCCGGGCCTGATCGTCTCGGGCAACGCCTTTGTCGGCGACACCCTGGTGCTGGGCGATGCCGATGACCCGCAGGTCCGGCGCGAGTTCCTGGCCCTGTTCGGCGACGAGATCGACAACGAGGCCGAGCGGCTGACCGTCGCCAGCGTCCATGACCGCACCGCCCACCGCGCCACCGTGCTGGTGCATGAAGGTCTGGACGCCACGCTGGTCGACATGGTGCGCAGCGTCGCCGACGAGGTGGCGCCGGCCCATGTGGCGCTGAAGGTGATTGCCGCGCGCGAGCCCTTCCTGGAGGGCATCGCGTCGCTGGTCGGCGTCGACAGCTACCTGCGTGCGCCGCTGCCGCTGCAGCCGGTGCGCATCCAGCGCAGCCGCATCGGCCGGGGCGACCGCATCACCGGCGGTGGCGCGCTCGACCCGCGGCTGGACGACAGCGCCACCCTGGTCGGCCACGACGGCGTGCCGCGCGCCCGGCTGCAGGGCGCCGCCGCCACACCGCAGCCGGGGCAGGGCGGTCGCATCCTGCTCGACGGCACCGCATCCGATCCCCCTGCCGGCGGTGCGATTGCACGCTGGCGTTTCACCCGTCTGCCCACCTGA
>CALMIF010000417.1 GCA_937864045.1 uncultured Aquabacterium sp. | reverse complement strand
GCAAGACGGTGTTCGTCGACGAGCAGGGCATTCCGGCCGAGCTGGAATGGGACGCCGCCGACGCGAACTGCGTGCACGCCGTGGCGCGCAACCGCCTGGGCCTGGCCCTGGCCACCGGCCGGCTGCTCACGTACGAGCCCGGCACGGCCAAGATCGGCCGCATGGCGGTGCTGCCCAGCCAGCGCGGCACGGGCGTGGGCCGCCAGGTGCTGGACGCGCTGATGGCGGCGGCCAAGGTGCGCGGCGAGCGCAGCGTGCTGCTGCACGCGCAGGCTTCGGCCGCGCCGTTCTACCTGCGCGCGGGCTATGTGGCCGAGGGCGAACCCTTCGAGGAAGCCGGCATCCCGCACCTGGCGATGCGCAAGCTGCTCTGACGCACAAGGTGTGAAGGAACCGTCGCGAGCGGGCTCAGGGTGGTTCGAGCACCGCAGCCGTCCACCCGTACGGCGATGGACTGAGCCCGGACGTGAACCGTCCAGTGGACGGTTCACGCCTGGCGAAGGCCCAGGCCACTGGCCTGGGCCGCAGGGCCGCCATGTGCCCACGCAGCAGGTTCATTCACACCTTGTCAGCGCGCCGGCTGCTTGCCCTGCCTCAGCCAGGCCTGCGTGGCCGGCTGGTCGATGAGCTGCCGGCCCCAGCGCGCCAGCACCTTCTCGATGCGAGGCGCGGCCACGCCCAGCTGGGCCATCGCCACGCCGCCGTTGACCGACTCGCGGTAGTCGGCAATCAGGCCGTCGCGCAGCTCGAAGCGGCTCATGCCGTCGATGACCACCTGGCGGCCGGTGAACTCGGGAATGGTCGAGGTGAAGCTCGACAGCGACCAAGCATAGCCGAGGTTGCCGTTGCACACCGGGTCGAACATCTGCCAGCGGTAGTCGGGCCCGGCGTCGCGGCGGAACAGGTCGACCAGCATGTGGGCGATGCTGTCGCGGCCCTGGTGATCGCCGTAGATGTAATCGTGGTAGACCGCGTCGGGCGTGAAGCAGGCGGCGAACGCGGTGCCGTCACCGGCCTCGGCCGCGGCGCAGAAGCGCGCCAGCAGCGCGGTGAAGTCGTCGGTGGTCACGGCGGTCACTCCAGGGGGATGAAGCGCTCACTGTGGCGCGTCTGGGGCAGGGCCGAAGTCGCCTCGGCGATCGCCGCTTCCACTGCCGGCGTCAGCGCACCGGCATAGGTTTCCATCAGCGTGACCTGGCCGCCCTGCAGCTCGGGCCGGCGCAACAGTTCGGCTTGCAGGCCCGGGTGGGCGGCGCGCAGGCCGGCCTGCACCCGGTGGACCGCGTCGATGGTGGCCGCCAGCGCGGCCTCGGGCACCTTGTAGTAGACGAAGAGCCGGGTGGCCATGCCGGCCGGACCGATCAACCCTGGTCGGCCGGAATGGCGTAGGGCAGGGCGCCCAGCCGCAGCAGGGCGCCGTCGGCCGCGCCGGCATGCAGGCTGCCGCCAACCAGTGCGCTGAGCTTCAGCTCGACCAGGGCGCTGCTGCCGCCGTCGGCGCGCGGTGCGGCCAGGGCCACCATGCCGGCGGGCTGGCCGGGGTCGGCGCTGTGGAAGACCTCCTGGCCGGCGGCCAGCGGCGCGTCGCTGTCGACCACCTGCGCACGGCGCTTCAGCGTGCCGCGGTACTGGCTGCGGGCGACGATCTCCTGGCCTGGGTAGCAGCCCTTCTGGAAGTTCACCCCGCCGACCAGTTCCAGGTTGACCATCTGCGGCACGAACTGCTCGACGGTGGCCGCGGTGATGCGCACGATGCCGCTGCGCACTTCCAGCGCGGCCCAGTCCGCCGGCGACAAGGCCGGCAGCGCAGGCGCAGCGGCATCCGCCGGCTGGGCCAGCAGCCAGCGTGGCGTGCCCTGCACATCGGGCAGGCGCACCAGCTGGCCACCGCCGGTGGCTTGCACTGACCAATGCGGCGCGGCGGCCGCATCGCCCAGCCAGGCTGCTGCGCTGCCACCGGCCAGGCCGTGCAGCGCGATGTCGGCCGACGCATCCGTCAGCTTGCACTTGGCCCGCAGCACGAACATCGACAGCCGCTTGAGCGTGGGCGCCAGCAGGTCGGCGCTGCAGGCCAGGAAGAGGGTGTCCGCGTCGGCGCGCCAGACGAGGAAGCTGGCCAGCAGCCGACCCTTGGGCGAGCACCAGCCGGCCAGGCGGGCCGTGCCCTCGCGCAGGCTGTTGATGTCCTGGGTCAGCTGGCTGTGCAGGAAGCTGGCGGCATCGGGGCCCTGGGCGCGGATCAGGCCCCAGTCGGCGAGGCGCAGCGCGCCCTGGATGGCGGGAGAGGCAGTCATGGCGGCCATTATCATCAGCGCCCCTTGACCCCACCCCCTGCACCCCTGCACTGGCCGGCATGACGCCCTGGCGATTCCTGATCCGGCTGCTGGCCGGCCTGCTGCTGCTGGGCCTGCTGGCCGCCGGCATGGTGGCATGGTGGCTGGAGCGTCCGCTGGCCCTGCAGGCGCCCACGGTGGAGCTGTCGATCGAGCCCGGCACGCCGCCGCGCGACGTGGCCGCCGCCTGGGTGCAGGCCGGCGTGCGCACCAACCCCGACTGGCTCTACGCCTGGTTCCGCTTCAGCGGCGACGCCCGCCGCATCCGCGCCGGCAGCTACGAGATCGAGCGCGGCACCACGCCGCGCGGCCTGCTGCAACGCCTGGTGCAGGGTGACGAGACGCTGGAGAAGCTGCGCGTGATCGAGGGCTGGACGGTGCGCCAGCTGCGCGCCGCGCTGGCCGCCGCACCGAACCTCAAGCCGCTGACGGCCAAGATGACCGAGGCTGATCTGATGGCCGCGGTCGGCCTGCCGGGCGTGGCCGCCGAAGGGCGCTTCTTTCCCGACACCTACCTCTACAGCCGCGGTGTCAGCGACGTCACCGTGCTCAAGCGTGCCGCGGCGGCGCAGAGCCGGCGCCTGGCCGAGGTGTGGGCCCAGCGCCAGGCCGACCTGCCGCTGCAGACGCCCGAGCAGGCGCTGATCCTGGCCTCCCTCGTCGAGAAGGAGACCGGCCGCCCGGCCGACCGCGGCCGGATTGCCGGCGTCTTCATCAACCGGCTGCGCCAGGGCATGCCGCTGCAGACCGACCCGACGGTGATCTACGGCGTGTCCGATGCCGTCGGCGAGCCCTTCGACGGCAACCTGCGCAAGATCCACCTGCAGACCGACGGCCCGTTCAACACCTACACCCGGCGCGGCCTGCCGCCCACGCCGATCGCGCTGCCCGGGCTGGCCGCGCTGCGCGCCGCGGTGCAGCCCGAGGCCACCGACGCGCTGTACTTCGTGGCCCGCGGCGACGGCAGCAGCGTCTTCAGCGCCGACCTGGCAGCCCACAATCGGGCGGTGAATCAATACCAACGTGGGGCCGCAACACGATGAGCCGCGGCCGCTTCATCACCTTCGAAGGCATCGATGGCGCCGGCAAGACCTCGCACATCGATGCCCTGGCCGAGCGCCTGCGCGACGGTGGCCGCGAGGTGGTGCTGACCCGCGAGCCCGGCGGCACGCCGCTGGCCGAGGCGCTGCGCGGGCTGTTCCTGCAGCAGCCGATGGACGCGCTGACCGAGGCCCTGCTGGTCTTCGCTGGCCGGCGCGACCACCTGCGCACGGTGATCCGCCCGGCGCTGGAGCGCGGCGCCGTGGTGCTGTGCGACCGCTTCACCGATGCCACCTTCGCCTACCAGGGCGGCGGCCGTGGCTTCGACCTGGACGTGCTGGCGCGGCTGGAAGCCTGGGTGCAGACCGAGCCCGGCGATGCCGCGCTGCTGCAGCCCGACCTGACGCTGTGGTTCGACTTGCCCGCCGCCGTGGCGGCCCAGCGCCGTGCGGCCGCGCGCGCTGCCGACCGGCTGGAGCAGGAGGACCTGAGCTTCTTCGACCGCGTGCGCGCCGGCTATGCGCGCCGAGCGGCGGCCGAGCCGCAACGCATCGTGCGCATCGACGCCGACCAGCCGCGCGACGCCGTGTGGGCCGCGGTGGCGCAGGCCGCGCTGGGCCGGGGGCGCTGATGGCGCGCGCCGAGACTGCCGGCCGCGACGACGCGGCACCGATGCCGGTGGTGCAGCCCGATGGCGCACTGCCGCTGCCCTGGCTGGCGGCCGGCCTGGAGGACGCGTGGCGCCTGTCCGGCGCGCATGCGCTGCTGGTCCACGGCCCGGCCGGCGCCGGCTTCTTCGAGTTCGCCGTGGTGCTGGCGCAAAGCCTGCTCTGCGAGGCCGATCCGCCGGACGCCGGCGGTCCGCGGCGGCGCATCGCCTGCGGGCGCTGCGCCAGCTGCCGGCTGGTGGCCACACGCTCGCATCCGGATCTGCGCACCGTCCTGCCCGAAGAGCTGCGCGTCGCCCGCGGCTGGACCGACGAGAAGGACTACGAGCCGCCGCAGGGTGCGACCAAGCCCAGCCGGAACCTGCGCATCAGCCAGGTTCGGGCGGCCATCGACTGGGCGCAGCAGACCAGCGGTCGGGGCCGGGGCAAGGTGATCGTGCTGCATCCGGCCGAGGCGCTGAACGTGCCCTCGTCCAATGCCCTGCTGAAGACGCTGGAAGAGCCGCCCGGCGCGGTGCGCCTGCTGCTGACCTGCCCCGACCCCGAGCACCTGTTGCCCACCGTGCGCAGCCGCTGCCAACGCCTGGCCCTGCGCCTGCCGCCGGCCGACCAGGCCCGCGCCTGGCTGCAGGCCCAGGGCCTGGCGGCGCCCGACGCCCTGCTGGCCCTGGCCGGCGGCAGCCCGCTGGAGGCCCTGGCCTGGGCTGCGGACGGCTTTGCGCCGGCCCAGCTGGCGATGCTGCCCAAGCGTGTGGCGGCGGGCGATGCGTCGGCACTGCAGAGCCGGCCGGTGCCGCGGGTGGTCGAGCTGCTGCTGAAGCTGGCGCATGACGCCCAGGTGCAGGCGGCCGGCGGCGTGCCGCGCTTCTTTGCGGCCGGCTCTGTTCCGGCCGGTGCCGATGCCGCAGCGTTGCGTGAGTGGCAGCGCGCGCTGCTGCGCGTGGCGCGGCACGACCAGCACCCGTGGAGCGCGGCGCTGCTGATCGAGTCACTCGTCACGCAGGCGCGCGCCGTGTGGGCGACCGCCGGGGCCGGGCAGGGCGCTTCGCTACACTCCCGCCGATGAGCGAACCCAGCGCCTTCGCCCCCAACACGATGATCGGCAACACGGTCGCTGGCGTGCTGACCAGCCCGATGGGCGGCCCGGCCAGCGTGCCCGGCGCCATGGCGCCCGCCACCGGCGGCCGGCCCAGCGTGATCCAGCTGGTGTTCCGTGAGAAGGGCGCGCTCTACGCCGCCTACATGCCGCTGCTCAGCGATGGCGGCCTGTTCGTGCCCACCCAGCGGCCCTACCGCCTGGGCGAGGACATCTACCTGCTGCTGTCGCTGCCCGACGACCCGCAGCGCTATCCCGTTGCCGGCAAGGTGGCCTGGATCACGCCGGGCAATGCCTCGGGCGGCCGCACGCAGGGCGTGGGCGTGCGCTTTCCGGCCGACGAGAAGACGCGCCTGCTCAAGCTCAAGATCGAGGAGATCCTGGGCACGCAGATCTCGTCGTCGCGCCCGACGCAGACGGTCTGAGCGCCGGTTCAGCGGCTGCACCGCGCGGCGGCGCCCACCATCCATGTTCGTCGACTCCCACTGCCACCTCAGCTTTCCCGAACTGCACGGCCGCATCGACGCCGTGCGTGCCGACATGGCGGCCGCCCGTGTGGACCGGGCGCTGGTGATCTGCACCACGCTGGAGGAGTTTCCGGCCGTGCATGCGTTGGCGCTGCAGCATGACAACTTCTGGTGCACGGCCGGCGTGCACCCCGACACCGAGGGGCTGGCCGAGCCCGACGTCGCCGGTCTGACCGCGCTGGCACATCAGCCCCGGGTGGTCGGCATCGGCGAGACCGGGCTGGACTACTACCGCCTGAACGGCCGCAGCATCGCCGACATGGCCTGGCAGCGTGAGCGGTTCGCGGTGCACATCGCGGTGGCGCAGGCCACGGCCAAGCCGCTCGTGATCCACACCCGCAGCGCCTCGGACGACACCGTGGCCATGCTGCGCGAGGCGCAGGCGAGGGCGGGCGGGGCGCTGACCGGCGTTTTCCATTGCTTCACCGAGACCGCCGATGTGGCCCGCGCCGCGCTGGACCTGGGCTTCATGATCTCGTTCTCGGGCATCCTGACCTTCAAGACCGCCCAGGCGCTGCGGGACGTGGCAGCGTTCGTCCCGCTGGACCGCTGCCTGATCGAGACCGACAGCCCCTACCTGGCGCCGGTGCCGCACCGCGGCAAGACCAACAGCCCGGCCTGGGTGCCGCATGTCGCGGCCGAGCTGGCGCGCATCAAGGGCGCGCCGCTGGAGGTCGTCGCGGCGGCCACCAGCCGCAATTTTGAGCATCTGTTCCAGTTGCCGGCGCCGGCCGGGGAGTGAATCCATGTTGAGACGTTACTTGAAGTTTGCTGCACAAGTGGTTTTGACCGTCGGATTTTCTTCAGCGTTCGCTGGCGCCTACGAGGATTTCTTCAAGTCAACTGTGAACGACGATGCGCGCACCGTCGAGCAGTTGCTGGCACGCGGCTTCGACATCAACAGCCGCGACGAGAAGGGCCAGAACCTGCTGTACCTGAGCCAGCGCGACGGCGCGCCCAAGGTGGCGCAGGTGCTGATCGCCCACCCGGATCTGCGCGTCGACCTGCCCAACAACGCCGGTGAGACGCCGCTGATGATGGCTGCGCTGCGCGACCAGGACAGCTGGGTGGCGAAGCTGCTGGACAAGGGCGCGCGCATCGACGGCACGGCCGAGCCAGGCAAGCCGGGCTGGACGCCGCTGCACTATGCCGCCGCGTCGCCCGGCGCGAAGGCGCTGCAGGTGCTGATGGCGCGGGGTGCACGCGTCGACGCCCGTTCGCCCAACGGCACCACGCCGCTGATGATGGCCGCGCAATACGGCACCGAGGAGGCGGTGGAGCTGCTGCTGAAGCAGGGTGCCGACCTGCAGGCGCGCAACGACCTGGACCTGGTGGCGGCGGATTTCGCACGCCGTGGCGGGCGCGAGGCGCTGGCGCGCCGCCTGGGCGGCGGCGGCCGCTGACGCTGCCCGCGGCAGCAGGCCGGCACCGCGCCGGCTGACGGCCTTGTCATCCAAACGCTGACAAGCAGCATGTCGGTGGGCCCACTTCAGTGTGCCGCAGGCGCGGCCTACATTGGATTCACGGGCACGTTGCCCGGGCCGACCCAGGACGACTGCCATGCAACCGATGCGCCGCAACCCGAACCCCTTCGCCTTGATGATCGATCCGCAGGCCGTGCTGGCGCAGATCGAGAACTCCGAGCGGCTGGAGCGCCTGCAGCGCCGTGTCTGCCGTCCGCTCGACAAGCCGCTGCTGGGCGTGGTGGGCGAAGACGGCGAAGAGAGCAACGACAGCCAGCGCGCCGATGAGGGCCGTCGGCGTCCCGATCTCGACCGCGACGCCGCCTGAATCGATGCCGGCCAGGCCCATGGTCCGGACGGAGGGTGGTTGGCTGCAGCGGCCAGTCTTGGGAGGCGGCAGCCTTGCCCTGGCCGCGCTCGTGTCGCTGGGCGGTTGCGCATCACCAGGCCCCCAGGTGCAGACCCTGGCCACGGGCCGCGCCGATGTCTCGGCGTATGCGCTGGACGGCAGCGACCTGGAACAGTTGCGGCAGGAAGCGCGTCGCCTTTGCCCGCTGGGCGGCGACGTGCTGCGCCAGTCGGCCCAGGGGACCCCGATGGCCGAACCGGCTGACAGCCGCTGGCGGCGCGCCTTGCAGTCGACGGCGCTCTGGCTTGATCCGCCGCAACGTTCGGCGCAGCTGGTGGTCGTCTGCCGTGAGCCCGGCGATCGCTTGCGCCTGGCACCGCCGGCCGCCGTGGTTGCGGCCAGCCAGCCGGCGCCGCCGGCGTCGTCCGCAGGGTCCGAATGGAGCGTCGCGCTGCCGGTCGGCCCCGTCATCCCGGAGTGGTGAGCGCCACTGGACATCGCCGCCGATGGGGCGTTGCGCGCCACCGGGTGCGGCTGGCGGCGCACGCATGCAATGCGGCCATACCGCCCATCAGAAACAGCGACGATGTGTATTATGTCAAACAAACAAGATGTGGCATAATCGATGCGTCCGGGCCGGTGGCTGCTCCTCACAGCCGCCGCGATGTGCAGCCTCCTGCACAGCCACCTCAACGCCGTACCGCGCACACCATGGCCAAAGCCGATACCAAGACCTCCATCGATTCCGACGGCCTGCGTTATCGCAGCAAGACTCCTGGTTCTCCGTTCACTGCTGCCGGCGCCTTTGGCGCGGCGACGATGTCTTGCTTCCTGTGCGGCAAGCACCGCCCGCGCAGCCAGCTGAAGAGCCGCCGCCTGCTGGGCAAGGCGCAGTTCGTCTGCTCGCCCAGCTGCAAGGAAGCCGACGCCGAAGGCGGCGCCAAGCCCTGATGCAGGCACCGCAGGAGCGCTTCGGCGGCCTGCGGTCCTGAACGACACGAAGCCCCGGATGCGGCAGCGCATCCGGGGCTTCGTCGCGTCCGGCCGCCGCTTGCAGCGGCACGGGCCGACGGTCAGGCCACCGGTTCGAGCAGCATCAGGCCCGAGGCCGTGTTCGAGATCGGAATGTGGTAGTTCCGATGCAGCTCCTGCACCTGGCTGCCCAGCGCACCACGCGTGGCCAGCCACATCAGCAGCTCCACACCCTGGGTCCCGGCCAGCTCGACGAGCTGGTGGGTGTTGTATTGCGTGGCCCACGCCGGGCTGTCCACCAGACTGTCCATGAAGCGCAGGTCGAAGTCCTTGTTGATGAAGCCGGCACGCTCGCCGTCGAGCTGGTGGCTCAGGCCGCCAGTGCCCAGCACCAGCACCCGTTCGTCGCCCGGCCAGCTGGCCACGGCGCGTTCCAGCGCCTGCCCCAGCTTCAGGCATCGCGCTGCGCTGGGCAGCGGCGCCTGCACTGTGTTGATGCACACCGGCACCACGCGCACGGGCCACTTCTGATCCGGCCACAGCAAGGCCATCGGCAAGGTGAAGGCGTGGTCGACCTTCATCTCCTGGCAGGTGGTGAGGTCGAATTCCTCGCCGGTCAGCTGCTCGATCAGGTGCCAGGACAGCGCCGGGTCGCCCTGGAAGGCCGGCAGCGTCGGAATGCCCCAGCCTTCGTCGGCATTGCGGTACTCGGGCGCGGCGCCGACCGCAAAGGTCGGCATCTTGTCGAGGAAGAAGTTCAGCCCGTGGTCGTTGTAGAGCACGATGGCGACGTCGGGCTTCACCTCGCCCAGCCACTGGCGCACCGGTGCGTAGGCGTCGAAGAACGGCTTCCAGTACGGGTCCTGCTGCAGGCCCTTGGCAATGGCGCGGCCGATGGCCGGCACGTGCGAGGTGGTGATGCCACCGATGATGCGGGCCATG
>CALMIF010000416.1 GCA_937864045.1 uncultured Aquabacterium sp. | reverse complement strand
CACTCGGGATTTTTGGTGGCCTGGGGCGGAATCGAACCACCGACACGCGGATTTTCAATCCGCTGCTCTACCAACTGAGCTACCAGGCCAAGCCCTAGAGTATAGCCTGAAAAATTCAGAGTCCGATGCGCTTGCTGCGTGCCAAGTCCACACCCAGCTGCTTGAGCTTGCGGTAGAGGTGGGTGCGCTCCAGGCCGGTCTTCTCGGCGACGCGGGTCATCGAGCCGTTTTCCTTGGCAAGGTGGAACTCGAAGTAGCTCTTCTCGAAGGCGTCGCGCGCCTCGCGCAGCGGGCGGTCGAGGTCGAAGCTCTGCTCGGGCTGGGGCCCGGCAGGCAGCGGCGGCAGCCCCGGCACGGTGCTGGCAGGCAGGTCGCCGCCCAGGGTGACCTCCACCCGCGGCGCGGGCAGGCCCGCCGCCACCGGCAGCGCGGCAGCCGGCACCGGGCGTGGCGCCGGCCGCACCAGGGCCTGCTCCACGGCGCGCAGCAGCTTCTGCAGCGTGATCGGCTTCTCCAGGAAGGCGCTGGCGCCGTACTTGGTGGCCTCGACGGCCGTGTCGATGGTGCCGTGGCCGCTCATCATGATCACGGGCATGTTGAGCAGGCCGGCGGCGCCCCATTCCTTGAGCAGGGTGATGCCGTCGACGTCGGGCATCCAGATGTCCAGCAGCACCAGGTCGGGCTTGATGCGGTCGCGGGCGGCGCGGGCCTCGGCGGCGTTCTCGGCCAGGTCCACGGTGTGGCCCTCGTCGGAGAGGATCTCCGACAGCAGGCCGCGGATGCCCAGCTCATCGTCAACTACAAGAATCGTGGCCATGCGTGCTCGGACGTTAGGAACGGTCGCCCTGCGCGGCCGCGTCGGCCGGCGGAGGTGCGGGGTTCGGGGGGCTGGTGGTCGCCGGCATGTCGGGGGCATGGAGCGCCTTGGCCGCAGCCGCGGACGCCGCCGCAGCCAGGGCAAAACGTGAAAATGATAGCGAAACCTGCGCCCCGATCACCGCACCCTCGGTGGCCACGCCGTCGGCACCCAGCACCTGCGTGCGCCGGTTGACGATGCGCACCCGCGCGCCGTGCTCGTCGGCGATCTTCTTGACCACCGCCAGGCCCAGGCCCGTGCCCTTGGGCTTGGTGGTGACGTAGGGCTCGAAGGCGCGCTTGAGCACCATCTCGCCGAAGCCGCTGCCGTTGTCGCTGACACGCAGGCGCACCGCGCGCAGCTCGCCGCCGTCGTTGCGCGCGGTCTCGGTGACCACGCGCACCAGGCCGTCGGGCCGCGCCTCGACCGCGTCCAGCGCGTTCTGCACCAGGTTGTGGATCACCTGGCGCAACTGGGTCAGGTCGCCCTCGATGGCTGGCAAGGCAGGCTCCAGCTCGGTCTGCAGGCGGCCCTGCTCCTGTGGGGCCGCGTACAGCGCCAGCACCTCCAGCACCAGGGCGTTCAGGTCCAGCGGATGCAGGCGTGCGGCCGGCAGGCGGGCGTAGTCGCGGAACTCGTCGACCAGCTGCTTCATCGCCTGCACCTGGGCGACGATGGTGGCCACGCCGCGCGCCAGCATCGCCCGGTCGGCATCGGCGGGCAGCTTGGCAGCCAGCTTGTGCTCCAGCCGCTCGGCGCTCAGCTGGATCGGCGTCAGCGGGTTCTTGATCTCGTGCGCCAGGCGCCGCGCCACCTCGGCCCAGGCCACGCTGCGCTGGCCGGACACCACCTCGGTGATGTCGTCGAAGACCAGCAGGCGCGCATCGCCGGGCAGGCTGGCGCCGCGCAGCAGCAGGTTCAGGCTCTCGCCGCTGCCCGGGCCCTGGCCCGGCGCCTGGCCCGGCCCCAGCTGCAGCTCGAAGGCGTCCTGCCAGTGGTCGCGCTCGCCGTCCTCGGGGCTGGTGCGGTGCAGCTCGCTGCGCTGCCACACGGCGGTGCCGAACTCGGCCAGGCCCGGCACCTCGGCCAGCGGCCGGCCGCGCCAGGCGCCCAGCGGCTGGCGCAGGATGCGTGTCGCCCCCGGGTTCACCGTGTCGATGGCGCCGTGGCGGTCGAGCACGATGACGCCGGCGCTCAGGCTGTCCAGGATGGTCTGCAGCCGGGTGCGCGCGCCTTCGAGCTGGGCCACGCCGCGCTGCACCTGGGCGCGGGCGTCGGCCAGCTGCTCGGTCATCTGGGCGAAGCTGCGCGTGAGGCCGCCCAGCTCGTCGCGCGAGGCGAACACCGGCTTGGCCGTCAGGTCGCCCTCGGCCACCTGGCGCACGCCGTCGGCCACCAGCAGCAGCGGGCGGATGATCTGGTTGCCCAGGCTGACGGCCAGCAGCAGCGCGCCGAAGACCGACAGAACCAGCGACAGCGTCAGCGTGCCCACCACCATGCGGCGCAGGCCGTCGCGGGCCAGCGCGCGCTGCTGGTAGTCGCGGTAGGCGGCCTGCACCGCCAGCGCATTGGCCACCAGCGCGTCGGGCAGGGGCTGCACCAGCATCAGGAAGCGGTCTTCGTTGGCGGCGGCCAGGTTGATCTCGGTGTTGGGCACCAGGGCCACCGCCCGCACCCGCGCCGCCGGCCGGGCACCGGCCTGCGGCTCGTCGTCCAGCCCTTCGAGCACGCCGGCACTGCGCTGCAGCCGGGCCTGGCGCAGCAGGGTGGCGGCGGGGCGCTCGGGCATCAGCGCCAGGGCGCTGCCACCGGCGCTGGCCAGCACCTGGCCGTTGGCGCCCAGCAAGGCCAGGTCGCGCACATCCAGCTGCTGGCGGATGCGCTCCAGCGCCAGCGGGCCGACCGCCGCCCGAACGCCATCGACACCGCGGGCCTCCAGCGGGCGGCTGTCGGCCAGGCGGTCAGCGGCGGTGCGGGCCTGGGCGGCCAGGTCGTTGACCGCCGCATCCAGCGTGCTGCGGCCCAGCACCAGGCCGGCGTCCAGCGCGCGCGCCACCTGCACGTCGAACCAGGTGTCGATGCTGCGGCTGACGAACTGGTAGGACACGCCGTAGATCAGCAGCCCCGGCACCACGCCCACCAGCGCGAACACGCCGGCCAGCTTGGCCAGCAGCCGGCTGCCGAACTTGCCGCGCTTGAGCCGCGTGATCAGCCGCAGCGCGCCCACGCCGATGACCAGCAGCAGCAGCGAGGCAACGCCGACGTTGACCCAGAACAGCCAGACGAAATGCCGCTCGGCCAGCCAGCCGCTGGTCGACAGGCTCAGCACGAAGGCCAGCACCAGCGCGGCGCCCAGCACCGCCAGCGCGGAGATGCCGATCGCCCAGCGTGCTGATTTCGTCATTCCACCTTCAGGCTGCGCTCGATGCCCAGCTTCCAGTCGCCGCCCAGGTCGATCTGCATGGGCTGCGGCAGCTGGCTGTTGTCGAGGCTGAAGCTGAATTCGACGTGGTAGCGGTTGCCGCTCTCCAGCTTGTCGAGCTCGACCAGGCGCCAGCCGCTGATCTGCGACAGCGGCGCCAGCGCCTCCGACAGCGTGCCGTGGCTCTGCGACAGGCCGCCCAGGCTCAGGCGCCAGCTGGCCGTCAGTGGCTGCCAGGCCAGGCGCCAGGTGCGGCTGACGCGGGCGATGCGCTCGTCGCGCCAGTACCAGCGGTCGCGGTAGACGGTGGCGCGGGCGTTGAAGTACAGCGGCACGCCGCGGTGCAGTGCGTCCTCGATGGCGCTGCCCAGCGTCAGCCGGGCGCTGAATTCCAGCGCCAGTTCGCCGTCACGCCGCTGCAGCTGCAGCTGCTTGAGCTCCACCGCCTGGGCCAGCACCGGCGCGACGACCAGCAGCCCGGCCAGCAGCGCCAGCACGCGCAGCAGCGCCTGCGCCATCCGGCGGGGCAGGATGCGCGGCAGCGGTGATGGCGGGGGCGGCTGGCGGCGCATCGGCGGCGGCAGGAAGGGAAGTGGGAACTACGGCTGGTGCAGCAGGGCGTAGAAGAAACCGTCGCCGGCAAAGCCGGCCGCGGGACTGTCGGGATTGTCCGGCAGCCCCGTCAGATGGCCGGGTGAGCCCCCGGCCAGGCATGGCTTGCTGCCGGCATGGCGTTGCAAAAAAGCGTCGATCTGCGCCTGGCCCTCGGCGCGGAACAGCGAGCAGGTGGCATACAGCAGCCGCCCGCCCGGCGCCAGCAGCGGCCACAGCGCATCGAGCAGTTGCCCTTGGGTGGCGGCCAGCGTCGCCACGTCGGCCGGGCGGCGCAGCCAGCGCACGTCGGGGTGGCGGCGCACGATGCCCGAGGCGGTGCAGGGGGCATCCAGCAGGATGGCGTCGAAGGGCCGGCCGTCCCACCACGCGGCGGTGTCGCGGGCGTCGGCCGCCTGCAGCCGCACCGTGCCGCCGCTGGCGGGCAGGCGCAGGCGGTCCAGGTTCTGCTGCACGCGCTGCAGCCGGCCGGCGTCGGCGTCCAGCGCCAGCAGGTCGAGGTCGGCCCGTTCGAGCAGTTGCGCGGTCTTGCCGCCGGGGGCGGCGCAGGCGTCCAGCACCCGGGCGCCGGGCGGCAGCGCCGGCAGCTGCCCCGGCCCGTCACCGCCCAGCAGCAGCGGGCCGGCACGCTGGGCCGACAGGTCCTGCACCGACACGTCGCCGTCGGCAAAACCCGGCAGCGCCTGCACCGGCACCGGCTTGTCGAGCACCAGCGCCTGGCCGCCGAAGGCCGGCTCGTCGACGGCCCGGGCGGCCAGCCCGGCAGCGGCCAGGCGCGCCAGGTAAGTGGCCGCCGTGCTGCGGCGGGCATGGGCGCGCAGCACCATCGGCGGCGGCTGGTTGGCTGCGGCCATCAGCGCGGCGGCCTGGCCCGGCCAGTCCTGCTGCAGACGCTCGATCCACCAGGCCGGATGCTGGTGCAGCGCCTGGGGCTGCTGCAGGGCCTGCGCCACCAGGGCCTCGCGCTCGCGGAGGAAGCGCCGCAGCACCGCATTGACGAACTTGGCCGCGGCCGGCACGCGGGTGCGGGCGGCCGTCACCGCCTCGTTGACCAGGGTGTGCTCGGCATAGGGCGGCGGGTGGCCGGTGGGCCACAGCAGGGCCAGGGCGCCCAGCAGCAGGCCGTCGACCGCCGGGGGCGGCGCCTTGGGCGCCAGCAGCGCCCGCACGGCCAGCGCGCCGCCCAGGTGGCGCAGCGCGGCAAAGCCCAGCGCCTGGGTGCCGGACCGCAGCGCCGGCGGACAGGCCGCCAGCAGGTCGGTCAGCGAGCGGCCGGCGCGCACGCCGGCCACGGCATCGCCCACCTGCACCAGCAGCCGGTGCAGCGGGGGCGACGCGCCGACCGGCGGCGGTGGCTTGGGGGACGAGGGGGGCATCGGGGCAGTCTAGCGGCGGCTTGAAGCCCCGCCGCTGCGCCGGCGGGTCGCATTCCGCACAATGGGCGCCCACGGAGACAACCCCCCATCGCCGAGCCGCCCATGCAGGACACCGACCCCATCTTTCGCACCGAAGAGGAGCTGGCGCGCCTGAGCGCCAGCGAACGCATCCGCTACCGGCTGGTCGGCGCCGGCCACCGGTACCACGCCAACGACAACATCGCCGAGCACATCCGCGAGGGCGAGCTCACCGAGCTGAAGGCCGAGGTGCAGCAGCACCTGCAGCAGGTGCTGCGTGCGCTGGTGATCGACACCGACAGCGACCACAACACCAACGAGACCGCCAAGCGCGTGGCCAAGATGTTCGTCGAGGAGGTGTTCCGCGGCCGCTACGTGCCGATGCCCGCGGTCACCGAGTTCCCGAACTTCTCGCGCCTGAACGAGCTGATGATCGTCGGCCCGATCACCGTGCGCAGCGCCTGCAGCCACCACCTGTGCCCCATCCTGGGCCGGGTGTGGATCGGCATCCTGCCCAACGAGCACTCCAACCTGATCGGCCTGAGCAAGTACGCCCGCGTCTGCGACTGGGTGATGAGCCGGCCGCAGATCCAGGAAGAAGCCGTGGTGATGCTGGCCGATGCGCTGCAGGAGCGGGTCAAGCCCGACGGCATGGCCATCGTGATGGAGGCCGACCACTTCTGCATGCACTGGCGCGGCGTGAAGGACAACGACAGCGCCATGGTCAACAGCGTGATGCGCGGCGCCTTCCTGAAGGACCCCAACCTGCGGCGCGAATTCCTCTCGCTGCTTCCCAACAAGAACCAGGATCGCTGACCATGCTCGTTCGCCTGATGTACGCCAGCCGCCCGGCGGCCGACCTGGATGCCGACGCCCTGTCGGCCATCCTGCGCCAGTGCAAGGACAACAACCCCGCCCAGGGCATCACCGGCCTGCTGTGCCACTGCCCGCGCAGCGGCATCTTCATGCAGGCACTGGAGGGCAGCCGGGCGGCCGTGAACCGGCTGTACCTGAAGATCGCCCACGACCCGCGCCATGCCGATGTGGAGCTGCTGCACTACGGCGAGATCGCCGAGCGGCATTTCTCCAGCTGGTCGATGGGCCTGGTCAACATGAGCCGGCTGAACCCGGCCCTGCTGCTGAAGTACTCGACCACGCCCGTGCTCAACCCCTACGGCATGCCGGGGCGGGCGTCGCTGGCGCTGTTCGAGGAACTGGTGGCCACGGCCTCGGTCATGGCCGAACGTGGGTGAGCCCGGGCACAAGGCCTCCCGAGGTGGCTTCGTGCCTGGCGAACCGGCCGAGCGCTGCGGGGCCGTGGGCCGCTACAGCCGGCCGGCCCGCCCGAAGCGCAGCACCCCGCCCAGCAGGCGCGTCGGAAACTGCGAGGTCGCCGCGTTGTAGGCCGCACCGGCCTCGTTGAACATCTGACGCGCGAAGGCCAGCCGCGCCGGCGACTCGCGCAGCGTCTTCAGCGCCTCGGCCACGGTCGGGTCGCCCAGCAGCGCCGGCTGCTGTTCGACCAGCGCCAGCAGGCGCACCAGCACCGCTCCCAGCACCGCGTCGGCCTTGCCCAGGTCGACCACCGCGTCGGCCGCCACCGGGGCGCGCCGCACCGCATCGGCCGCCGCCTGCACCTGGGCCTGCGCCTGGGTCACGGCGTCCAGCGCCGCGGCCTCGGTGGCCAGCGGGCCGGTCACCGCACCCAGCAGCACCGACAGCGCCTGGCCGCGTGCCTGCAGGGCGCTGTCCACCTGCTGCCAGGCGGCCAGCACGGCCGCCTTCAGCGCGGTGATGCGGTTGTGCGCGCCCAGCGTCCACAGCAGCAGCAGCGCCAGCAGCAGCACCCAGCCTCTGCCGTCGGGCAGGTCCGGCAGATCGGGCAGGCTCATGGCGCAGCGCCGCCGCTGGCCTGGCCCGCCAGCCATTCACCATGGCCGGCAGCGCGCAGGCGGCAGGCCGGGCAGGTGCCGCAACCGCGGCCCCAGGCGTGGCGCAGGCCGCGTTCGCCCAGGTAGCAGGTGTGGGTGTGCTCGACGATGAGGTCGTTCAGCGCCGCGCCGCCCAGGGTGTCGGTCAGGGCCCAGGTCTGGGCCTTGCTGAGCCACATCAGCGGCGTCTCCACCGTCATCGGCCCGCCCAGGCCCAATGACAGCGCCAGCTGCATCGCCTTCATGGTGTTGTCGCGGCAGTCGGGGTAGCCGGAGTAGTCGGTCTCGCACATGCCGCCGACCAGCACGCTGGCGCCGCGGCGCCAGGCCACCACCGCGGCAAAGGCCAGGAACAGCAGGTTGCGCCCCGGCACGAAGGTGTTGGGCAGGCCGTCGGCCTGCAGCGCGATGGCGCGCTCGGCGGTCAGCGCGGTGTCGCTGAGTGCGCCCAGCAGCGACAGGTCGAGCAGGTGGTCGTCACCCAGCCGCGCGCCCCCATGCGCAAACTGCGCGGCCAGTTCACGCCGCACCACGCCGCGGCAGTCCAGCTCGATGCGGTGGCGCTGGCCGTAGTCGAAGCCCACCGTCTCCACGTGGGCGAAACGCTGCAGCGCCCAGGCCAGGCAGGCGGTGGAATCCTGGCCGCCGGAGAACAGCACCAGCGCGTGGCGGGGGTCGGGCGGCGGGACGGGGGCATGCATGCCGCGCAGTTTGCCGCAGTGCAGCGCCGGCGCCGCGACGCAGGCTGCACGCCGGCGCGCGTCAGCCGCGGATCTCGCCCTGCCCCAGCACCACCCACTTCAGGCTGGTCAGCCCCTCCAGCCCCACCGGGCCGCGGGCGTGAAACTTGTCGGTCGAGATGCCGATCTCGGCGCCCAGGCCGTACTCGAAGCCGTCGGCGAAGCGCGTGCTGGCATTGACCATCACGCTGGCCGAATCGACCTCGCGCAGGAAGCGCATCGCATTCGGGTGGTTGGTGGTCAGGATGGCATCCGTGTGGTGGCTGCCGTGGCGGTTGATGTGGGCGATGGCGTCGTCCAGGCCGGCCACGATCTTCACGCTGATGATGGGCGCCAGGTATTCCTCGGCCCAGTCGGCCTCGGTGGCGTCGACGAGCTGCGCCCCCGGCACGGCCGCCAGGATGGCCTTGCTCTCGGGGCAGCAGCGCATCTCCACGCCCTTGGCCGCGAAGATGGCGCCGATGCGCGGCAGGAAGGCGCTGGCCTGCGCCGCATGCACCAGCAGCGACTCGGTGGCGTTGCAGGGGCTGTATTTCTGCGTCTTGGCGTTGTCGGTCACCACCAGCGCCTGGGCGATGTCGACCTCGGCGTCGATGTAGGTGTGGCAGTTGCCGTCCAGGTGCTTGATCACCGGCACGCGGGCCTCGGCGCTGATGCGCTCGATCAGGCCCTTGCCGCCGCGCGGGATGATCACG
>CALMIF010000415.1 GCA_937864045.1 uncultured Aquabacterium sp. | reverse complement strand
AGATCCCCGCCGGCATCAACGAGGGCATGCGCATCCGCTCGGCCGGCAACGGCGAGCCGGGCACCAACGGCGGCCCGGCGGGTGATCTGTACATCGAGATCCGCATCAAGGAACACGACATCTTCGAGCGCGACGGCGACGATCTGCACTGCACCGTGCCGGTGTCGTTCACCACCGTGGCGCTGGGCGGCAGCATTGAGGTGCCGACGCTGGCCGGCAAGGCCGAGATCGAGCTGCCCGAGGGCACCCAGCACGGCAAGACCTTCCGCCTGCGCGGCAAGGGCATCAAGGGCCTGCGCAGCAGCTATCCCGGTGACCTGTACGCGCACGTGTCGGTGGAAACGCCGGTCAAGCTGACCGAGCACCAGCGCAAGCTGCTCAAGGAGCTGGACGAGTCGCTGAAGAAGGGCGGCGAGAAGCATTCGCCCAACGCCAAGAGCTGGACGGACCGGGTGAAGGACCTGTTCAAGTAGGCGGACGACCGCCGGGCGGGCAGGAACTTGCGGCCGGCACGACAATCCACCAGCCGCCATGACAGCCACCCACAGCGCTCGCCCATGCTTCCCGCTGCCTGGCCGGGCCCTGGCCGCCGGACTGCTGGTGCTGCTGAGCGCGGCGACGAGCCCGGCCACCGCACAGCCGGTGCGCACCGAGCATGTCACGGCCGAACTGGTGGTGCGGGATGCCGGTGTCGCGCCGGGTCAGTCGGTCACGGTCGGCCTGCGGTTGCAGCACATCCCCCACTGGCACACCTACTGGCGCAACCCGGGTGACTCGGGCCTGCCGACCACGCTGGCCTGGACCCTGCCGCCCGGCGCCAAGGCAGGCGACATCCAGTGGCCGGCGCCGAAGCGGCTGCCGATCGGCCCGCTGGTCAACTACGGCTACGAAGGCGACCTGCTGCTGCCGCTGCGCTTCACCGCGCCGACCGACGCCCAGCCCGGCAGCACGCTGCAGCTGCAGGCCGAGGCCAACTGGCTGGTCTGCAACGATGTCTGCATCCCCGAGAACGCGACGCTGAAGCTGGCGCTGCCGGTGGTCGCCGCCGGCACGGCTGCGGGGCCGGGCGCGCTGGCTGCACGTTTCGACGCCGCCGCGGCCGATGCGCCGGTGCCATTGGCTGGCTGGCGTGCACAGATCGAACGCGCCGGCCGTGAGCTGCAGGTGCGGCTGATTCGCCCACAACCGGCGCCAGCCGGTGAGGCTTTGCCGCCGGTGCAGGTGTTTCCGTACGCCGAGCAGGTGCTGGAGCCGGCTCGCCATGCCGCCTGGCGCACCGACGAGGGCTATGCGGTGCAGCTGGCGGTCTCGCCACACGCTCCCAGCGTGCCGACCGAGCTGACCGCCATCGCCGTGGCACAAGTGCTGCCCGGCGCGCCGTTGCCCTGGGGTGGCGCCGGCCGCAGTGTCGAGTTCAGCGCCAAGGTGGCCGAGGTGGCGGCGCTGGCCCTGCCCGCAGGCGCAGTGCGGCTGGACGATCCGCTGGCCGGTGGCGCATCGACCGCGCCGGGCAAGACTGGCAGCGGGCTGGACATCCTAGGTGGTGGCAAGGCCGCGTCGCCTGCGGCCATGGCGGTGGATGCCGGCGCCGGCCTGGGACTGTGGGCGGCCCTGGCGCTCGCCCTGGTCGGGGGCATGGTGCTCAACCTCATGCCTTGCGTCTTTCCGGTGCTGTCGATCAAGCTGCTGGGCCTGGCCCAGCAGGGTGACCAGCCAGCGAAGCTGCGCGCGCACGCGCTGGCCTACGGCGCCGGCGTGGTGCTCAGCTTCCTGGCACTGGCTGGCCTGCTCCTGGCGCTGCGTGCGGCCGGCAGCGCGGTGGGCTGGGGCTTTCAGCTGCAGGAGCCGGGCGTGGTCTTCGTGCTGGCCCTGCTGTTCTTTGCGCTGGGGCTGAACCTGATGGGCCTGTTCGAGCTGGGCACCCTGCTGCCGCAGCGGCTGTGCGGCTGGCGGGCGCAGCATCCGGCGGCCGATGCCTTCGGCTCGGGCGTGTTGGCGGTGCTGGCGGCCAGCCCCTGCACGGCGCCGTTCATGGGAGCGGCGCTGGGGTTTGCGATCACCCAGCCCACCCCACTGGCGCTGGCCGTGTTCGGCACCCTCGGCCTGGGCATGGCCCTGCCCTACGCCACCCTGGTGCTGCTGCCGGGATGGCGCCACCGGCTGCCGCGGCCGGGGCCATGGATGCTGCGGCTGAAGCAGGCGCTGGCCTTCCCGATGTTCGCCACCGTCGTCTGGTTGGTTTGGGTGCTGGGCCTGCAGGCCGGCATCGACGGCGCGGCGCAGGCCCTGCTGGCCCTGCTGGGCCTGGCCGCACTGGTGTGGTTGCTCGGCCTGCTGCGCCGGCCGACGGCCGCGGCGCGGGTTGGCGCCCTGGCCAGTCTCAGCGCCATGGCCGCACTGCTGGTCTGGAGCTGGCCGTCGTCGTCGGCAACAACGGGCGCCCCCGGCGCCGCAGCCGCCAGCACCACCGCCACCCCGCTGGCCACGACCGATGCGGCCGGCACCATCTGGGCGCCGTACAGCGACGCGGCGGTCGAGGCCGAACTGGCCCAGGGCCGCACCGTGTTCGTCGATTTCACCGCCGCCTGGTGCGTGAGCTGCCAGGTCAACAAGCGCCTGGTGTTGAACCGGCCCGAGGTGCTGGCCGATTTCGACCGCGCACAGGTGGTGCGCATGCGCGCCGACTGGACCCGCCGCGACGCCGAGATCACTGCGGCCCTGGCACGGCTGGGACGCAACGGCGTGCCCGTCTACGCCTTGTTGCGTCCCGGTCAGGCGCCGGTGTTGCTGCCCGAGATCCTGACCACCGGCATCGTGCGCGACGCGCTGGCCGGCAGCTGAGCAGCAGCTGCCCGGCTGCGTCAGAACAGGCTGGCCTGCGCGCTGGCCATGGCCGCCTCGCGGCGGGCACTGCAGAACTGGGTCAGGTCGAGTTCGACCCGCGCCCGCGTCAGACCCAGCTTGTCGGCCGCCTTGTGGAAGCGCTGGCGCAGCAACTGGGCCCAGATGCCGCTGCCGGTCATGCGCTCGCCGAACCTGCTGCTGTTGTCCGCGCCATTGCGCATCTCGCGAATGCGCGCCATCACCCGCGCCGCACGGTCGGGGAAATGCTGCTGCAACCACTGCTGGAACAGCGGGTTCACCTCCCAGGGCAGGCGGATCACGATGCTGAAGGCCGAGGTAGCGCCGGCATCTGCAGCAGCGGCCAGGATGCGCTCCAGCTCGGGCTCGTTGAGAAAGGGAATCACCGGCGACACGCTCACACCCACCGGAATGCCGGCTGCCGCCAGCTTGCGGATGGTCTGCAGTCGGCGCTCGGGCGCAGCGGCACGCGGCTCCATCACCCGGGCCAGGGCCGGGTCCAGCGTGGTGATCGAGACGTAGACGGCCGCCAGGCGCTGCGCTGCCATGGGCGCGATCAGGGCGATGTCGCGCTCGACGCCGGACGATTTGGTGATCAGCGAGAACGGGTGGCGGAATTCGCTGCAGACGTCGATCACCTGGCGGGTGATGCCCAGCTTGCGTTCGGCCGGCTGGTAAGCGTCGGTGGCCGAGCCGATGTTCAGCAGCATCGGGCTGTAGCTGCGCGCCGAGAAGGCCTCGCGCAGGCGCTGGGCCGCGTTGGTCTTGGCGACGATGCGGGTCTCGAAGTCCAGCCCCGGCGACAGGTTCAGGTAGCTGTGCGTGGGCCGGGCATAGCAGTAGATGCAGCCGTGCTCGCAGCCCCGGTAGGGGTTGATCGACAGGTCGAAGCCGATGTCGGGCGAGTCATTGCCGGTCAGGATCGTCTTGACCTGTTCTTCCAGCACCCGGGTTGCAGGCGGCAGCGGTTGCTCGGCAACAGCCTGATCCAGGCTGCCCCAGCCGTCGTCGTCGCTCTGGCGCTGTTCACGGGTGAAGCGGTGTGCCAGCGCCCAGCCGGTGCCACGGCCCTTCAGCAGCGGTGCAGCCAGGGACTGGGCCATGCCGGCGGGCGGGATGGGGCGGGCGGGGTAGACGGGGATGGTGCGCATGACTGTCAATATAGACAGTCACTGTACATTCGTCCAGTATTTCGGCTTGCAGTGTTTTCCGCCCTGGCGCTGCGTCAGTACTCGCCCGAACCGCCGGCGCCAGGCGCCAGGTTGTCGAACTTGGTCAGCGGCTTCAGGAAGGTGAGCTTGACCGTGCCGACCGGGCCATTGCGCTGCTTGCCGATGATGATCTCGGCGATGCCCGGCTCCTTGCACTGGTCCTTGGTGTAGTACTCATCGCGGTAGATGAACATGATCACGTCCGCGTCCTGCTCGATGGCGCCCGACTCCCGCAGGTCGGACATCATCGGCCGCTTGTCGGTGCGGGTCTCGACCGAGCGGTTCAGCTGCGACAGCGCGATCACCGGGCACTGCAGTTCCTTGGCGAGCGCCTTCAGGCCGCGCGAGATCTCGCTGATCTCGGTGGCGCGGTTCTCGCCGTCGCTCTTGCCCGTGCCGCTCATCAGCTGCAGGTAGTCGACGACGATCAGGCCCAGCGTGCCGCCGAACTGGCGCGCCATGCGGCGCGAGCGGGCGCGCAGCTCGGCCGGGTTCAGTGCCGGCGTCTCGTCGATGAACATCTGGGCGCGGCCCAGCTTCTCGGCGGCTTCAGTGAGGCGCGTCCACTCGTCGTCGCGCAGGCGGCCGGTGCGCAGGCCGCTCTGGTCGATGCGGCCCAGCGAGCCGATCATCCGCAGCGCCAGCTGCGACGCCCCCATTTCCATCGAGAACACCAGCACCGGCAGCTCTTCGTTGACGGCGACGTTCTCGGCGATGTTCAGCGCGAAGGCGGTCTTGCCCATCGACGGCCGTGCGGCCAGGATGATCAGGTCGCCCTTCTGCATGCCGGCCATCATCCGGTCCATGTCGAAGAAGCCGGTGCGCACGCCGGTCACGTCCTCGGCGCCGTTCTCGGCCAGCTCGGTCACGCGGTCGATCAGCTGCATCGTCAGCTTGTCAATGCCGATGAAGCCCTGCTTGTTGCGCGAGCCTTCCTCGCCGATCTTGAAGATGCGCCCTTCCGCCTCGTCCAGGATCTGGCTGACCTGGCGGCCCTGCGGGTTGAAGGCGTTGGTCGCGATCTCGTCGGAGGCCGAGATCAGCTTGCGCAGGATGGCGCGTTCACGAACGATCTCGGCATAGCGCCGCAGGTTGGCCGCGCTGGGCACGCTCTGTGCCAGGTCGTTCAGGTACTTCAGACCGCCGCAGGCCTCGGCCTTGCCGCTGATCTGCAGTTGCTCGAACACGGTGATCACGTCGGCCGGCTTGTTGCCGTTGATCAGCGTGGCGATGGCCGTGAAGATCTCGCGGTGCTCGTGGCGGTAGAAGTCGCCCTCGGTGACCTGGTCGCCGGCCCGGTCCCAGGCCAGGTTGTCGATCAGCAGGCCGCCGAGGACGCTCTGCTCGGCCTCCACCGAGTGTGGCGGCACCCGCAGGCGGGCCACCTCGTCATCGGAAGCCTGCGCGGTTTGCGGAGTGCGGAACACGGTGGACATGGGCAGGCGGCGTCGGGCTGGGTGGGCGGTTGATGATATGCCGCGGTCCGCCGGCCCCATGTGGACAGCCCTGTGGACACGCTTGTGGAAATGCGGTGGACATGCTGCGGCAGCTTGCAGACTGCCGCTTGCGGCCCGAAAAGCACAAACGCCGCACGAGGCGGCGTCTGCAGGGTCGACCGGGCCAGGGCCCGGCGGTCGGGGTTACAGCCAGTAGACCAGGAAGTACAGGCCCAGCCAGACAACGTCCACGAAGTGCCAGTACCAGGCGGCGCCTTCAAAGCCGAAGTGGCGTTCGGGCGTGAAGTGGCCCTTCTGCAGCCGCAGCGTGATGAACAGCAGCATCAGCATGCCGACGAACACGTGGAAGCCGTGGAAGCCGGTCAGCATGAAGAAGGTCGAGCCGAAGATGCCCGAGGTCAGCTTGAGGTTCAACTCGTGGTAGGCGTGGTAGTACTCGTAGCCCTGCACACACAGGAAGGTGGCGCCCAGGGCCACCGTGATCCACATCCACGAAATCGTCTTGGCACGCTTGCCGGCGATCAGCGCATGGTGGGCGATGGTCAGCGTCAGGCCCGACGTCAGCAGCAGCGCGGTGTTGATCGTCGGCAGCGGCCAGGGGCCCATCGTCGCGAAGGGTTCGACAGTACCGGCCGGCGACGCCGTGATGCCACCGCCAGCGCTGGGCCAGATTGCCTTGAAGTCGGGCCACAGGACCTGATGGTCCAGGTTGCCCAGCATCGGCAGGGTGTGCACCCGCGCCCAGTACAACGCGCCGAAGAAGGCGGCGAAGAACATCACCTCGGAGAAGATGAACCAACTCATCGACCAGCGGAACGACACGTCGATGCGCTCGGAGTACAGGCCGCCCTCGCTCTCGCTGATGGCTTCCTTGAACCAGACGAACAGGGTCGACAGCCAGATCAGGAGGCCCAGCAGCAGCGAATAGGCGCCCCAGCCGTGGCCGTTCACCCATTGCCCGGCGCCGAGGATCACGAAGAACAGGCCCAGCGCGGCCATCGCCGGATGGCGCGACGGCGCGGGGACGAAGTAGTACGGGGTGGTCCCGTGATGTGTCGCTGCTGACATCTTGTGAGTTCTCCTCGAAACCTTCAGATCGGAAATGGAAAGTGCGGACCCGGAATGACGGGCGGTCAGGCGGTCGTCACGCGGCGACCCCGCTGCCCACCACCCACTGCACCAGCAGCACCAGGGCCAGCACGAACAGACCAGCGCCAATGACGCCGGCGATGATCACATGCACCGGATTGAGCTTGGCGACGTCCTGCGCATAGTCGGATGAACGCCGGACACCGAAGAACGACCAGGCCACGGCCCGCATCGTCTGGCCGAACGATCCCTTGCGGGCGGCGGCGTTGCGCAGGTCGTCGCTCATGTGCGCTTCTCCGCAGCAGCCTTTGCCGGCCCGGTGCTGCCCAGGCCCGCGCCCTGGCCCACCACCTTGCCGGCCACCTCGAAGAAGGTGTACGACAGGGTGATCGTGGTCACGTCCTTGGGCAGTTTGGGGTCGACGTAGAACACCACCGGCCAGGACTTGGTCTCGCCCGGCGCCAGGGTGTATTCGTTGAAGCAGAAGCACTCCAGCTTGTTGAAGTGCGCGCTGGCGCGCATCGGCGCGTAGCTGGGGATGGCCTGCGCGGCCATCGTGCGGTTCTGCTTGTTGCGGAACTCGTACATCACCGTGGCCAGTTCACCCGGGTGCACCTGCACCGAATTGACCGCGGGCTTGAAGTCCCAGGGGCCGCGGGCATTGGCGTCGAACTCGATGGTCACCTTGCGCGAGGTATCGACCTGCGTGTTCGCCTTGCGCCGAGCCGCCGTGTCCGCCAGCCCGGCGGACGAGACCCGCTCGCTGACCGACAGCACGTTGATGCCGAGCGCGTCGCAGATCGTGCGGTACATCGGCACCAGCGCATAGCCGAAGCCGAACATCGCCAGCGCAATGACCGCCAGCTTGCCGAGCATGCGCCGGTTGTCGCGAAGCAGCGAAGGCAGGGCCATGGATGCGGCAGTGGTGGGTCGGCCGCTGCTCAGCGGCCGAACAGCACGATCTTGGCCACGAAGCCGACGAAGAACACGACGGCGACCGAGGCCAGCACCAGAGCCAGGCGCAAATTCGCCTTGCTCTGCTGCTGCGGGTCACGCGGAGCGTTCATCACCGACACCTCGTTCAACCGACCACGCGGGTGGCGGTCACGTCCAGCTTGGGCGGGTTCTCGAAGGTGTGGAACGGCGCCGGCGACGGCACTTCCCATTCCAGGCCTTCAGCGCCTTCCCAGGGCTTCTGCGGCGCCTTGGCACCCTGGCCGCGCATCATCGGGACGACGACGAACAGGAAGAAGTACACCTGCATCAGACCGAAGCCGAAGGCGCCGATGGTGGCGATGGCGTTGAAGTCGGCGAACTGCATCGGGTAGTCGGCGTAGCGACGCGGCATGCCGGCCAGACCCAGGAAGTGCATCGGGAAGAAGGTGACGTTGAAGAAGATCAGCGAGCCCCAGAAGTGGATCTTGCCGCGCGTCTCGGAATACATCACGCCGGTCCACTTCGGGCCCCAGTAGTAGACGCCGGCGAACAGCGCGTACAGCGAGCCAGCCACCAGCACGTAGTGGAAGTGCGCCACCACGTAATAGGTGTCCTGCAGTTGGATGTCGATCGGCGCCATCGCCAGGATCAGGCCGGTGAAGCCGCCGATCGTGAACACGAAGATGAAGCCCACGGCCCACAGCATCGGGGTCTCGAAGGTCATCGAGCCGCGCCACATCGTCGCGATCCAGTTGAAGATCTTCACGCCGGTGGGCACCGCGATCAGCATCGTGGCGTACATGAAGAACAGCTGGCCCGTCACCGGCATGCCGGTCACGTACATGTGGTGGGCCCAGACGATGAACGACAGGATCGCGATCGACGCGGTGGCGTAGACCATCGAGGTGTAGCCGAACAGGCGCTTGCGGGCGAAGGCCGGCACGATGGCGCTGACGATGCCGAACGCCGGCAGGATCATGATGTAGACCTCGGGGTGCCCGAAGAACCAGAAGATGTGCTGGTACATGATCGGGTCGCCACCGCCGGCGGGGCTGAAGAAGCTGGTGCCGAAGTGGCGGTCGGTCAGCGTCATGG
>CALMIF010000414.1 GCA_937864045.1 uncultured Aquabacterium sp. | reverse complement strand
TGGCGCTGATCGACGGCGACACCAAGCAGATCATCAACATCGTCAAGACCGGCTATGCGGTGCACATCTCGCGCACCTCGGCATCGGGCCGCTACCTGCTGGTGATCGGCCGCGACGGCAAGATCAACATGATCGACCTGTGGATGGCCAAGCCCGACAACGTGGCCGAGGTGCGCATCGGCCTGGAGGCGCGCAGCGTCGAGACCAGCAAGTACAAGGGCTACGAGGACAAGCTGGTGATCGCCGGCAGCTACTGGCCGCCGCAGTACACCATCATGAACGGCGACACGCTGGAGCCGCTGAAGATCGTCAGCACCCGCGGCAACACGGTGGACAAGCAGGAATACCACCCCGAGCCGCGCGTGGCCAGCATCGTGGCCAGCCACTACAAGCCCGAGTTCATCGTCAACGTGAAGGAGACCGGCAAGACGCTGATGGTCGACTACACCGACCTGAACGCGCTGAAGACCACCGAGATCGGCACTGCCCGCTTCCTGCACGACGGCGGCTGGGACAGCACCAAGCGCTACTTCATGGTGGCGGCCAACCAGAGCAACAAGATCGCCGTGGTCGACGCCAAGGAAGACAAGCTGGTCAAGCTGGTCGACGTGAGCAAGATCCCTCACCCGGGGCGTGGCGCCAACTTCACGCACCCGCAGTTCGGCCCGGTGTGGAGCACCGGCCACCTGGGCGACGAGATGATCTCGCTGATCGGCACCGACCCGGTCAAGCACAAGCAATACGCCTTCAAGGAAGTCGCCCAGATCAAGAGTCAGGGTGGCGGTGCGCTGTTCATCAAGACGCACCCGAAGAGCACCCACCTCTACAGCGACACGCCGCTGAACCCCGACGCGGCGATCTCGCAGTCGGTGGCGGTGTTCGACATCAAGAACCTGGCCAAGGGCTTCAAGGTGCTGCCGATCGCCGAATGGGCCGGCCTGAAGGACGACGGCGCCAAGCGCGTGGTGCAGCCTGAGTACAACAAGGCCGGCGACGAGGTCTGGTTCTCGGTCTGGTCGGCCAAGAACAAGGAAAGCGCGATCGTGGTGGTCGACGACAAGACGCTCAAGCCCAAGGCGGTGATCAAGGACCCGCGCCTGATCACGCCGACCGGCAAGTTCAATGTCTACAACACCCAACATGACATCTACTGATGTCGCGGTCGATCAAGGAGTCACCATGAACAAGCGCTTGATGGTCGCCCTGCTGGCGGCACCGCTGGCGACCTGGGTTGCACCGGCCCAGGCCAACCCCGAAGAGGCCATGACCAAGGCCGGCTGCATGGCCTGCCATGCGAAGGACAAGAAGATGGTCGGGCCGTCGTTCCAGCAGATCGCGGCCAAGTACAAGGGCCAGGACGTGAAGGCCACGCTGGTGAAGAAGGTGCGCGAAGGCGGCAAGGGCAACTTCGGCCCGATCCCGATGGCACCGAACCCGCCCGACAAGATCAGCGACGCCGACCTGGGCGAAGCCGTGGGCTGGATCCTGAAGCAGTGAGCCGCTGACATTCAGGCCAAGGCCATGCCTGCCCTGCCGCTGCCCGACGTCCCGCCCCCGCCGGCCGTCGCCCGGCAGCGGCTGCTGCTGCAGCGCCTGCAACTGGGGCTGACGCTGGACGACCAGCCCTTCGACACCGCGGGCGCGGCGCTGGGCCTGGAAGGCGATGCGGTGCTCGACCTGCTGCGCCAGTGGGTCGGCCAGGGCCGCATCGCCTGCATCGGCCTGGTGTTCGCCAACCCGCCGCCGCCTGCGGCGGACGACCTGGACGACGCCCTGCTGGCCGCCTGCGCCAGCGGCCTGCCCCTGCTGCGCCAGCCCTGGGAAGCGCTGGGCGCGATGCTGGGCATGCCGGCCGGCCAGGTGCAGGCGCGGCTGGGCGACTGGCTGCAAAGCGGCCGGCTGCTGCGCATCGCGGCACTGCCGGCCGCAGCTGCACCATGAAGCGCCGGCCCCGCGGGGCCGCGCTGGTCGCTGCGCTGGCCTGCGCCTTGGCGCTGCCTGTTGACGCCGCGCCGCCCACCGGCGGTGACTGCGCGCCACCAGGTGACGGCCGCATGCGCGTCGACGGCGCCGACCTGGTGCTGCACGACGATGCCGGCGCCGTGCAGGCCCGCTGGCCGCTGCGCGATGCCGATGGCCGGCCGGGCGTGCCGATCGCCATCTGCCGTCTGCAGCCCCGGCAGAGCTACGCGGTCGTGGTCGGCGGCTGGCACGAGCTGTGGGAGATCAGCACCGACCCCGCCGCGCCGGCCATCTTCGACGGCCTGGTGCACGACTACCGCATGGGCGAGGCCATCGCCCGGCCGGGTTACCTGGGCCTGCGCCGCATCCGCCTGCTGCAGCCCTGGACGGCGGCGTGGGCCGATGGCCGCGTGCCCTGGCTGCTGGGCGCCGAGGCTGGTGCGGGCAGCGACGCGGCCGTGCTGCACCTGGACGTGCGGCGGGTGGTCGGCCGGCTGCCCTGGGCGCCGGACGGCGGCTGGCCGGCGATTGCCGGGCGGCGGTTTGCGTGGGGGTCGGGGCCAGCGCCCTGACCGCTCAACTCATCCGTTGGGGTAGCGCGCCAGGCGCGCCGCATCCAGGATCGTGATCTCGCGCTTGTCCACCGCCACCAGGCCGGCGTCTTCCAACTCGTGCAGCACGCGCGAGAAGTATTCGGGCGTGATGCTCAGCCGGGAGGCGACGGTGGCCTTGCTGACCGGCAGGGTCACATGCAGCGGTGCGTCGGGCGCGCCGTCGCCGTCGTCCTGGTCGCGCAGCAGGTAGCCGATGATGCGCTGCACGCCGCTGTCCAGCGCATAGGCCTGCACGTCGCGCACCAGGCCGTGCAGCCGGCGCGACATGCCCGCCAGCATGCGCAGCGCGAAGCGCGAATCGGCCTCGATCTCCTTGAGCACCGCCGCCTTGCCCACGCTCAGCAGCAGGCTGTCGGTCAGCGCCTGGGCATTGATGAAGTAGGGCTTGTCCATGAACATCAGCGCCTCGGCAAAGCTGTTGCCCGGGCCGATCAGCTCGATCACCTTCTCCTGCCCTGCCGGCGACACCGCGAACAGCTTGACCTGGCCGGTGACGGTGACGTGGAACGATTCACACGGCTCGCCGACGCGGAACACCATGTCGCCCCGGCCCAGCCGGCGCAGCTGGCAGCCGGCGGCCAGGCGTTCCAGCTCGGGGCGGTCGAGGTCGCTGAACAGCGGCAGCACGGCCAAGTAGCGCGGCAGGTCGAAGGCGCGGAGGTCCATGGGGCATTGTCAGGCACGGGCCTGCACGGGCCGGCCGGGCAGCCGCGGGGAACAGTCCGGGCCGTCAGAACTCGTACAGCGGCCCGTACTCGCCCTTGTGGTTGGCGGGCGAGATCGTCGGATTGCTGGTCACGACGACGGCGCGCGAGGTCACCACGTCGCACATCGTGATGAGCGGCTCCAGCACGTTGGGCACGGTCCCCTGCGGGGCGCCGAGAGGCAGCGGATGGAACTCCATCGTGCCGAAGATGTTGGCGAAGACACAGACGTTCGCGTCGAAGCCCACCACCAGGACGCTGTCGCACGCCTCGGCGAACTGGCGGTAGGCCGGGTTCTTGGCGCCCATGTGGCCGGTGGTCACGAGGATGTCCGTCCGGTTCACGTAGCCGTTGACCACCGCTTCGAGCCGGTCCACCAGCGGCACGCCGCCCTGCGTCAGCACGGCCACGGGTGCGCCCAACTCGCGCGCCACCGTCAGCACCGAGACCACATGGTCGATGACCTTGACGCCTTCGATCAGGGTGTCGAAACCGGCCTGCACATGCTGCATGTGGATCACCAGCACGCCGACATTGGCGGTGTTGAGCAGGTAGGCCTCGGCCGTGCGGTGGAGCAGCGCGCTGTCGGTCACCACCCGGCGGTAGTGGGGCGGCCAGGGCGCGTAGTTGGCGGGCATGGCCTTGCGGACGAACATGGCCACGCTGGCGCGGCCCGGGGGCGGCCAGTGCAGCAGGTGCCGCGCCAGTGCCGGATAGGTGGCGGCCAGAAAGTACAGGGCCCGCTCGTAGCGGTCGCGCTTGCGCGGCGGGATGGCGTTGATCGCCTGCACCACCTGGGCCGCCTGGCCGTTCGCATCGTTGAGGATGGCGAACAGCGCCTGCAGCGAACTGGCGGCCAGCCGGAAGCGCGGGTTGGCGGCCGTGACGAGCTGGGTGAAGTCAGCGAGGCGTGTGTAGGCTGGCATCGGCGTCGGTTCAGCGGTCGTCGCGATGCGGCCTGTCACCGACGCTCGCGGAGATCACCATGACGATCCGGAATATCCGGTTCATGGCGGGCGTGCCGGGCGGCCGTACTGCCGAAGCCACACAGGGGCGCACAAATCCTAGCACCGGCGTTCATGGGCGGCGCGGCCTTGGCCCCGACGGACGCCGCAGCCGCCGGCGCCCCCCCGGGCTGACCCGGCTGGACGGGGAATCGGCCCAGACCTGATGCTTGCGGGCCCGCCCGTCACCGGGCGGCTCAGGCGCCAGACCAACCCAACGATTGCCGGAGACAACGATGTCCATTCGCCGCCGCACGCTGCTGCACACCACCGCCCTCGCCCAGCTGCTTGCCGCCATCGCCAGCCGGGCGCAGGCCCAGGGCGCGCCGTTCGAGACCGTCAAGGTCGTCACCGGCTTTCCGCCCGGCGGCACGTCGGACACCATCTGCCGTCGCGTCGCTGCCAAGATGCCGGCCGGCTACGCCAAGGCCGCCGTGGTCGACAACCGCACCGGTGCCGGCGGCCAGATCGCCATCCAGGCGCTCAAGCAGCTGCCCAACGACGGCAGCGTGATCCTGCAGACGCCGATGTCCATGCTGGGCATCTACCCGCACATCTACAAGAAGCTGCCCTACGACCCGATGGCCGACGTGACGCCGGTGAGCCTGGGCGCCACCTTCGACTTCGGCTTCGCCGTCGGGCCGTCGGTGCCGGCGGCGGTGCGCAACGTCGAGGAGTTCCTGGCCTGGTGCAAGGCCAACCCGATGCAGGCCAACTTCGGTTCGCCGGGCGCCGGCGCCATGCCGCACTTCATGGGCGCGCTGATCGGCAAGGCGCGCAGCGTCGAGCTGAAGCATGTGCCCTACCGCGGCACGCAGCCGGCCATCCTCGACATGATCGGCGGCCAGATCCCGGCCGTCTCGGGCCCCATCGGCGAGTTCACCCAGCACGTCAACGCCGGCAAGGCGCGCCTGCTGGCGGCCAGCGGCGCGCAGCGCAGCAAGTTCGCGCCGACCACGCCCACCCTCGTCGAACAGGGCTTCAAGGACATGGTGTTCAGCGAGTGGTTCGGCTTCTTCCTGCCCGGCGGCGCCGCTGCCGAGCCGGTGGCGCGCGCCAACGCCGCGCTGCGCACCGCGCTCGCCGACAAGGACACGATCGACGGCCTGGCGCTGATGGGCCTGGAGGCCAAGGCCTCGTCGCCGGCCGAACTGGCCACGCTGCTGAAGGCCGATTTCGAGAAGTGGGGGCCGCTGGTGAAGGCGGTGGGGTTCACGGCGGATTGAGGGGTGGCGCGGCTGCGGCCGCGCGCAGCGGCTCAGGGGGCGATGACGTCGAGCCTGGGGAAGTCGGTCCTGAACCGGCTGGCGTCCCGGGTCAGCAGGGGCCAACCCTCCACAGCGGCGTGTGCGCCGATGAAGAAGTCCGGCAGCACCTGCGACTTGCTGCCGCCGCG
>CALMIF010000413.1 GCA_937864045.1 uncultured Aquabacterium sp. | reverse complement strand
GAGATCTGCGACAAGCACGGCATCCTGCTGATCTTCGACGAGGTCATCACCGGCTGGGGCCGCACCGGCAACCCGTTCGGCTCGCAGACCTTCGGCGTCACGCCGGACATGATCGTGATGGCCAAGGGCCTGTCCAACGGCGCAGTGCCAATGGGTGCGGTGGCCGTCAAGCAGCAGATCCACGACGCCTTCATGACCGGGCCCGAGCACCTGATCGAGTTCGCCCACGGCTACACCTACTCGGCCCACCCGCTGGCCTGCGCGGCGGCCCTGGGCACGCTGGCCACCTACGAGGAAGAGGGCCTGCTGACCCGCGCCGGCGAGCTGCAGGGCTACTTCGCCGACGCGGTGCATTCGCTCAAGGGCGAGCCCAACGTCATCGACATCCGCAACATCGGCCTGGTGGGCGGCATCGAGCTGGCGCCGATCCCGGGCAACCCGGCCAAGCGGGCCTTCGACATCTTCCTGGACTGCTACGAGCGCGGCGTGCTGATCCGCACCACCGGCGACACGCTGGCGCTGAGCCCGCCGCTGATCATCGAGCGCGGCCAGATCGACCAGATCGTCGACACCGTGCGCGGCGCGATCCGCCGCAACGCAGGCTGAAGCCCACCCACCGAGGCCCACCGGCCGCGTGCAGCGCAGCGCGGCCGGCGCCCTGATCTCCCATGCGCAAGCCTTCCGCTGAAACTTCCGCCAAGCCGCTGGTCCTGGTGCCGGCGTGCAACTACCAGACCTCCGGCGGCCACCTGCAGCACACCGCCGGCAAGAAGTACGTGGACGCCGTGCGCCTGGCCGGCTGCACGCCGCTGATCGTGCCGGCCGCCGAGCCCGCCGAGGTGCCGGCCCTGCTGGGCCTGGCCGACGGCGTGCTGCTCACCGGCTCGCCGTCGAACGTGCACCCCAGCCACTTCGGTGAGGACGTGCACGACCCCAGCCTGCCGCTGGACCCGGACCGCGACGCCTGGACCCTGCCCCTGATCCGCGAAGCGCTGGCCATCGGCCTGCCGCTGTTCGCCATCTGCCGCGGCACGCAGGAGACGAATGTCGCCCTCGGCGGCTCGCTGCACCAGGCGGTGCAGGAGGTCGGCCCCTTCGACGACCACCGCGCACCGCACGGCCAGCCGCCCGAGATCGCCTACGCGCCTCAGCACCCGGTGCAGGTGCAGCCCGGCGGTCGCCTGGCCGCCATCCTGGGCGAGCGCACCGCCTTCGACGTGAACTCGCTGCACAGCCAAGCGGTGAATCGGCTGGCGCCGGGCCTGCGCGTCGAGGCCGTGGCGCCGGACGGCATCGTCGAGGCGTTTTCCGCCGACGGCCCCGGCTTCAACCTCTGCCTGCAGTGGCACCCGGAATGGCAGGCCGAGGCCAATCCGGTGTCGATGCAGTTGCTCGCCGCCTTCGGTGACGCCGCCCGCGCCTGGCGTGCGCGCCGGCTGCTGACCCAGACCCCAGCCCACCGCGACTCGATTCCCTAGCGCCGTTCGCCCCAGCACGACATTTGCATGGCGCCGTCAGCGGCGCCTCCGATTCCTGCAACGAGAGTGTTTTCATGGCGAACCAACCCATCAGCAGCTTCAGTGACCTGGAGAACTGGCTGAACGCGCAGCGCGTGACCGAGATCGAGTGCCTGGTGCCGGACCTGACCGGCGTGGCGCGCGGCAAGATCCTGCCGCGGCTGAAGTTCACCGAGGACCGCGGCATGCGGCTGCCGCAGGCCGTGGTGGCCATGGGCGTGACCGGCGAATTCCCCGAGGAAGGGCCGTACTACGACGTCATCAGCCCCACCGACATGGACATGCAGCTGCGGCCCGACCCGACCACGGCGCGCATCGTGCCCTGGGCGACCGACCCGACGGCGCAGGTCATCCACGACTGCTACGACAAGGACGGCCAGCTCGTGCCCTTCGCGCCGCGCAGCGTGCTGCGCCGGGTCTGCGACCTGTACGCGGCCCAGGGCTGGACACCGGTGGTGGCGCCCGAGCTGGAGTTCTACCTCGTCGCCCGCAACACCGACCCCGACATGCCGCTGAAGCCGCCCATCGGCCGCAGCGGCCGGGCCGAGACCAGCCGCCAGGCCTACAGCATCGACGCGGTCAACGAGTTCGACCCGCTGTTCGAGGATGTCTACGCCTACTGCGAGACCATGGGCCTGAACGTGGACACGCTGATCCACGAGATCGGCGCCGGCCAGATGGAGATCAACTTCTTCCACGCCCACCCGCTGGGCCTGGCCGACGAGGTGTTCCTGTTCAAGCGCACGGTGCGCGAGGCGGCGCTGCGCCACGACATGTACGCCACCTTCATGGCCAAGCCCATCGCCGGCGAGCCGGGCAGCGCGATGCATGTGCACCAGAGCATCGTCGATGCCGAGGGCCGCAACATCTTCAGCAACCCCGACGGCAGCCCCAGCAAGCAGTTCGACTGGTTCATCGGCGGGCTGCAGAAGTACGTGCCGGCGGCGATGGCGCTGTTCGCGCCCTACGTCAACAGCTACCGCCGCCTGGTGCGCGGCGTGGCCGCGCCGATCAACATCCAGTGGGGCACCGACAACCGCACCGTCGGCATCCGCAGCCCGCTGGCCAGCCCGCAGGCGCGGCGCATCGAGAACCGCGTGATCGGCGCCGACGCCAACCCCTATGTGGCCCTGGCTGCCACGCTGGCCTGCGGCTGGCTGGGCATGCAGCAGCGCATCGAGCCCTCGCCCGAGTGCAAGGGCGACGCCTACCTCGGCGACTTCCAGCTGCCGCGCAGCCTGGGCGAGGCGCTGCACAAGCTGCGCCGGGCGTCCGACCTGCACCAGGTGCTGGGCGAAAGCTTCATCACCGTCTACAGCGAGGTCAAGGAAATCGAGTACGCCGAGTTCATGAAGGTGATCTCGCCCTGGGAACGCGAGCATCTTCTGCTCCACGTCTGAGGAGAACAGCCATGACCAGAACCACCCAGCAATGGCAGGCCGCCGATTCGGCGCACTTCCTGCACCCGTTCACCGACTTCCAGGGCCTGGCGAAGAAGGGTGCCCGCATCATCACCAGGGCCGACAACATCTGGCTGTGGGACTCGGACGGCCACCAGATCCTCGACGCGATGAGCGGCCTGTGGTGCGTCAACGTGGGCTACGGCCAGCAGGCGCTGGTGGACGCGGCGACGGCGCAGATGAAGGAACTGCCCTTCTACAACGCCTTCTTCCAGACCGCCACGCCGCCGGCCATCGCGCTGGCCGAGAAGCTGGCCGAGGTCAGCCCGCCCGGCTTCGAGCATGTGTTCTTCTCGGGCTCGGGCTCCGAGGGCAACGACACCATCGTGCGCATGGTGCGCCGCTACTGGGACGTGCTGGGCCAGCCGGCGCGCCAGGTCATCATCAGCCGCCACAACGCCTACCACGGCAGCACCATGGCCGGCGCCTCGCTGGGCGGCATGGCCGGCATGCATGCCCAGGGCGGGCTGCCGATCCCGGGCATCGCCCACATCGACCAGCCCTACGCGGTGGAGCACCGCCGCCCCGGCGAGAGCGACCACGACTTCGGCCTTCGCGCCGCCGGTTGGCTGGAGGCGAAGATCAACGAACTGGGCGCGGACAAGGTGGCAGCCTTCATCGGCGAGCCGGTGCAGGGCGCCGGCGGCGTGATCATTCCGCCGGCCAGCTACTGGCCCGAGATCCAGCGCATCTGCGACCGCCACGGCATCCTGCTGGTCAGCGACGAGGTGATCTGCGGCTTCGGCCGCACGGGCAACTGGTTCGGCTGCGAGACCTTCGGCTTCCGGCCCGACCTGATCACCTTCGCCAAGGGCGTGACCAGCGGCTACGTGCCGCTGGGCGGTGTGCTGGTGGGCGAGCGGGTGGCCAAGGTGCTGATCGAGCAGGGTGGCGAGTTCGAGCACGGCTACACCTACTCGGGCCACCCGGTGGCCTGCGCGGTGGCGCTGGCCAACATCGGCCTGATGCAGCAGCTGGACCTGGTGCGCCATGTGCACGACGACGTCGGCCCGTACCTGGCCCAGGGCTTCGCCAGGTTGGCCGAGCATCCGCTGGTCGGCACGGCCGAGACCTGCGGCCTGATGGGCGCCCTGCTGCTGGTCAAGGACAAGGCGACGCTGGCGCCGTTCGATGCGTCGGTGGGCATCGGCATGGTCTGCCGCGGCCACTGCTTCGCCAACGGGCTGATCATGCGGGCGGTGGGCAACCGCATGATCATCGCGCCGCCGCTGGTGATCACCCGGGCGCAGGTCGACGAGCTGCTGGCGCGCATCACCCGCTGCCTGGACCTGACGCTGGCCGACGTGCGCCGCCACGGCTGGGCCTGACCCCGCAGCGCGCAGGAACGACGGGCCGCCGCTACATTCGGCCGATGGGTGGGCCGTCGTGCCCGCCCGCCACCGGGGAGCGCTGCGATGAAGGATCTCCGCGAACGCCTGGCCGCCCAGGGCGTGCACACGCTGATCGCCCAGTTCACCGACCTGCACGGCGTGGCGCGCGGCAAGTTCGTGCCGCTGGCCCACCTGGACACCCTGCTGACCGACGGCGTGGCCTTCAGCGGCCCGTCGATCGCCGGCACCGGCCTGGCGCGCACCGGCGAGCGCAGCGCCTACTGGGCCCGCGGCGCCGGCAGCACCGCCTGCGCCCTGCCCTGGCTGCCGGGCTACGCGCGGGTGGTGTGCGACGGCTTCGTCGGCGGCGAGCCCTTCGATGCCTGCCCGCGCCAGGTGCTGCGCCGCCAGGTGGCGAAGCTGGCGGCCCGCGGCTGGCACCTGCGCACCGGCATCGAGCCCGAGTTCTTCCTGCTGCGCCAGGAGGGCGGCCGCTGGCTGCCGGCCGACGCCGCCGACCGCCTGGCCCAGCCCGGCTACGACCTGAAGAGCCTGCCGCGCCAGCGCGGCTTCCTGCAGGGCCTGCAGCAGGCGCTGGAAGGCTGCGGCCTGGACGTGCTGGAGCTGGACCATGTCGACGCCCAGGGCCAGTACGAGGTGAACTTCGGCTTCGACGAGGCACTGGCCAGCGCCGACCACCTGATGCTCTTCAAGATGGCCGCCCATGCGCTGGCCGAACGCGAGGGCATGGTCTTCTCGATGATGCCCAAGCCCTTTGCCGACCAGCCCGGCAGCGGCATGCACCTGCATGTGTCGCTGTGGTCGGGCCCGGTGCATGACCGCCACGGCAATGCGCGCAACCTGTTCGTGCCGCACCGGGCCGATGGCGCGGTCGATGCCGCCGGCCTGCTGGCGCCGCCGGGCCGGCAGTTCGCTGCCGGCGTGCTGGCCCATGCCGCGGGCCTGAGCGCCCTGGCCGCGCCCACGGTCAACAGCTACAAGCGGCTCGCGGCGTCCGAATCGCAGTGCGGCCACACCTGGGTGCCCGCCGGCATCGCCCACGGGCCGAACAACCGCACCGCGCTGGTCCGCACCCTGCACGGCCGCTTCGAGTGGCGCCAGCCCGATGCAAGCGCCAACCCCTACCTGGTGAGCGCGGCGCTGATCGCCGCCGGCCTGGACGGCATCGACCGCCAGCTGGAACTGCCCGCCGCGGTCGACGACGACCTGAGCCAGGTCGGCGCCACGGGCCTGCAGGCCCGCGGCATCGGCCTGCTGCCCCGGCACCTGGGCGAGGCGATCGACGCGCTGGCGGCCGACGCCGTGCTGGCCGAGGCGCTGGGCACCACGCTGCAGCGCGAGTTCATTGCGCTCAAGCAGGACGAGCACCTGCAGCACAGCCGCCATGTCAGCGACTGGGAACTGCAGCGCTACGCGGCGCGGTTCTGAACGTGGCTGGCGGGTGGCGGCCCGCAACTTGCAAAGCTGGGGTGAATGCGGGCGGCGCCTGCCGGATGGCGCCGTTAGCATCGGCCCGCCCTCCTCCGCCCCACACCCACAACAGCACCATGCCCCAGCCTGCCCCTGCCCCCCGCCGCTCGCCCACCGCCGCTGCGGCACGCCGCGCCAGCCTGCAACCCGTGGCACTGGCGGCGGCCCTGCTGGCCGGCGGCTGGGCTGGTGCTCTGCAGGCCCAGGCCGCCGGCAGCAACGCGTCTGATGCCAACCGCGTCGTCATCACCGGCTCGCACATCCGCCGCACCGACACCGAGACGCCCAGCCCGGTGCTGACGCTGACCGCGCGTGACATCAGCCGCTCGGGCTACAGCTCGGTGGCCGACGTGCTGGCCAGCATCTCGGCCAACAACATGGGCTCGCTGGGCCAGGCCACGCCGGCGGCCTTCGGCGCGGGCGGCAGCGGCATCTCGCTGCGCGGGCTCACCGTCGGCGCCACCCTGGTACTGATCGACGGCCAGCGCATGGCCGCCTACCCGCTGCCCGACGACGGCCAGCGCGACTTCGTCGACATCAACTCGATCCCCATCGACGCCGTCGAGCGCATCGAGGTGCTGAAGGACGGCGCCTCGGCGATCTACGGCTCCGACGCGATGGCCGGCGTGGTCAACGTGATCCTCAAGAAGTCGCACACCGGCACCACCCTGCATGCCGAGGTGGGGGCCGCGCAGCGCGGCGGCGGCAGCTCGCTGCACCTGTCGGGCATCCGCGGCTTCGGCGATTTCGCGAAGGACGGCATCGGCGGCTACCTGTCGGCCGACATCCGCGAGCGCCGGCCCATCCTGCTGTCGGACCGCCGGTTCCTGACGACCGAGAACTGGAGTGCCTTTGGTGGCGGCACCACCTTTCCGCCCGACAACGGCGAATTGCAGGTGGCCCCGCGCGCTCGCACCTACAGCCTGCTGGGCCGCCTGTCGGCACGGGTGGCGGCCGACTGGACGCTGGACCTGGCGGCGTCGGTCCTGGGCAGCGAGGCCGAGCAGGTGGGCCTCTTGAACTGGGTGTCGCCCGAGGCGGGCATCACCAGCTTCCGCTTCGGTGCCCGGCACCCGTCGCCGCTGCCGACCGTGCTGAACGGCACCAACGTGATCGACCCGGCGACCGGCCAGCCGGTGGACGCCACGCTGGCCGACCTGGGCGCGCAGCGCAGCCGCACCGCCAGCCGCTCGTACCGGCTGGTGGCGTCATTGGGCGGCACCTGGGGCGCCTGGGACCTGCAGGGCACGCTGGGCCTGACCCGCGTGACCACCCGGCTGGACCTGCGCAACTACGTCAGCCTGCCGGCGCTGCAGGCGGCGCTGAACGACGGCAGCTACAGCATCGGCGGCAACAACACGGCGGCCGTCATCGCCGGCCTCGTGCCGCGTGCCAGCAGCAACTCATCGAACGACCTGCAGTTCGTCAACCTGCGCGGCAGCCGCGACATCGGCGAACTGCCCGGCGGCGCGCTGGCGCTGGGCGCGGGCTTGGAACTGCTGCACCGCAAGCTCAACGAGCAGTTCCCCGCCGGCTTCGCCGAGGGCACGCAGTCCAGCAACATCTACGCCTTCGGCACGGGCACGCAGAACATCCAGGCCGCCTATGTCGAGTTGCACGCGCCGCTGACCAAGACCCTGCAGGTCGACGCCGCCGCCCGCATCGACCGCTATGTCGGCAACAGCTCGTCGGTCACGCCCAAGATCGGCGCCAAGTACACGCCGGTGAAGACAGTGACGCTGCGCGGCACCTATGCCGGCGGCTTCCGGGCGCCCAACCCGGTGGAGATCGGCACCTCGGGCTCCAGCGCCGGCTTCCTGCCCGCGCTGTACGACACCGCGCTGTGCCAGGCCATCGGCCGCAACCCCTGCGACATCGGCGTCGGTGGCACCCAGCTGCAGCTGCCGGGCAAGGACCTGAAGCCGGAGAAGTCGCGCTCGTTCACGCTGGGGGTGATCCTGGAGCCCACGCCCAACATCAACCTGTCGGTTGACTACTACGACGTGCGCATCTCCGACCAGATCGTCTCGGTCGGCCTGTTCGGCCAGGCCCAGATCGACAACCCCGCAGCCTACGGCACCAAGCTGTACCGGGTGAACAGCCCGACCACGGCGAACGCCGCGCCCACCGGTGCCGACGACACCATCCTCTACGGCACCTACCCGTTCCTCAACGTCGGCCAGACCCGCACCAACGGCGTCGACCTGGACCTGCGCGGCCGCTTCGATGCCGGCAGCGCCGGCCAGTTCACGGCCCAGCTGCAGTGGACGCACCTGCTCAACTACACCATCGACCGCGACGGCAAGCGCTACGAGCTGGCCGGCACGCACGGCCCCAGCTTCGTGTCGACCAACACCGGCACGCCGCGCGACCGCGCCGCCGTCTCGCTGACCTGGGCCCGCGGCCCGGTGGAGCTGACCGGCACCACGCAATACACCAGCAGCTTCAGCGTCATCGACCCCAGCTACGACATCAACGACTGCAGCGCCGCACTGGGCCACATCTACCCCAACGGCGCGCCGGCCGGCAGCGTGCTGTGCCGCGTGGGCAGCTTCACCACCAGCAACCTGTCGCTGCGCTACACGCAGAGCAAGGCGCTGCAGTGGCGGGCGTCGGTGATCAACCTGTTCAACCGCAAGCCGCCGATCGACGCCTTCGCGTCCAGTTCCACCGGCGGCGGCGTGGCCGCGGGCGGCGCGCACTACAACCCGTCGCTGCACCAGGACGGCGCGGTCGGCCGCTACGTCACGCTCGGCATGAGCTACTCGTTCTGAGCGCGCTCCGCGTCCCGTTCGCTGCCTACGCCATGCTGGCCGCCAGCATGGCCCTGGTGGGCAGCTACGTCGGGCTGTCGCGGCTGCTGGTGGCGGTGCTGCCGGTGTTCCTGCTGGCCTGGCTGCGCTTCGGCATCGCTGCGGTGGCGATGGCGCACTGGGTGCGGCGTGCGCCGGGCGAGGCGCCGCTGTCGCCGCATGACCGGCGGCTGCTGTTCTGGGAAAGCTTTCTCGGCAACTTCCTGTTCTCGGTGTGCATGCTCTACGGCGTGCAGCTCACCTCGGCGGTGTCGGCCGGCGTGGTGATGGCGGCGATCCCGGCCGCCGTGGCCCTGCTGTCGCGCTGGTGGCTGGGCGAGCGCATCAGCCGCCGCACCCAGGCCGCCATCGCCTGCGCCGCCGTCGGCATCGGCGTGCTGGCCCTGAGCCGCACACCTGCCGCAGCCACCAGCACCGCCCAGCCACCGGGCATGGCCTTGCTGGGCCACGCCCTGCTGCTGGGCGCCGTGTTCTGCGAGGCAGCCTACGTGGTGATCGGCAAGCGGCTGACCGGCAGCATGGCGCCGCGCCGCATCAGCGCGCTGATCAACCTGTGGGGCCTGGCCCTGGTCACGCCGCTGGGCCTGTGGCAGGCGCTGCGCTTCGACTTCGCCAGCGTGCCCGCCGACACCTGGCTGCTGCTGGTCTTCTACGCCCTGGCCGCCAGCATGGCCACGGTGTGGCTGTGGATGAAGGGCCTGACCCAGGTGCCGGCCCCGCAGGCCGGCGTGTTCACCGTCTTCCTGCCGATCACCGCCGCGGCCGTGGGCGTGCTGTTCCTGGGCGAGCCCTTCGGCCCCGGCCATGCCGTGGCCCTGGTAATGGCGCTGGCCGGGTTGCTGCTGGCGACGTGGCCGGCGCGCAAGACAGCCTAGCCGCGCTCCACACCCCACGACGTCCACCGCACCGCCGCCACCGTCGCCAGGCCGTAGGCCGCCATTGCCAGCGCCACCAGGGCGAAGATGGTCCAGGGCGGGCTCTGCAGCCAGGCCAGCAACGCGCCGCCGGCGGCCACCAGCACCAGGCGCACCGTGCCGGCCATCACCGGGCCGAAGGCCTTGCCGGCGCCCAGCGACGAGAAGTAAAGGCTCAGGCCCAGGCCGAACAGGCCGTAGCAGGGGCCGGCCCAGTGGAAGTACAGCGCCGCCGATGCCAGCACCGCCGGGTCGGTGCTGAAGTGATGGGTCCAGACGCCCGGTGCCACGGCCAGCACCAGGCCCAGCGTGCCCAGCAGCGCGAAGGCGATGAACGAGGCCGTCCACGCCGCCTGGCGCGCCCGCGCCACCTTGCCCGCGCCGATGGCCATGCCCACCAGCGGCACCGAGGCCACGCCCACCGCGAAGGCGATCGGCACCAGCAGGAACTCCAGCCGCGTGCCGATGCCGTAGCCGGCCAGCGCGTCGGTGCCGAAGTGCGACACCAGGCGCGTCAGGATCAGGATGGTCGCCACCGTCTGCAGCGGCGACAGGCAGGCCACCGCGCCCACCCGCAGGATGTCGCGCGCCAGCGGCCATTGCAGCCGCGTGCCCCGCACGTCCAGCCGCACTCGGGCCCGGCCCGACATCAGGTAATAGAGCATGAACGAGGCGCCCAGCCCGTTGGCCACCACCTGCCCGGCCGCCACGCCGGCCATGCCCAGGCGCGGCAGCGGCCCCCAGCCCAGCCCCAGCGCACCGCCGATCAGCACCTGCGACACCGCCACGATCAGCAGCGTGGCCGAGGGCACCTTCATGTTGCCGGACCCGCGGATCACCGACGAGAAGGTGTTGACCAGCCAGATGAAGATGGAGCCGAGGAAGGCCACGTCGGCATAGGCCACGGCCTGGGCCAGTGCCTCGCCCTTGCCGCCCAGCGCGGCGAACAGCGGGGCGCGGAACAGCAGCATCAGCGTCATGTAGACCGTGCCGACGCTCACGCCGATCCACATCGCATGCACCGCCAGCGCGCTGGCGCGGGCCGGGTCACCGGCACCGAAGGCGCGGCTGACGGCCGACGACACGCCGCCGCCCATGGCGCCGGCCGACAGCATGCCCTGCAGCATCACCATCGGGAACACCAGCGCCATGCCCGCCAGCGCGCTGGTGCCGAAGCTGCCGACATACGCTGTCTCGGCCACCGCCGCCAGCGCCGTGGCCACCATCGCCAGCATGTTGGGCCCGGCAAAGCGCAGCAGCGTGGGCAGCAGCGGCGCGCTCAGCAATGGGTCCGGTGGCCGGGCGGCTGGCGCGGCGGCGCCTGGCGGGGTCGAGGCTGGGAGGGCGGCGCTGGTCACGGTGTTATCCTGTCCTCGGGTTGCGTGCAATTGCAATCATTGCATCTACAAGTCTGCCATGGATGTCACCGACGCGCAGCCGCAGGGCTGCACCAACTTCCGGCTGCGCCAGCTGCTGCGCAGCGTGGCTCGCCTCTACGACGCCGAGCTGGCCAAGGCCGGGCTCAAGGGCTCGCAGTTTTCGCTGCTGTCGCATGTGCTGCAGCTGGGCCCCATCGCGCCCACGGCGCTGGCCGAGCGCATGGGCATGGACGCGTCGACCCTGAGCCGCAACCTGCGTCCGCTGATCGACAAGGGCTGGGTGCTGCAGGGCCCGGGCGCCAACGCCCGCAGCCGCAGCATCACCATCACGCCCGAGGGCCGGGCCTTGCATGCCGAGGCCAGGCGCCACTGGAAGCGCGCCCAGCTGGCGCTGAACGACCGCCTGGGCAACGCCCGGGTGGCGGAGCTGCACCGCCTGATCGACGGCGCGCAGCAGCTGCTGCAGGACGCGCCCTAAGCCAGCGCGGCCAGGGCCTCGGCGCTCGCCGCCACCAGGCCGCGCTCGGTGATCAGCCCGCTGACCAGCCGCGCCGGCGTCACGTCGAAGGCCGGGTTCAGCGCCGGGCTGCCATCGGGCACCAGCTGCACCTCGACGGTCGACCCATCCGCCGCGCGGCCGGCGATGTGGGTCAGTTCACGCGCGCTGCGGTGCTCGATGGGGATCTCGACCAGCCCGTCGTGCAGGCTGCGGTCCAGCGTCGACAGCGGCATGGCAACGTGGAACGGCACGCCGTTGTCCATCGCCGCCAGCGCCTTCAGGTAAGTGCCGATCTTGTTGCAGACATCGCCGCGGGCGGTCACCCGGTCGGCGCCGACGATGACGATGTCGACCTGGCCGTGCTGCATCAAATGGCCGCCGGTGTTGTCGGCGATCACCGTGTGCGGCACGCCCTGCTGGCCCAGCTCCCAGGCCGTGAGGCTGGCGCCCTGGTTGCGCGGGCGCGTCTCGTCCACCCACACATGCACGTCCAGCCCCAAGGCCTGCGCCTGGTAGACGGGCGCCAGCGCCGTGCCCCAGTCGACCGTGGCCAGCCAGCCGGCATTGCAGTGGGTGAGCACGTTCACCGGCCGGCCGGGGTTGCGTTCGGCAATCGCCTGCAGCAGGCCCAGGCCGTGGCGGCCGATGGCTTCGTTGACCGCCGCATCCTCGTCGGCGATGGCGGCGGCCTCGCGCCAGGCCCCTTCGGCGCGCGCGGCCACCGGCAGCGGCAGCAGCGCCTGCAGCATGCGCCGCGTCGCCCAGGCCAGGTTCACCGCCGTGGGCCGGGCACTGTCCAGCAGCGCCCGCGTGGAACGCAAGGCATCGTCGCCCGCATCCACCCGGCACTGCAAGGCGATGCCATAGGCGGCCGTGGCGCCGATCAGCGGCGCGCCGCGCACCCACATGTCGGCGATGGCGGTGCGCACCGCGGCCACGCTGGCCAGGCGCTCGATCACCAGCCGGTGCGGCAGCCAGCGCTGGTCGATCACCTCGACCGCGTCGCCGTCCGCCGACAGCCACAGGCTGCGGCGGTGCACGCCGTCGACCTTCACAGCACCCGCCCGGCGATGCTGCGCAGCTTGGCCACGAGGGCCGCGTCGCGGGCGGCGGGTGCGGTGATCAGCGCATGGTCCAGCGCCCGACGGCAGTTGCAGCCGGGGCCGTGGGCGTCATGGGCGATGGCGCCGGCCGTCTGCACCACCAGGCCGCGCGCCAGGTCGGCATTGCGCAGCAGCACGCCGACGATGGCCTCGACCGTCACGTTGTCGTGGCCGGGATGCCAGCAGTCGAAGTCGGTGACCATGGCCACGGTGGCGTAGCAGAGCTCGGCCTCGCGGGCCAGCTTGGCCTCGGGCATGTTGGTCATGCCGATGACGTCGCAGTTCCAGCTGCGGTAGAGCCGGCTTTCGGCCAGGGTGCTGAACTGCGGACCTTCCATCGCCAGGTAGGTGCCGCCGCAGGCATGCGGAATCCGCAAGCCGGCCAGCGCCGCCTGCAGGTGGTCGCCCAGGCGCGGGCACACCGGGTGCGCCAGGCTGACATGGGCCACGCAGCCGGCGCCGAAGAAGCTCTTCTCCCGGGCGAAGGTGCGGTCGATGAACTGGTCGACGACGACGAAGGTGCCCGGCGGCAGGTCGGCGCGCAGGCCGCCCACGGCGCTGAGCGACAGCACGTCGGTGGCGCCCAGCTGCTTCAAGGCGGCGATGTTGGCGCGGTAGTTCAGGTCCGACGGCGCCAGCCGGTGGCCGCGGCCGTGGCGCGGCAGGAAGGCCAGCCGCGCCGGGCCGGCGGGCGTGGGCAGCGTGCCGGTCAGGATCTGGTCGGACGGCGCGCCCCAGGGCGTGTCCACCGTGACCCAGGCCGTGTCCTGCAGGCCGGGCAGCTCGTACAGGCCACTGCCGCCGATGATGGCCAGCAGGCCGTTGCCGGGGGAGGAAGACGCGGGATCAGGCATGGTGGGCGCAGTGCGGAAGGACTGCGGCTCATTCTGCCTGGGCCACCTCCGCCAACCGGCCTTCGGCCGCCACCGCGCCTGCCTGGCCCGGCAACCACAGCGTCACCTGCGAGCCTTCGCCCGGCGTGCTGGCCAGCTGCAGCCGGCCGCCCAGCAGCTCGACGATCTCCTTGACGATGGCCATGCCCAGCCCGGTGCCGGGAATGTTGCCCGAGGCATCGGCGCGGTAGAAGCGCTCGCTGACCCGGACCAGCTGCTCGGGCGTCATGCCGATGCCGCGGTCCTGCACCACGATGCCCCAGGGCTGCCGGCCCGGCTCGCTGGCCAGCGCGGGCGCGCCGTCCTGCGTCAGCCGCAGCGTCACCGGACCACCGGCGGGCGAATACTTGTAGGCGTTGGACAGCACGTTGCCCAGCGCCTGGTGCATCTTGTTGCGGTCCACCCGCACCTGCACGCCGTCGACCAGGCCCAGCAGTTCGGGCGCAGGCCGGTCGTCGGGCGGCTTGTACTCGGCCACCACGTCGCGCACCAGGGCCGCCAGGTCCAGCGTCTCCAGGGCGAAATCGCTGCCGCGGCGCGACTCGATGCGCGCCAGGTCCAGCAGCTCGTTGAGGATGGCGATCATGCGCTGCGACTGGCGGTGCACCACCTGCAGCATCTCGCGCTGGCGCTCGGGCGTGGCCTGGCGGTGCAGCAGCAGCTCGCAGAAACCGAAGATGCTGGCCATCGGCGTGCGCAGCTCGTGCGCGGCGGTGGACAGGAACTCGGTCTTCATCTGGTCGACCTCGGTCTCGTGCGTCACGTCGCGCAGGTAGAACACCTGGGAGATCGCCGCCATCCGGCTTTCGCGCAGGGCCGGCAGCAGCACGCGGCGCGCCGGCCGCTCGGTGTGGATCAGCGCCGGCCGGTCGTCGTCGCGCCCGCTGGCTGCGGCGGCGCGCAGGCTGTCGAGGCTGGGCAGCTTGTCGCGCATCGCCGGGCCGCACAGGCCGGCCAGCCGGGCGCCGAAGCCCGCCTCGTCCAGGCCCAGCATGCTGTCCGCCGCCAGGCCGGTCAGGCGCACGAAGGCCGGGTTGGCGTAGCTCACGCGGCGCTCGCCGTCGAACGAGACGAAGCCGTCGGGGCTGAGCGCGAAGATCGCCTGCAGCTGCTCGCTGCGCTCCTGCAGGCTGGCCACCAGGCCCGAGATGCCCAGCGAGATCGCCTCGATGTCGTCGCCCACGCCGCCCAGGCCGGCAGGTTGCGTCGTCGCGCCACCCACCTCGCCGGACAGGCCCTCCAGCACACCGCGCAGCGTGCGCAGGGCGGCCTCGCGGGTGGCCAGTTCGTCGCGCAGGCGCAGGTCCAGCAGGTGCGCCTCGGTCACGTCGCGGCAGGCCAGCACCCAGCCCGTCGTCGCGCCGTCGGGCCCCAGGATGGTCGACAGCGTCGAGTCCAGCGTGCGGTCGGCGCCGCCCACGCTGCACTGCGCGCGCCGACCACGCCAGGGCGCCCAGCCGCCGCCGTCCAGCCCGGTGGCCATCGCGAAGGTGCTGGGCAGCAGCTGCGGCGCCCGCTGGCCCAGCAGGTCGTCGATGCGCTGGCCGAACAGCGCCGCCGCCGCGGGGTTGGCCAGCAGCACCCGGCCCTGCGCGTCCAGCGTCAGCACCGCGTCGCCGATGGCGCCCAGGGTGACGGCGGCCTGCTCGCGCTGGGCCTGCAGGTTCTGCGCGGCCTGGTTCAGCACGTCGAAGGTCCGGCGCAGCTCGATCGGCGCGCTGGCGTCCAGCGCCTCGCGGCGCGGCCCCTCGCCGCTGCGCAGGCCGTCCTCCAGCGTGCGCAGCCGGCCCAGGTGGCCCAGCCAGTGCACCAGCGGAATGCGGATCAGCAGCAGCCCGCCCACCAGGCTGAGTGCGCCCAGCACCAGCGCGCCGCGCGCCAGGCGCCACATGTCGCCCGCAATCATGGCCGGGGCAAAGCGCAGGCGCAGCACGCCGTAGTCACGCCCGCCGACGTTGATGGGCAAGTTGGTGTCGTACAGCCGGTCGGCCACCAGCCGCAACAGCCAGGCGGGTGGCGCCGTGTCGGGGTTCTCGCGCCGGGCGGCGCGCACCTGGCGGCCCTTGAGGTCGATGTAGGCGGCGGACTCGAAGCTGGAATCCGCAATCGCCCGCTCCAGCGTGCGGGTGATGGTGTCGTCGTCGCCGATCACCGCGCTGTCCGAGACCGTCGGCAGGATCACCGAGGCCAGCGCGTCGGCACGCGCCTGGGCGTTCTCCAGCTCGACGCTGAACTGGAACTGGAAGAACAGCGCCAGCCCGCCGCCGACGAAGGCCAGCAGGGTGACCGAGTACAGCGCGAACACGCGCCCGACCAGCGAGCGCGGCAGCAGGCGGCTGATCCAGTCCACGCCGGGCAGGCTCCTGGTGCCGTCAGCGCAGCGCCGGTGGCGCCGTGCGGTAGAAGTCGCGGTAGGCCGCGTACTCGCTGCCGTCGGACGCGATGAAGTAGGCCTCGACCGACAGCCCCACCTGCTGCGACGCCTTCTCCAGGATGTCGCGCCCGCGCGGGTCGCTGTGCATGCCGATGAAGGCCTTGGCCACCGCCTTCACGTCCTTGTCCGGCACCTTGGCCGCGGCCATCAGCGCCAGGTCGTGCAGCGGGCCCGACGACCACAGCACGCGGAAGGCCTTGCCCTCGCGCCGCGCATAGCCCTCGGCCAGCTGCGAATTCACGCCGGCGGCGGCCACCTTCCGGTTGAACAGCTGGGCCAGCGCCGCATCCATGTTGCCGGCGAACACCGGCTTGGCGGCAACGTTCTTCGCCATCAGCTGGGCGAACGGGAACTTGTAGGCCACCAGCGCTTCCTGGCCCGGAAAGGCCACGTCCTGGCCCTGCAGCTGGGCGAGGTCGGTCACGTTGGAATCGGCCGGCACGATGATCTGCGCCCGCACCGGCGGCGTCAGGCGGCGGCCGAAGGTCTTCCAGCCCAGGGCCTCGCGCTCGGGGCTGAACATGTGGTTGCTGAAGATGAACTCCACCTCCTGCGCCAGCACATAGGCCGTGGTGTCGGCCGAGGTGCGGCCGATCTTCAGCTGCAGCGGCACGCCGCTCTTCTCGCTGACGTAGGCAATGATGGGGTTCCAGTACGCGGCGGTGACGTTGATGCCGTACTGGTTGACCGGGGAGAAGCGGTAGCCCTCGTCGGCGGCCTGCGCCGGGGCGGCCAGGCATGCCGCGACGGTGGCGGCGAAGGCGCCCAGCTGGCGCAACAGGGTTCGGCGTGAGCGCATGGCAGTCGTGGCCCGGCAGAGGATTCGGGGCACCGAGTCTGACCCAGCCGGGCACCGGCGCAGTCCAGAAAAAGCGCCCGGAATGCCGCGCATTTCAGGCCGCCGCCGGCGCCGGGCTGCCCGCCAACCGCGCCGCATGGGCCTGGCGCGCCACCTCGCGCACCGGCAGCGCCTTCAGCCGGTGGTCGCTCCACACCTGGCGCCAGCGCCGCGCACCGGGCTGGCCGTTCCACAGGCCCAGCAGGTGGCGGGTGATGTGCGGCCAGGGCGTGCCGTGCGCCACCTGCTGCGCCTCGATGTAGGCCAGCATGCGGTCCTCGATGGCCAGCCGCCAGGCGTCGTCGACCACCGGCGCCGTGCCGTCGCCCCAGAAGCGCGCGTCCCAGTCGGCCATCAGCACCGGGTTGTGGTACGCCTCGCGGCCGACCATCACGCCGTCGACCGCGCCCAGATGGCCGGCGATCTGCTCACCGGTGGTGATGCCGCCGTTGATCGCGATGGTGAACCGTGGGAAGTCCTGCTTGAGCTGGTGCACCACGCCGTGGCGCAGCGGCGGGATCTCGCGGTTCTCCTTCGGGCTCAGGCCCTGCAGCCAGGCGTTGCGGGCGTGCACGATGAACACCGTGCAGCCCGACTCGGCCACCGTGCCGATGAAGTCGCGCACGAAGCCGGCGTCCTCCACCCGGTCGATGCCGATGCGGTGCTTCACCGTCACCGGCAGGTCGTCGCCCAGCACGTCGCGCATGGCCTTGACGCCATCGCGCACCAGCGCCGGCTCGGCCATCAGGCAGGCGCCGAAGGCACCGCGCTGCACCCGCTCGCTGGGGCAGCCGCAGTTCAGGTTGATCTCGTCATAACCCCATTGCCGTGCCAGGCGCGCCGCCTGCGCCAGGTCGGCCGGCTCGCTGCCGCCCACCTGCAGCGCCAGCGGGTGCTCCTCGGCATGGAAGTCCAGATGGCGTGGCAGGTCGCCGTGCAGCAGCGCGCCGGTGGTCACCATCTCGGTGTACAGCCGGGTGTGGCGGCTGATCAGGCGGTGGAAGTAGCGGCAATGCCGGTCCGTCCAGTCCATCATCGGCGCGACGGACAGGCGCCAGGGGCTGAGGTCGTGGCTCACCGTGCCGCCTCCAGGTTGGCCTGGATGCGCCCCAGCAGCGCCAGCAGTTGCGCCCGATCGACGGCGCTGAAGCCGGCCACTGCCGTGGCGGCGATGGCGCTGGCCTGGGCTTGCGCCGCCTGCTGCGCCGCCTGGGCGGCCGGCGTGGGGTGCAGGCACAGGTTGCGGCGGTCGGCCGGGTCGGGCCGGGCATCGAGCAGGCCGCGCTCGCGCAGGCCGGCGACCAGGCGCGCCAGCTGACCCTTGTCGCGGCCGGCGTGGGCGGCCAGGTCGCGCTGGGTGGCGCCGGGCTGGCGGCTGAAGAAGCCCAGCACCTTGTGCTCCATGTGCGTCAGCCCTGCGGCGCCGGCCAGCGCGGCGCGGTGGCGCGGCGTGCGGTACAGGTGCATCACCGCGTGGATGGCCTCGAGCACGGCGTCGCCCTCGCCCCCGGCGTCGGCCGGCGACACGGCGCAGGGGTGCCGGCCAGCCAATTGGTTGACATCATCAACTGATTTCGACATGATGGATGACATTATCAACCAATCAGGCAGGGCCGATGACCTCGCTTCCCACCGCCATGCGCCGCGTGCAGCGCGTGCGCCACCAGATCCATCGCCGCCGCGTCACCGTGCTGCAGGTCGAACGCCCCAGCCGGGCTGGACCTGCACTGGCTGGACAGCGAGGCCGACCTGGCCCAAGCGCTGCGCTCGATGCCGTTGCCGGCTGGCGAGGGCTTCGCCTGGTGCGCCGCCGAGGCCGCCACCGCGGCCGGCCTGCGCGAGGTGCTGGCGGCCAAGGGCCTGCCGAAGGAAGCAATGCGGGTGGCGGCCTACTGGAAGCGCGGCGCCAGCGGCCACCACGCCGAACTGGCCGAGTGATCAGCCGACTGAACAGCCGACTGAACAGCCGACCGATCAGCCTGCCGTCCGTGGCGCGGGCGCATACCAGCGCGGGAAGAACGCCGCCACCTGCGGGCCGTCGGACTTCAGCGCGTGGCAGCCGTCCAGCGCGGCGGGGCGCGCCGCCGGGTCGGCGTTCATGTCCTCCCACATCGCCTGCATCGCCGCGCTGCCCATCGCGCCGGCCAGCTCGTTGATGTGGGTGCAGCCGGCCGTGCGGCCGAACAGCTTGCGGATGGCGTCGCGGTAACCGCGGGCCACCTGCACGCCGATGAGCTTGCGGTAATCGGCGTTGATGGCGCCGCAGGCGTGGCCGTAGGGGCCGGCGTCGGTGCTGGCCTCGGCATCGACGATGGTGGCCGTGGCATCGATGGTCAGGCGCAGCCACATCGCGTGCATGGGTTCGCCGGGCGGCAGCAGGCCGCCGGCCTTGGGCACCGGCGTGGGCCAGATGTCGGTGAGGTGGCCCTCGATGTCCCACAGGCCGTCGGCGCGGCGGTAGGCTTGGATGGACAGGGTGCGGCAGTGGCCGGGCACGCGGGGGCTGGCAGGGGGCGACAGGGGCATGGACGGAGGTTCGGAAGAGATCGATCAGCCGGCGCAGGCTACACGCCCTGCCCGGCCGGCGCGGTCACGCGGGTGTCTGCCGGTGATCGATGCCACCCGCTGCACCGGCTGCGGCCGCTGCGTGGGCGCCTGTGCGCCGCAATTGCTCAGCCTGGAGTTGGCGCACTGGCGCAAGCGCGCCGTGCTGCACGGCCCCGCGCACTGCACCGGCTGCCGCCTGTGCGCGCTGCGCTGCCCGTTCGACGCGATCACGATGCAGCCACCCGCCGTGAAGGCGGGCGGCGCCTGACGCTCAGCCCGCCGGCGGCGTGTCCAGGTCGCTGGCGGCGTGGCGCTCGGGCAGCTGCTCGGCCGGGTCGCCCATCACACGGTTCACGCGCCGCCCGCGCCGCACCGCCGGCCGCTGGGCGATGTCCTGGGCCCAGCGCTGCACATGGGTGTAGTCCTGCACGCTGAGGAATTCGGCCGCGTCGTAGAGCTTGCCCAGCACCAGCTGGCCGTACCAGGGCCAGACGGCGATGTCGGCGATCGTGTAGTCGTCGCCGGCGAGGTACGGCACCTCGGCCAGGCGGCGGTCCAGCACGTCGAGCTGGCGCTTGGTCTCCATCGCGAAGCGGTCGATGGCGTATTCGATCTTGGTCGGTGCGTAGGCGTAGAAGTGGCCGAAGCCACCGCCCAGGTAGGGCGCGCTGCCCATCTGCCAGAACAGCCAGGCCAGGCACTCGGCACGCTGCGGCTGGGTGGTGGGCAGGAAGGCGCCGAACTTCTCGGCCAGGTGCAGCAGGATGGCGCCCGACTCGAACACACGGATGGGCTGCGCCCCGCTGCGGTCGACCAGCACCGGGATCTTGCTGTTCGGATTCGCCGCCACGAAGCCGCTGCTGAATTGCTGGCCCTCGTTGATGCGGATCAGCCAGGCGTCGTACTCGGCACCGCTGTGGCCCGCGGCCAGCAGTTCCTCCAGCAGCACCGTCACCTTCACGCCGTTGGGCGTGGCCAGCGAATACAGCTGCAACGGGTGCTGGCCGACCGGCAGGTCCTTGTCGTGCGTGGGCCCGGCCACCGGGCGGTTGATGTTGGCGAAGCGCCCGCCGTTGGCCTGGTTCCAGGTCCAGACCTTGGGCGGGGTGTAGGCGGTGGGATCGGTCATGGTGGTGGGTGCTCGTCTGCGCTGGGAGGAAGCGGCAATGTAAGCACGGCGCCGAAGCCGGCGCCGCTGGCGGGCTTCTCGCCCGGCCATTGATCCAAAGCAAAGGTGGTGCAGCAATGCCGCTGCGCCCGCGGGCCGGCATGGCCGATAGGGCAGGCAGGGCCCGGATGTGCGGGAGGGCCCGACAACCGCGACCGGACCCTCGCCATGAGTTTCTTCACCAACCTGCGCATCGCCGCCATGCAGCAGACCATCGAGCGCCTGAACGCCGGCCAGCAGGCCACGGCCGACGCCCTGCGCGACGCGCTGCATGTCGAGCAGAGGGCCCAGCGCGCCTGGCTGCTGGCTGGTGGTGCGCTGGCCCTGCTGCTGGGCACGGGCCTGGCCTGGGCGATCACCCGCTCGGTCACCGCGCCCATCGCCCAGGCGGTGCAGCTGGCGCAGACCGTGGCCGGCGGCGACCTGCGCACGCGGGCGCAGGTGCAGCGCCGCGACGAGGCCGGCGACCTGCTGCGCGCCCTGCTGGCGATGAACACCAGCCTGGCCGCCATCGTCGGCGAGGTGCGCGGCGGCAGCGACGGCATCGCCACCGGCGCCACCCAGATCGCCAGCGGCAACCTCGACCTGAGCCAGCGCACCGAGGAACAGGCCGCCAATCTGCAGCAGACTGCCGCGGCCATGGAGCAACTGACCGCCACCGTGCGCACCAATGCCGACGCCGCCCGCGAAGCCAGCGAGCTGGCCGCCGCCGCCAGCGACGCCGCCGACCGCGGCGGCCAGTTGGTGCAGCAGGTGGTGCAGACCATGCACGGCATCGCCGACGCCAGCCGGCGCATCGGCGACATCATCGGCACCATCGACGGCATCGCCTTCCAGACCAACATCCTGGCGCTGAACGCGGCCGTCGAGGCGGCGCGTGCAGGCGAACAGGGCCGCGGCTTCGCCGTGGTGGCCGGCGAGGTGCGCAGCCTGGCCCAGCGCAGCGCCCAGGCCGCCCGCGAGGTCAAGGCCCTGATCAACGACAGCACCGGCAAGGTGCAAGCGGGCGGCCGCCTGGCCGACGACGCCGGCCAGGCGATGCAGGGCATCGTCAGCCAGGTGCAGCAGGTGACGCGGCTGATCGCCGGCATCAGCAGCGCCAGCAGCGAGCAGACGCAGGGCATCGCCCAGTTCGACCAGGCGGTGCAGCAGCTCGACCAGGTGACGCAGCAGAACGCCGCCCTGGTGGAAGAAGGCGCCGCCGCCGCCGACAGCCTGCGCCACCAGGCCGGCCGGCTGGCCGAGCTGGTGGGGCGCTTCAAGCTGGGCGCGCCGCTGGCGGCCTGACGCCCTGGTGGCGCATCTGCGGCGCGGGCGCGCCTGGCGGTGAACCGCGGGCAATCCCGAGGTCCGTCAGGCCGACGCTGCGGTTGACACTGCAGGCCTCGATCCGGCCAGAAGGTGTGCGCATGCGGTCCATTTCAGCCCCCTTCACCACCCCTGTCACCGTCACCGCCCGGCCACTGGCGGCCCTCCTGATCGTCGTCGCGGCGCTGCTGCTCGGCCCCGCCGCCAGCGCCCAGGTGCTGCGCTGGGCCAGCCAGGGCGATGCGCTGACGATGGACCCGCACTCGCAGAACGAGGACCTGGCCAACAACCTCAATGCCCAGGTCTACGAGCGCCTGACGCGCCGCGACCGGCAGCTGGCCATCGTGCCGGGGCTGGCCACCGAGTGGCAGCAGACCGCGCCGACGTCTTCATCGGCATGGACCAGCTGCGCGACGAGCTGCTGCACGGCGGGCTGAAGGACCGCAACCCCTTCAAGGACCGGCGTGTGCGCCAGGCGCTGTACCAGGCGGTGGACGTGCAGACGCTGCGCAGCAAGCTGATGAACGGCCTGTCGGCACCCACCGGCGGCATGACGCCCTCGCCGCTGGGCGCCTTCAACGACCCCGAGCTGGAACGCCGCCTGCCGCTGGACCTGGCGGCCGCGCGCAAGCTGATGGCCGACGCCGGCTACGCCGACGGCTTCGAGGTGACGCTGGACTGCCCCAACAACCGCTACATCAACGACGAGGAGCTCTGCGTCGCGCTGGCCGGCATGTGGGCGCAGCTGAAGGTGAAGGTGCGCGTCAACGCGATGCCGCGCTCGCTGTACTTCCCCAAGCTGGAGAAGTTCGACACCAGCCTGTACCTGCTGGGCTGGGGCGGCGCCATCACCGATGCCGAGACCACCTTCACCCCGGTGATGCGCCACCCCGGCGGCCAGGGCGTGGGCGTGTTCAACAGCGGGCGCTCGCGCAACGACAGCTTCGAAGCCCTGGCCGTGCAGAGCAGCACCGAGGCCGACCCGAAGAAGCGCGAGGCGCTGATCAAGGCGGCGCTGGCCGAGTGGAAGACGCAGGTCCACACCATTCCGCTGCACCGCCAGGTCATTCCCTGGGCGGTGCGGCAGAACGTGGACGTGGTGCACCGCGCCGACAACGTGCTGGACCTGAGCTGGGTGACGCTGGGCAAGCCCTGACGACCGCGGCGCGGCCTCGCCTGGGTGACAGCGCGGCGCGGGCTTGTGGCTAGCATGGCCCTTCCCCCGACCTCCAGGAGACCGCCATGTCCACCGACGACCGCGCCGCCATCGCGCAGACGATCCAGACCTACTTCGACGGCCTGTACGAGGGCGACGCCGACAAGCTGGCCAGCGTCTTCCACCCCGGCAGCGCGCTGACCTACGAGCACAAGGGCGCAGTGGTGGCCTGGCCGCTGGCCGACTGGCTGAAGGCCGTGCGCGAGCGGCCCTCGCCCCAGGCGCAGGGGCTGGCGCGCGACGACGCGATCCTGCTGGTGGACCAGAGCAGCGCCATCACCGCCCTGGTGAAGGTGAAGTGCCAGATCCCGCCGCGCTACTTCACCGACTACCTGAACCTGATCAAGACCGGCGGGCAGTGGAAGGTGGCGCAGAAGGTGTTCGCGACCGAGGTGCGCCCGTGATGGCTGATCTGAACCAACCGCTGTACCAGGGCGCCACCGTCGGCGACCTGGTGGTCAGCGCCATCGCCCGCGGTGGCGACCGCACCGCCTTCATCAGCGACAACGGCGGCGACGCCACGCAGTGGACCTACCGCGCGCTGGGCGCCAAGGTCAGCCAGGTGATCCAGGCGCTGGCGGCGCGCGGCCTGAAGCGCGGCGACGCGGTGGCCACGCTGTCGGCCAACCGGCCAGAGGCCTTCCTGATCACCGCCGCGGCCTACGTGATGGGCCTGCGCCTGACCTGGATGAACCCCACCTCGTCGGAGGACGACCACGCCTACATCCTGGAAGACTCGGGCGTCACCACGCTGTTCTTTGACCCGTTGAGCTTCGGCGACCGCACCCGCGTGCTGCAGCAGCGTGTGCCCGGCGTGCAACGGCTGATGGGCTTCGGCGACAGCGCAGGGCTGGGCGAAGACCTGCTGGCCGCCGCTGCCACGCACACACCGGGCCCGCTGCAGCCGCAGGCCGAGCCCGAGGACGTGTGCGTGCTGGTCTACACCGGCGGCACCACCGGCAAGCCCAAGGGCGTGGCCCACACCCACCGGGTGCACGTCACGATGATCCTGACCGAGATGGCCGACTGGGACTGGCCGCGCGAGATCCGCTTCCTGGCGCTGACGCCGATCACCCATGCCTCGGGCGCGATGATCATGCCGGTGCTGATGAAGAGCGGCACCTACGCGATGACCCAGGGCTTCACGCCCGAGAAGTTCATCCGCCTGGTCGAGCAGCACAGGATCACCGCCACCTTCCTGGTGCCGACCATGGTCTACGTGCTGCTCGACAGCCCGGCCCGCCCCGGGGCCGACCTGTCGAGCCTGCAGCTGATCATCTACGGCGCCTCGCCGATGTCGCCGGCCCGCCTGACCGAGGGCATCCGCGAATTCGGCCCGGTGTTCATGCAGCTCTACGCCCAGAGCGAGGCACCCAACACCGTGACCGTGCTACACCAGCACGAGCACGACCCGGTGAACCACCCCGAGCGCCTGGCCAGCTGCGGCACGCCCTGCGCCGGCGTGCAGGTGCGCCTGCTCGACGACGACGGCCAGGAGGTGCCGCAGGGCGAGGTGGGCGAAATCTGCGTGCGCGGCCCCCTGGTGATGCAGGGCTACTGGAACAAGCCGGAAGAATCCGCCAAGGCCCTGCGCCACGGCTGGCTCTACACCGGCGACATGGCCCGGCGCGATGCCGACGGCTATCTCTACATCGTCGACCGCAGCAAGGACATGATCATCAGCGGCGGCTTCAACGTCTACCCGCGCGAGGTGGAAGACGCGCTGAGCCAGCACCCGGCCGTGGCCTCGGCCGCGGTGGTGGGCGTGCCCGACGAGAAGTGGGGCGAGGCGGTGCGCGCCCTGGTGGTACTGCGCCCCGGTGCCGCCGCGGCGACGGACCAACTGGCCGCCGAGCTGAAAGCCTTCGTGCGCGAGAAGAAGGGCGCGGTCTACACGCCCAAGGCCATCGACTTCGTCGCCGCCCTGCCCGTCACCGGCCTGGGCAAGCTCGACAAGAAGGCGATCCGCGCCCAGTTCTGGCAGGGACAGGGCCGCGCGGTGCATTGAACGCGCCGGAAGCCCCGCGCCGGCAAGGGCGTGCGGGGCTTTCTACAGTGGCGCCATGTTGCAACGCCGCACCCTGCTGCTGACCGGGCTTGCGCTCCCGCTCGGCGTCCGCTCTGCCGACGCCGCCGCCTCCGACCTGCTCCGCGAGGGCGGCGTGGTGCTGGCCCTGCGCCATGCGCTGGCGCCCGGCACCTTCGACCCGCCCGAATTCCGCCTGGGCGACTGCAGCACCCAGCGCAACCTCAACGACGAAGGCCGGGCGCAGGCCCGGCGCGTCGGCGACTGGTTCATCGCGCGCCAGCTGAAGCCGGTGCGGGTGCGCAGCAGCCCCTGGTGCCGCTGCGTTGAAACGGCCCAGCTGGCCTTCGGCAGCGCCGAGCCCTGGGCCGCGCTGGGCTCGCCGCGCGCCGGCACCGAAACCACCAATGCGCAGAGCCTGGACGCGCTGCGCCAGGCGGTCCGTGCCGCCACGGCGCAGCGCGGGCGCTTCGAGGTCTGGGTGACGCACATGTTCGTGCTGGCCGACCTGGTCGGCCAGAACACGAACTCGGGCGAAGGCCTGCTGCTGCGCGCCGGTGCCGATGGCGCGCCCCAGGTGCTGGGACGCTGGACGGCCTGAGCCTCAGGCCGCCGGCAGCACCCGGAAGTGGTGCGTGCCGTCACGCCCCAGCTGCGCGACCAGGCCGAACTCCCAGTCCAGGTAGCCCTGCATGGCTTCGCGCGGCGCGTCCGTGCCCTCGTAGGGCCGGCGGTAGCGGTCGATGCGCAGGCTCAGCAGGTTGGCCTCACCGGGTTCCAGCGGCAGCGACGCCGCGACCCAGGCCGCCGTGCCGCCGTCCAGCGCATGCGCCGTCCTGCCGTTCGGGCCGGTCAGGCGCGTGAAGTCAGCCGCCGCCAGCCGCGCCAGGCGGCCGTCGCCGCAGGTGAACACCACCTGGTCGACCGGCGGCAGCTCGGGCGCGATGGTGCGCAGGTCGGTGCGCAGCAGCCAGTGCGCGCCGGGCACATGGCCCTTGACGTGGGCCGCGCTGGTGCCGACGTCCAGCACCAGGGTGCGGCCGGCATCGCGCCAGGCAGACAGGGTCGCCGCATCGACCAGGGGCACCTCGGGCAACGGCGCATGGGCCGGCTTCCAGGGGCCGGTGGCGGTGTGCAGGGCGGGCGTGTTGTCGGTCAGCCAGCCGACCTCCCAGCCCATCTGCGCCAGCCAGTGGGCAGTCATCGCGGCACGCACGCCGTCCGATTCGGGCCCGCCATCGGCCAGGGCCACGCGAGCGCCGCGCACCGCGCAGCAGACATCCGTCTCCTGCACCAGTTGCCCGCCCGGTGCGCTGCCGAAGCCCGGCAGGTGGCCGGCGGCGTACTCCTCGGGCGTGCGCACGTCCCAGCGGTACAGCGTGCGGGTGGTGTCGGCCTCCCAGGCGGCCAGCGTGGCCGTGGTCAGGCGCACCGCGCCGGCACGGTCGGCCAGGGCATGCGCGGCGGCGCGGGCGGCGGCCAGGTTCCCGGGCTTGACCGGGCCGTGGTCGGCAAAGCGGCGCTGTGCGCCATGGTCCAGCACCTGGCCGGCCAGCAGCCAGCCGATGGTGCCGTTGCGCAGCGCCGCCACCGGGTTGGG
>CALMIF010000412.1 GCA_937864045.1 uncultured Aquabacterium sp. | reverse complement strand
AGCCCTCGCCCAGGTCGTCCACGTCCAGGCACAGCGGGTAGTTGGTGTGCTCGCGGCCCCCCAGCACCTCGATGGCGGCGCCGTCGCCCGGCGCATCGCCACGGGTTTCGCCCTGCCCTTCGGTCATGCCGGGGCTGTGGCGGTAGTTCAGCAGGGCGCTGAACAGCGGCGCCGGTGCGGCCACGCTGCTGCAGCGCTGGGCGAGTGCCAGCGGCGCGTGCTCGTGGCGCAGCAGCCGGGCCAGCAGCTGGTGCGTGTGCCGCAGCGCCTGCCGCAGCGTCTGCCCGCCCAGGCCCAGCCGGATGGGCAGGGTGTTGATGAACATGCCCATCACGCGGTCGGCGTGTTCGCCGCCCTGCATGCGGCCGAACATCACCGTGCCAAACACCACCTGCTCGCGCCCGCTGGCCTGCGCCAGCACCAGGCCCCAGGCCAGGTGCATCAGGCTGGCCGCGCTGATGCCCAGCCGGCGCGCGTGCTGGCGCACGCCCAGCGCCAGCTCGGGCGGCAGAACCATGTCGGCCTCGGCCATGCCGCGGCCATCGCCCTGGACATCGAGCAGGCCGAAGGGGGCGGTGGGCTCGTCGATGTCGCCCAGCAATTCGGTGAAGAAGGCCTCGTGCTCGGCCTGGCTGACGCCCAGGCGCGCCTGCGTGACGAAGTTGCGGAACGGCAGCGGCTCGGCCAGCTCAGCCTGGCGGCCCTGCCCGATGAACCGGGCCTCGGCGATGACCAGATCCAGCGTGGTGTGGTCCAGCGCCAGATGGTGGGCCAGCACATGCAGCAGCCAGCGGCCCTGGCCGTTGCCATGGGCCGGGTCGTGCGCGATGTGCAGGCGCAGCAGCGGGGCCTGGTGCACGGGGATGCGCAAACCCGCGGGATCCAGCCGCGCCTGCATCTGCGTCGCAATGTCGCCCGCAGCGGCATCGAAGCGCAGTTCCTCGACCGGCAAGCGCACCTGGCGGCACACCACCTGCACCGGCTGGGCCAGCGCCTTCCACACCACCGCGGTGCGCAGGATGTCGTGGCGGTCCACCACGCCCTGCAGCGCCTCGACCAGCTGCATCAGCGCCTCGCGGCTGGCAAAGCCGTACAGGCTGGGCAGCAGGTACGGGTCACCCTGCTCGGCCATCAGGTGATGGAACAGGATGCCTTCCTGCAACGGGGCCAGTGGGTAGATGTCCTGCACATTGGCGGCGCCGCCGGGCACCTGGGCCACGATGACGTCGATCTGCGCCTGGTCCAGGCTCAGCAGCGTGAGCATCTCCGGACGGATCTCGGCCGCACCGGCCGGGATCAGGTTGGGCGGCACGACCACGGCACGGCTTTCACCGCCCACGGCCTGCGCCAGCTCGGCCAGGCTGCCGGCCGCGAACAGCGCGCGCACATCGGCCTGCAGGCCGGCCTGGCGCATGCGCTCGATCAGGCTCACGGCCAGCAATGAGTGACCGCCCAGCGCGAAGAAGTTGTCATGCCGGCCCACCTGCGGCACGCCCAGCAGCTCGGCCCACAACGTGGCCAGGGTCTGCTCGGTGTCGCCCTGCGGGGCCTCGTAGCCACGCTGGGCAAAGGCCTCGCTGTCGGGCGCGGGCAGCGCCGCGCGGTCGAGCTTGCCGTTGGGCGTGAGCGGGAAGTGGGCCAGCACCACAAAGGCCGCGGGCACCATGTAGGCCGGCAGCTGGGCGCTGGCATGTGCGCGCAGCGCCTGCACATCCACCACCTGCTGCTCCAGCGCCTGGACGTAGGCCACCAGCTGCCGGCCCTGGTGGCCGGACAGCTCGCGCGCCACCACCACGGCCTCGGCCACGCCGGGGCAGCGCTCCAGCTGCGCCTCGATTTCACCCAGCTCGACGCGGAAGCCGCGGATCTTCACCTGGTGGTCGTTGCGCCCCAGGTACTCCAGCGTGCCGTCGGCCAGCCAGCGGCCGAGGTCGCCGGTCTTGTACATGCGCGAACCCGGCTGGCCGCTGAACGGATCGGCCACAAAGCGCTCGGCGGTCATCGCGGGCTGGTTCAGGTAGCCCGCGCCCACGCACACCCCACCGATGAAGATCTCGCCCACCGCGCCGGCCGGCACCAGCAGGTGCTGGTCGTCCAGCAGGTACAGGCGGGTGTCGCGGATCGGCCGGCCCAGCGGCACGCCATGCGCATAAATCTCAAGCCGGGCGTCCAGCGCGTGCCAGGCCACCACGTCGCTGCACTCGGTGGGGCCGTAGCTATTGACGAACCGCGGCCGCGGCTCGGGGATCTGCGCCAGCGCGGCGGCGTGGATCGGCTCACCCCCCAGCACCACGCAGCGCAGCGGCTGCAGGGCGCGGGCCTCGCAGTCGATCAGCGCGCCGAAGGCGCTGGGCGCCACGTTCAGCCAGGTGATGCCTTCGTCGCGGATCTGGTCGAGGATGCGCCGCGGCTCGAAGGGCTCGACGCCCAGATGCAGGCAGCCGCCCACCACCAGCGGGCCGAAGATGTTCTTCTGCGTGAGGTCGAAGCTGTGCGAGCTGAGCAGCAGCACATGCTCGTCGGGCTGCAGGCCGCAGTCCTCGACATACCAGTCGAGCAGGTTGGCCAGGCCGCCATGCCGCACCTGCGCCGGCTTGGGCAGGCCGGTGGAACCCGAGGTGTAGATCAGGTAGGCCAGGTGCTGGGTCGCATCGGCATGGGTGTGCAGGTTGTCGCTGCCGTCGGCCAGCGCGGGCAGATCGGCCTGCAGGTCCAGCACGGCCATGCCGTCATCAGCCGCGGCTGCGGCATCGGCGGCCACGCGCCGGGCCAGCGCCAGGCTGTCGCCCGCGGCCAGCACGACCCGGGGCGCACAGCTGCCCAGCATGTAGCTCAGGCGTTCTGGCGGGTACGACGGGTCCAGCGGCACATAGGCGCCACCGGCCTTGTGCACCGCCAGCAGCGCCACCACCAGCGGCACGCCACGCGGCAGCACCACGGCCACGCGGGTGTTGGGGCCCACGCCCAGGCGGGCCACCTGCCGGGCCAGGTGGTTGGCGCGGGCATTGAGCTCGCCATAGCTCAGCAGCACATCGCCGTGGCGCAGCGCCGGCGCCAGGGGCTGGCGGGCGGCCACGGCCTCGAAGCGCTGGTGCACGCACAGGCTGCGGGCCGGCGCCTGAGGCGGCGCACTTGCCTGGCCGGCGTGCTGCAGCAGCAGCGCGCGCTCGTCCGGCGGCAGCACATCCAGCGTGTGCAGCGGCTGCTCGGGGTGGTCGGCCAGCGCCTGCACCAGCACCGCGATGGCGCGCTGCATGAACGCGCACACACGCTGTGGCGACACCGGCGTGCTCACCTGGGCGGTGAGCATGAAGTCGTCGCCCAGATCGTCGATGGCGAAGGTGAGCGGGTAGTTGGTGCGCTCCAGGCCGTCCAGATCGACGATGTCGCCGAACAGGCGCTCGCCGCGCGGGGCCTCGAAGGTTTCGTCCGGGGTGTAGCGGAAGTTCAGCAGCGCGCTGAACAGCGGTGCCGGCGCGGCCACGCCGCTGCAGCGCTGGGCCAGCGCCAGCGAGGCGTGCTCGTGGCGCAGCAGCCCGGTCAGCAGCTGGTGGGTGCGGCGCAGCGCCGCGGCCACGCCCAGGCCGTCCACGCTGACACGCACCGGCAGGGTGTTGATCAGCATGCCCAGCATGCGGTCGATCTGTTCACCACCCTGCATGCGGCCGAACAGCACCGTGCCGAACACCACCTCGCGGCGGCCCGAGGCCCGGGCCACCACCAGGGCCCAGGCCAGGTGCATCAGGCTGGCCGCGCTGACGCCGGCGCGCCGTGCCTGCTGCCGCAGCGCCAGCGCCAGCGGCTGCGGCAGCCGGCAGCGGAACTCCTCGACATTGCGGCCGTCGCCCTGCACATCCAGCAGGCCGAAGGGCGCGGTGGGCTCGTCGATGTCGGCCAGCATGTCGCGGAAGAAGGCCTCGTGCGCCTGCGCGCTGACACCCAGACGGGTCTGGGCCACGAAGTCGCGGAACGGTGCCGGCCGCGGCAGCTCGGCCTCGCGGCCCTGGTCGATCAGGTCGGCCTCTTCCACCAGCACCGCGATCGTGGTGTGGTCGATCAGCAGGTGGTGCGAGATCAGGTGCAGCAGCCAGCGGCCCTGGGCCGGGTCTTCGGCCAGGTGCAGGCGCAGCATGGGCGCCTGCTGCAGCGAGAAGGCCTGGCCACGCGCGGCCAGGTGGGCATGCACCTGGCGGGCAAAGCCGGCCGCGCTGCCCTGCAGCACCAGTTCGTCCAGGGCCAGCGGCGCCTGGCGGCAGACCACCTGCACCGGCTCGCGCAGGTTCTCCCAGAACACCGCGGTGCGCAGCACGTCATGGCGATCCACCACGCGCTGCAGCGTGCGCACAAAGCGCCGCGCCAGCGCCTGGCTGGCGAACACGTAGACATCGTCCTGCACATAGGGGTCGCCGTCGGGCGCCACCATGTGGTGGAACAGGATGCCTTCCTGCGCGGGCGTCAGCGGATAGATGTCCTGCACATTGGCCGCGCCACCGGGCACCTGCGCCACCAGGGCGTCGATCTCGTGCTGCGCCAGCTGCACCAGGCTCAGCATCTCGGGCACGATGCGCGCGGCCCTGGCAGGGATCAGGTTGGGCGGCACCGGCACCTGCGCGTGGCCACTGCCCAGGGCCTGGGCCAGGCCGGCCACGCTGGGGTTGGCGAACAGCGTGCGCACATCGGTGGCCAGGCCGGCCTGGCGCAGGCGCTCCACCAGGCTCACGGCCAGCAGCGAGTGGCCGCCCAGCTCGAAGAAGTTGTCATGCCGGCCCACCGCGGGCAGGCCCAGCACCTCGGCCCACAGCTGGGCCAGCGTGAACTCCAGCTCGCCCTGCGGCGCCTCGTGGCCGCGCTGCACGCGCGCCGAGGCATCGGGCGCCGGCAGCGCGCGGCGGTCCAGCTTGCCGTTGGGTGTGAGCGGCAGCGCCGGCAGCACCACCAGGGCGCCGGGCACCATGTGCTCGGCCAGCTGGCGCTGCAGCTGCTCGCGCACCGCGGAGATGGCCAGCGGCACGCCTGGCTGGGCCACCAGATAGGCCACCAGGCGCTTGTCGCCCGGCACATCCTCACGGGCCAGCACCACGGCTTCCCGCACGCCGTCACAGGCCAGCAGCCGGGCCTCGATCTCGCCCAGCTCGATGCGGAAGCCGCGGATCTTGACCTGGTGGTCGTTGCGGCCCAGGTAGGCAATCTGGCCGTCGGGCAGCCAGCAGCCCAGGTCGCCGCTGCGGTACATGCGGGCGTCGGCCTCGGGGCTGAACGGATCCGCCACAAAGCGCTCGGCGCTCAGCGCCGGGCGGTGCAGGTAGCCGCGCGCCACCTGGGCGCCGCCGATGTGGATCTCACCGGGCACGCCCAGCGGCGCCGGGCGGCCCTGGCCATCCAGGATGTAGAGGCGGTTGTTGGCCAGCGGCCGGCCGATCGGCACTGCGCCGGCATGTCCGGGGCGGCAACGCCACACTGTGTTGCACACCGCGGCCTCGGTGGGCCCGTAGGAATTGAACACCGCCTGCTGCTGCGCCCCGCGCGCGGCCAGCGTGGCCGGCATGGCCTCGCCACCGACGATCAGCGTTTGCAGCGGTGCCAGATCGGCGTCGGCCGGCAGGGCGGCCATCACCGCCACCGGCAGGCTCAGGTGGCTGATGCGGTGCCGGCGCAGCGTGACCAGCAGCGGCTCGCCCGGCAGCAGCTGCTCGGGCGAGGCCAGCACCAGCGTGGCGCCGTGGCACAGGGCCATGGCGATCTCGGAGATGCTGACATCGAAGCTGAGCGACACGAACTGCAGCACCCGGCTGTCGGCCGTCACGCCGTAGACCTCGCACTGGGCGTGCACCAGGTTGCGCAGCCCGGCGTGCTCGTTCATCACGCCCTTGGGCTCGCCCGTGGAGCCCGAGGTGTAGATCACATAGGCCAGGTGATGCTCGGTCAGCCCCAGCTGGGCGCTGTCGGGGTTGTGTGCCGGCAGGTGCTGCAGGCCGGCATCGGCGTCGAGCAGCACGGCCTGGATGCCCAGGGCGTGCGCCGGCAGGCGGCCGGCCAGGGTGCCGTGGGTGAGCAGCGCCGCCGGCGTGCTGTCGCGCAGCATGTAGGCCAGCCGTTCGGCGGGGTAGGCGGCATCCAGCGGCACATAGGCCGCACCGGCCTTCAGCGTGGCCAGCACCGCCACCACCATGTCGAAGCCACGCGGCAGGCAGATGGCCACACGTTGGTCCAGGCCCACGCCCAGGCCGATCAGGTGGTGGGCCAGGCGGTTGGCGCGGTGGTTCAGCTCGGCATAGCTCAGGCTCTGCTCGTCGTGCACCAGGGCCACGGCCTGCCCCTGCGCCGCGGCCTGGGCCTCGAACAGCTGGTGCATCAGCGCGGCCTGCGGCCAGGCGCGCGGCACCGGGTTGAAGGCCTGCAGCACCAGCGTGCGCTCGGCGTCGGGCAGCACGTCCAGCTGCGCCAGCGGGGTGGCGGGCGCGTCGGCCAGGGCCTGCACCACGGCCTCGATGGCGGCCAGCATGAACAGGCAGACGCGGTCGGGGTTCACGCTGCGGTCCACCTGGGCATGCAGGGCAAAGCCCTGGCCCAGATCGTCCACCGACATGCCGAAGGGGTAGTTGGTGCGCTCGCTGCCGCCCAGGTCGTGCAGGCCGAAGGCGGGCACGGCGGCGGCGGCTTGGCCATCCGCCTCGGCCAGGCCGGGGCTGTGGCGGTAGTTCAGCAGCGCGCTGAAC
>CALMIF010000411.1 GCA_937864045.1 uncultured Aquabacterium sp. | reverse complement strand
GACAGCTACTCCTACCTGATCGGTGCCGGCGACACGCTGAACATCATCGTCTGGCGCAACCCCGAGCTGTCGATGTCGGTGCCGGTGCGCCCCGATGGCAAGGTGGCCGCGCCCCTGGTCGACGAGATCATCGCCCAGGGCAAGACCTCGATCCAGCTCGCACGCGACGTCGAGACCCAACTCGGCAAGTACGTGCGCGATCCCGTGGTGACCGTCCTGGTCACCGGCTTCGTCGGCCCCTACAGCGAGCAGATCCGCGTCATCGGCGAGGCCGCCAAGCCGCAGGCGCTGAGCTACAAGAAGAACATGACGCTGCTCGACGTGATGATCGCCGTCGGCGGGCTGACGGACTTCGCCGCCGGCAACAACGCCACGATCGTGCGCACCAGCGACGGCGGCAAGCAGTACGCCGTGCGCCTGAAGGACCTGGTCAAGCGCGGCGACGTGTCCGCCAACGTCGAGGTCAAGCCGGGCGACATCCTCGTCATCCCGCAGAGCCTGTTCTGAGCCGGCCCAGCGCCCGTGCCCCTCAACCTGCAAGCTAGAGCCTGATCCCATGGAAGAGTTGTTTGCCCACATTTCCTCGGTCGCCCGGGGCATGTGGCGGTTCCGCTGGACGGGCCTCATCGTGGCCTGGGTCGTCGGTGCCCTGGGGGCGGTGGTGGCCTTCAAGGTGCCCGACCGCTACGAGGCGATGGCGCGCATCTTCGTCGACACGCAGTCGATCCTGAAGCCGCTGATGTCCGGCCTGGCCGTGCAGCCCAACGTCGACCAGCAGGTCGTGATGCTGAGCCGCACGCTGATCAGCCGGCCCAACATCGAGAAGCTGATCCGCATGGCCGACCTCGACCTCAAGAGCGAGTCGAAGTCGCAGCAGGAGACGCTGATCGAGGACCTGATGAAGGGCGTGCAGATCAAGAGCACGGGGCGCGACAACCTGTACTCGCTGTCCTACGTGGACCGCGACAAGGACCGCTCCAAGCGCGTGATCCAGTCGATGGTCTCGATCTTCGTCGAGTCCAGCCTGGGCGCCAGCCGCAAGGACACCGACTCGGCCAAGGTCTTCCTGGACGAGCAGATCAAGACCTACGAAGGCAAGCTGGAAGAGGCCGAGGCGCGCCTCAAGGAATTCCGCCTGCGCAACCTCGAGCTGCAATCGGGTGACGGCAAGGACTCTGCCTCGCGCCTGGTCGAGATCTCGGCGTCGCTGGAGGCGGCCAAGCTCCAGCTGCGCGAGGCTGAGCAGTCGCGCGATGCGGCCAAGAAGCAGCTCGAGATCGAGAAGGGCGGTTCGTCCGATGTGGCCACCCGCCTGCTGCTGCCCGACGCTCCCGCGAGTGCCGGTGCGCTGTCGGTGGCCACGCCCGAGATCGATGCGCGCCTGGAGGCCCAGCGGCGCAACCTCGACGGCCTGATGCAGCGCTACACCGAGCTGCATCCGGACGTGGTCAGCACGCGCCGGCTGATCGCCGAACTGGAGCGGCAGAAGGCCAAGGAAGTGGCCGAGCTGCGCAAGGCGGCGGCGGTTGCGCCGGTGGCCAACCAGGGCACGTCGAACGCGAGTCTGGCGGCCCAGGAGCTGGCGCGGGTCATGGCAACTTCGGAAGTGCAGGTCGCGGCACTGCGGGCACGGGTCCAGGAATTCGAGGGGCGCTATGCCCAGGCGCGCGCCCTGTCGCGCACCTCGCCGCAGATCGAGGCCGAGGCCGCCCAGCTCAACCGCGACTACGCGATCATCAAGAAGAACTACGAGGACCTGGTCGCACGCCGGCAATCGGCCGTGATGTCGGGTGACCTGGACATGGCCTCCGGTGTGGTGGACTTCCGCCTCATCGACCCGCCGCGCGTGTCGCCGCGGCCGGTCTTCCCGAACCGGCTGCTGCTGCTGGCGGCGGCGCTGCTGGCGGCCCTGGTCGCGGGCCTGGCCACCACCTTCGTCGCCAGCCAGGTCCGCCCGGTGTTCGATGACGTGCACCAGCTGCGCGCCAAGACCGGCCTGCCCCTGCTGGGCGTGGTCTCGATGATCCTCAGCGACGAGGACCGCAAGCGCGAGCGCTCCAACCGGTTGCGCTTCTATTTCGGTACGGGCGGCCTGCTGGCGTCGTACCTGGTGGCGATGGTCACCGTCTCCATCATCGCCGCCCGGCAGGTAGGTTGAACCATGAGCAGCTTGATCGAACAGGCGGCCGAACGGCTGGCGAAGATCCGCGAGGCCGGCATCGACGTGCCCGATGCAGGCGTGGCGGATGCGCCGGCGGCGGGCGCCGAGCCCCAGGCGGCGCCGGTTGTGGCGCAGCCGGCCCAGGCCGAGCGCCAGCGGCCGCAGCTCGCACCGCTGTCCAAGCATGTCGATCTCGACCTGATGACGCTGGCCGCGGCCGGGTTCCTGGTGCCGACGGCGCCGCGCTCCCACATGGCCGACCAGTACCGCGTCATCAAGCGACCGCTGATCGCCAACGCGGTGGGCAAGGGCGCGGCCCGCGTCAACCACGGTAACCTGATCATGATGACCAGCGCCATGCCGGGCGAGGGCAAGAGCTTCACGTCGATCAACCTGGCGATGAGCATCGCCTCGGAGCTTGACCACACGGTGATGCTGGTGGACGCCGACGTGGCGCGGCCGTCGGTGCTGAAGAAGCTGGGCCTTGGCGAGGCGCCCGGCCTGCTCGACCTGCTCGAAGGCAAGGCCGAGATGAGCGATGTGCTGATGCGCACGAACATCGACAAGCTGACCATCCTGCCCAGCGGCCGGCCGCATCCGAAGTCGACCGAATTGCTGGCCAGCGACGCGATGCGCGTGCTGCTCAACGACATGGCCTCGCGCTATCCGGACCGGATCATCATCTTCGATTCGCCGCCGCTGCTGCTGACCACCGAGTCGCGCGTGCTGGCCTCGCAGATGGGCCAGGTGGTGCTGGTGGTGCATGCCGGCAAGACCCTGCAGGCCGACGTGCAGCACGCGCTGTCCACCATCGAGCAGTGCCCCATCCGCATGATGCTGCTCAACCGTGCCCGCACCGACAGCCAGGGTGCCTACGGCTATGGCTACGGCTATGGCTACGGCTATGGCAGCTACAGCGAAGCCGAGGGCTACGGCTACGGCTACGGTTATGGCTACGGCGAGCAGCCGTCCGCAGAGGCCAAGCCTCCTGCAGGCGCGGAGGGAGCGGCCGATGCGGCAAAGGCGCGCTGACGCGCCCAGGGCCTTGCTGCCGATGCTCCGGCCGCTGGCGCTGGCCTGCGTCGGCCTGGGGCTGGCCGGCCATGCTGGCGCCCAGGTGGGGGCGGCGGCAGGCGCCGAGGCGCCGACGCAGGCGCGCCAGCTCGCGCTGGAGCCCCGCCTGTCGGTGCAGGAGACCTTCACCGACAACCACCAGCCTGGCAGCGCCGACGGCGCGGCCGATGCGGTCACCAGGGTCACGGCCGGCCTGGGCTGGCGTGGTCGCAGCGGGCAACTGCGCGGCTTTGCCGACTACGCGCTGACGGGCCTGGTCTACGCTCGCCACAGCGGGCTCAACCAGCTGCAGAACGCGCTCAACGCGAATGTCACGGCCGACCTGATCGACGACCGCCTGCAGGTGCTGGGCACCGCCACGATCGCCCGGACCGCGATCTCGGCCTTCGGCGTGCAGCCCGGCGGCGGCGGCGACAGCAGCACCAATGTCACCGAGACGCGCACGCTGCAGCTGGCGCCCACGCTGCGTGGTCCGCTGGGCCGTTCGCTGCGCTACAAGGCCAGCCTGGCCTATGCGGCCAGCAGTTCCGCCGACACCGGCCTGGGCGATTCCACCGGCACCCTGGCCACCCTGCGCCTGGAGCCGTCCGAGCGGGCGCGCCTGGGCTGGTCGGTCGACGCATCGTCGCAGGTCTCCGACTTCAGCAAGGGCCGCCGCACCCGCAGCGACCGGCTGTTTGGCGGCATCCTGGCCGACCTGACCGACCAGGACCTG
>CALMIF010000410.1 GCA_937864045.1 uncultured Aquabacterium sp. | reverse complement strand
GGAAACGCCGGCCTTCAACGTCAACCGCCTGTGCGGCTCGGGCCTGCAGGCCATCGTGTCGGCGGCGCAGTCCATCCTGCTGGGGGATTGCGACGTGGCCGTCGGTGCCGGCTGCGAGGTGATGTCGCGCGGCGCCTACATCCTGCCCAGCGCCCGCTTCGGCCAGCGCATGGGCGACGCCCAGATGCTCGACCTGATGGTCGGCGCACTGCACGACCCGTTCCACAAGATCCACATGGGCATCACGGCCGAGAACGTGGCCGAGCAGTTCGGCATCAGCCGCAGCATGCAGGACGAGCTGGCCACCGAAAGCCACCGCCGCGCCGCCGCGGCGATTGCCGCCGGCCGCTTCAAGGACCAGATCGTCCCGGTGATGGTGAAGAGCCGCAAGGGCGAGGTCGCCTTCGACACCGACGAGCATGTGAAGGCCGACACCACGGTCGAGACCCTGGCCAAGATGCGCGCCGCCTTCAAGAAGGACGGCAGCGTGACCGCCGGCAACGCCTCGGGCATCAACGACGCCGCCGCCGCCGTGGTGCTGGCCGCCGGTGACGCGGTGAAGGCCCAGAACCTGAAGCCGCTGGCCCGCCTGGTGGGCTATGCCCACACCGGCGTCGAGCCCACGATCATGGGCATCGGTCCGGTCTCGGCCAGCCGCAAGGTGCTGGCCAAGGTCGGCCTGACGGTCAAGGACCTGGACGTCATCGAGTCCAACGAAGCCTTCGCCGCCCAGGCCTGCGCCGTGGTCAAGGAGCTGGGCCTGGACCCGGCCAAGGTCAACCCCAACGGCTCGGGCATCTCGCTGGGCCACCCGATCGGCGCCACCGGCGCCATCATCACCACCAAGGCGGTCTACGAACTGCACCGCACCGGCGGCCGCTATGCGCTGGTGACGATGTGCATCGGCGGCGGGCAAGGCATCGCGGCGGTCTTCGAGCGCTGCTGATCGGCTGCTTCAGGCTCATGGCGGACCTTGCTTGCCGAGGTCGGCGCGATCGCGCCGGGGCGGGCGGGCCTGTTTTGCTCCGTGTCCCCCGGCCCTCCGGGCCTCCTCCTTTTACCTGCGCAAAACAGGCCCGCCCACCCCGGCGCTCATGGACCACCGAGGCACGGCGTCGCGCACGTTGCGGTGATGGAAGGACGAGGACGTCGGGTGCCTGGCCGACGTCAGTCGAGAAGGGAGGGCCGCAGGCCCGGAATGACATGGAGTCGGCCAGGTACCCGGCGGCCTCGGCCCCGCGCTGACCGTCGAATGTCCGAGAAGTGCCCGCCGCAACCGTCGCCCCCTCAGATGTGCGCCATCGCCAGCCCGCCCAGCCCCACGCCGATCAGGGCGACGCCACCCACCGCATAGCCCAGCCAGCTGCGCCGCGTCAGCAGGGCGATGGCGGCCAGAGCGATGGAGATCTGCAGGGCGGTGGTGGCCTGGGCCCAGCGGTGGTGCAGGTGCATCTGGGCGTCCGACTGCTTGTCCCAGTCGGTGGCCTCGGCCTCCAGCTTCTCGGCCGCGGCCTTGATGTCGCCCTTCTCCTTCTTGTAGCGCTCGATCTCCTGCTGGTACTGGGGCTTGCGCTCCTCAGGCACCAGGGCCAGGGCCAGTTCCGACAGGTTTTGCTTGCTGCTCTTGGCCTGGTAGTAGTTCCACTGGTTGCTGGCCTCGGTCTTCTTGATCGCCGCGTTGTTCTTGAACAGCCCGGCATTGGCCTGGGTGGCGCCGCCCATGTACGAGAACAGCGCACCGATGGTGGCCAGCACCGCGGTCATCACCGCGATGTTGCTGGTGAAGCTGTCCTTGGCGCCGTGCTGCGCGGCGTGTTCGAGCTCGTGGTCGTGCGGGCCGTGCACGTGGAAGCCGTGTCCTGACATCGTGGGTCGCCTCGGGGCGGGTGGTGAAGACGGCCGCGATTGTGCTGCAGCGCCCCGCCCTGCCCGCCCCGGGTCGGCCCCGGCCGCTCCTCGGTCCTACAGCGTCACGCCGAAGGCTTCGGTGAAGGCCGGCTGCGCGTAGCTGTCGGCCGCGTAGGCGAAGCCCTTGTCGCCCCAACCCGTGCCCCAGGAATTGCGCACGATGAAGCGGCCGTTGATGTAGCCCACCAGGGCCACGCAATGGCCACCCAGGCCGGCGCCGGGCGTGTAGGTGTCGAGCTTGCCCTTGGTGGTGGTGGCGTCCATGAAGGCGGGGTCGACGTCCAGCCGGGTCAGGATGGGCCCGTTGTTCTGCAGCCAGGCGCGCCACTTGGCCAGGTCGCGGCCCAGGTTGAAGTAGCTGGCGATGCGCCGCTGCGCCGCCAGCGCGTAGAAGGTGTTGGCGTTGTCGCCGTACATCTGCGACTGGCCGCCCAGCTTGAACGGCAGCACCTTGTCGGTGACCACGCCGAACTTGCGGGCCACGTCCAGCGCCGCGGTCAGCCAGGTGCCGTCGCTCTCGATGAAGCTGGTGGGCCGGGTGGTGTAGGGGTCGGTCTCCTTCGAGGCCATCCACACGTAGCGCGCCGACAGGCGCTCGGTCCTGGTCAGCCGGCCGGCCTTGACGAAGTGCCAGCGCAGCACCGCGTCGGCCGTGCCCCAGCCGACACAGCTGCCGGTGGCACCCTGGTCACCCACCGTCCACCAGGGCTCGCGCAGGTCGATGCCGGCGGCGGCGGCCGCGGCGGTCGACCGGGGGCTGGGCGCGGCGGCCACGCCGGCCGCCACCGCGGTCTCCAGCGTCCAGTTCTTCTCCAGCTTGGGTGACGGCAGGCAGTTCAGGATGTAGGGGCTGGGCTTGCGGCGCGTGGTGGCCATCACGGGTCTCCTGGCGGGGTTGGGGAACCCCCATCCTGCGACGCGCCGTGCGCCGCGGCAAGCCACCGTCGAAGGACGGCGGCGCCGCGGCTTGCGCCGGATCAGCCCGGGCTCGCCCACGGCCTCGCAGAGCTCGGCCGCTTCGCCAGGCACAAAGCCTCCTCAGGAGGCTTTGTGCGCGGGCTCAGCCCCACACCCTGCGCGCCACCTCCACCACCCGCTCCAGCTTGCGCCACTGGTCGTCCTGCGACAGCGCATTGCCGTGGTGGGTGCTGCTGAAGCCGCACTGCGGCGACAGGCACAGCTGGTCCAGCGGCACCACCTTGGCCGCCTCGTCGATGCGGCGCACCAGGTCGTCGGCGCTCTCCAGGTCGCCCAGCTTGGTGGTGACCAGGCCCAGCACCACCTGGCGGCCCTTGGGCACATGGCGCAGCGGCTCGAAGCCGCCGGCCCGGGCGTTGTCGAACTCCATGAACCAGCCGTCGACGTCGGTGCTGAACATGGCCTCCACCACCGGGTCGTAGCCGCCCTCGGCCACCCAGGCGCTCTTGAAGTTGCCGCGGCAGGTGTGGATGGTCAC
>CALMIF010000409.1 GCA_937864045.1 uncultured Aquabacterium sp. | reverse complement strand
CAACGACGGCATCCTCTACCTGTTCAAGAAGAACAAGGTCAGCTTCTTCCACGGCAAGGGCGCGTTCGGCAAGGCGGTCGACGGCGGCTATGAGGTCGTCGTCACCGGTGCGGCGAACGAGACCCTGGTCGGCAAGCATGTGATCGTCGCGACCGGCTCGAACGCCCGCGCGCTGCCCGGCGCACCGTTCGACGAGGTGCAGATCCTGTCGAACGACGGCGCGCTGCGCATCCCGGCGGTGCCGAAGACGCTGGGCGTGATCGGCTCGGGCGTGATCGGCCTGGAGATGGGCTCGGTCTGGCGCCGCCTGGGCGCTGAGGTCACGATCCTCGAAGCCCTGCCCAACTTCCTGGGCGCGGCCGACGAAGGCGTGGCCAAGGAAGCGCTGAAGGCCTTCCAGAAGCAGGGCCTGAAGTTCGAATTCGGCGTGAAGATCAGCGAGGTCAAGGCCGGCAAGAAGGGCGTGAGCGTCGCCTATGCCAATGCCAAGGGCGAGGCCGTCAAGCTGGAGGTCGAGAAGCTGATCGTCTCGATCGGCCGCGTGCCCAACACCGACGGCCTGAACGCCGACGCGGTGGGCCTGAAGCTCGACGAGCGTGGTGCCATCGTGGTCGACGGCGACTGCAAGACCAACCTGCCGAACGTGTGGGCGGTGGGCGACGTGGTGCGCGGCCCGATGCTGGCGCACAAGGCCGAGGAAGAAGGCGTGGCCGTGGCCGAGCGCATTGCCGGCCAGCATGGGCACGTCAACTTCAACACCATCCCTTGGGTGATCTACACCAGCCCCGAGATCGCCTGGGTCGGCAGGACGGAACAACAGCTGAAAGCCGATGGCGTGGCCTACAAGGCCGGGCAGTTCCCGTTCATGGCCAACGGCCGGGCGCGGGCGCTGGGCGACACGACCGGCTTCGTCAAGTTCCTGGCCGATGCCAAGACCGACGAGATCCTGGGCGTGCACATCGTCGGTCCCTTCGCCAGCGAACTGATCGCCGAGGCGGTGGTGGCGATGGAGTTCAAGGCCAGTGCCGAGGACATTGCGCGCATCTGCCACGCCCACCCGTCATTGAGTGAAGCGACGAAGGAAGCCGCGCTGGCGGTCGACAAGCGCACGCTGAACTTCTGACCCTGCAACCCGTCGCGCCAGCGACGGCCACCTCCAAGCGGGCCACGCATACTGGCCCGCTTGTCGTTTGGGCATTGCGCATGACGTCCGTCACCGAGCTGTACCACCAGACCCTGGCCGAGCGCGGCTACACCGCCGACCCGGCCCAGCTGCGCGCGGTGGCGGCGCTGCAGCGCTGCCAGGACGAGTGGGCGGCCTACAAGTCGCGCCGCAGCAATGCGCTGACCAAGATGCTGGTCAAGCCGCCGATTCCGCGCGGCGTCTACATGTTCGGCGGCGTGGGCCGGGGCAAGAGCTTCCTGATGGACTGCTTCTTCCAGGCCGTGCCGCTGCAGCGCAAGACCCGGCTGCACTTCCATGAGTTCATGCGCGAGGTGCACCGCGAGCTGCAGGAACTGAAGGGCACGGTCAACCCGCTGGACGAACTGGGCAAGCGCATCGCGCGCAAGTTCCGGTTGATTTGCTTCGACGAGTTCCACGTCGCCGACGTCACCGACGCGATGATCCTGCACCGGTTGCTGGATGCGCTGTTCGCCAACCGGGTGTCCATCGTCACCACCAGCAACTTCCAGCCCGACGGTCTGTACCCCAACGGCCTGCACCGTGACCGCATCCTGCCGGCCATCGAGCTGCTCAAGCAGCACCTGGAGGTGATCAACGTCGACAACGGCACCGACTACCGCCAGCGCACGCTGGAGCACCTGCAGCTCTACCACTGCCCGCTGGGCCCGACTGCCGACGCGGCGCTGACCAGTGCCTTCAACGAGCTGGCCGAAGCGCATGACGAGGACCCGGTGCTGCACATCGAGCACCGTGAGCTGCGCGCCCGGCGCCGCGCCGGCGGCGTGGTCTGGTTCGACTTCAAGACCCTGTGCGGCGGCCCGCGCTCGCAGAACGACTACCTGGAGATCGCCGCGCAGTTCCACACCCTGGTGCTCAGCGGCGTGCCGCAGATGCCGCCGCGCCTGGCCAGCGAGGCACGCCGCTTCACCCTGCTGGTCGACGTGCTCTACGACCGCCGCGTCAAGCTGATCCTGTCGGCCGAGGTGCCGGCCGAGCAGCTGTACACCGAAGGCCCGCTGGCGCACGAGTTTCCGCGCACCGTCTCGCGGCTGTCGGAGATGCAGTCGGCCGAGTACCTGGCGCTGGACCGGCGCGAGGTGGACACGCGCATCACATGACCGCAGCCGCGCGTCGCCTGGCCTGGGCGCTGGCCTGCCTGGCCGGCATGGCACCAACCCTTGCGATGGCGGCGGCCGACGCCGATGCCGTCGAACGCGAGCGCATCACGGCCGAGCGGCGTGCGGTCGAGGCCCGTTTCGACGCCGCCCGCCGCGATTGCGAGGCCCGTTTCGTCGTCACCGACTGCCTGGCCGCCGCCCGGGCGCTGCGGCGCGAGGCGCTGGCACCGCTGCAGCAGCAGTTGCACATGCTGGACGACGCCCGGCGCCGCCAGCGGGCCGTCGAACGACTGGAGGCGATCCGGGCGCGTGAATCGGCTGCTGCGGCCCGGCCCGCGCTGGAGGCGCCTGCACCCGCCGCGTCCACGGCGGCGCCGGCCCAGCCCCCGGCGCGTCGGGCCGCGCGGACCGGTGCACCGCCGGCCTCGGCAGCGCAGCAGCAGGCCCAGGACCGGGCTGCCCAGCAGGGCCGTCGACTGCAGCAGGCCCGCGAGCACGAGGAGGCCGTGAAGGCCCGCAATGCCCGCCGGGATGCCCACCGGCCACCTGCCGCCGGCCTGCCGGTGCCGGCAGCGTCAGCCAGCGCGCCCTGATCGCGCCTTGATGGCGCCGCGATTCAGGCGATCAGCTCGACCTTGACCATGGCCAGCGACAGGTTGTCGCCGTGGCCGCCGGCGCGCTGGCGTGCGCGCGTGACCATCATGTCGGCTGCATCGCGCGGCGCGAAGCTGTTGACGTACATGCCCAGCTCGCGCGGGGTGAAGTAGTGCCACAGGCCGTCGCTGCAGCACAGCAGGGTGTCGCCCGGCTGCAGCGCGTCGATGTGGTGCAGGGTCACCGGCGGATCGGCGGCGGTGCCCAGGCAACCGGTCAGCAGGTTGCTCTGCGGGTGCACGTTGGCGCCGTCCTCGGTCAGCTTGCCTTCGTCGATCAGGCGCTGCACGTACGAGTCGTCCATCGTGCGGCTGACCAGGTCGGCGCCGCGGAAGTGGTAGACCCGCGAATCGCCGGCATGCACCACGTTGCACACCAGGCCCGGGCCAAGCAGGAAGGCCGCCACCGTGCTGTGCGGCTCTTCCTCGGCGGTGATCGCCGTCAGCTTGATCATCAGGTGCGACTCCTGCACCAGCTGGCGCAGCAGCGCCTGCGGGTCGTCCTTGCTCGGCACGTAGCGGTCGAACAGCTGGCGGGCGGTCAGCACCACCTGGTCGGCCGCCTTGCGCCCACCGCTCTTGCCGCCCATGCCGTCGGCCAGCACCGCCAGCAGGCAGTCCTTGAGCCGGCCGTGGCGCAGGATCTGCACCTGGTCCTGCTGGTACGGCCGGTCGCCCTTGTGCAGGGCGGTGGCCGCCAGCATGCGGTAGGCCAGGGGTGTCTGCAATGGCGCGGCGGTCATGGGGCGGCACTATAAACTCGGGCCTCCATGGACCACGAGCCCGCCGCCGACGTCAACCTGCGCTCGCCGCAGCGCGAACTGATCGAGCTGCGCATGGCCCATGCCGACCTCGACAGCCTGATCGACCGTGCCGACGGCCAGAACCCCGGTGACGAGCTGACGCTGCGGCGGCTGAAGAAGCGCCGGCTGCTGCTGCGCGACCAGATCGCGCGGCTCGAAGCCGAGCTCGATCCGCCCGAACCCGCGTGAGCGCCGGCGCTGCCGATCTGCCGGCCGGCGACGACGCGCGGGACAATCCTGCCGACGACCTGCCTCGCGCCACCCGCGACGCGCTGGGCCCGCAGGGCGCGCTGGCGCAGGCCGATCCCGGCTTCGTCGAACGCGAGGTGCAGCAGCAGCTGGCGGCCGCCGTTGCGGCGGCGGTCGACGAGCACGGCACCCTGGTGGCCGAGGCCGGCACCGGCGTCGGCAAGACCTTCGCCTACCTGGTGCCGCTGCTGCTGTCGGGCAAGCGCGCCCTGGTGTCCACCGCCACCAAGAGCCTGCAGGACCAGCTCTTCCTGCGCGACCTGCCGCGCCTGCGCGACGCCCTGCGCGTGCCGGTGCGCATCGCGCTGCTGAAGGGCCGCGGCAGCTACCTCTGCCTGCACCGGCTGCAGCAGGCGCGCGAGACCGGCACGCTGCCCGACCGTTTTGCCGTGCGGGCGCTGGCCCGCATCGAGACCTGGGCGCCGTCCACGCGCACCGGTGACCTGGCCGAGATCGACGGCCTGGACGAACGCAGCCCGGTGATCCCGCTGGTCACCTCCAGCCGCGACAACTGCCTGGGCCAGGACTGCCCCAACCACCGCGAATGCCATGTGGTGAAGGCCCGCCGCGAGGCCATGGCCGCCGACCTCGTGGTGGTCAACCACCACCTGTTCTTCGCCGACCTGTCGCTGCGCGACAGCGGTGTGGCCGAGCTGCTGCCCACCGTGGATGCCGCCGTGTTCGACGAGGCGCACCAGCTGGTCGAGACCGGCCTGCAGTTCCTGGGCACGCTGCTGTCGTCGAACCAGGTGATCGACTTCGGGCGCGACTTGCTGGCCGCCGGGCTGGGCCATGCCCGCGGCCTGGCCGAATGGCAGCAGGTCGCCGGTGGCCTGGACCGTGCCGCCCGCGACCTGCGCCTGGCCTGCGCCGGGCCGCTGCGCGACGTGAAGGGCATCCTGAAGCTGCGCTGGGACGAGCGCAGCCGCGATGCCGCGTTCGCCGAAGCGCTGGCCGGCCTGGCCAAGGCGGCCGATGCGGCGCGCGATGCGGCGGCCCTGGTCGAAGGCGCCGCGCCCGATTTCGCCCGCCTGCTGGAGCGCGCCGAGCGCATCGCCCGCCTCGCCAATGCCTTCGCGCTGCCGGCGGCCACCGACCGCGTGCGCTGGATCGACGTGGGTCCGCGCGACGCCCGCCTGATCGACAGCCCGCTGCACATCCGCGACCTGTTCACCGAGCAGCGGGCGCTGGCGCCAAGGGCGTGGATCTTCACGTCCGCCACGCTGGGCAGCGACGACGACCTGAGCTGGTTTGCCGAATCCGCCGCGCTGGAAGATGCCCGCAAGCTGCGTGTCGGCAGCCCCTTCGACTACGCCGCCCATGCCCGCACCTGGGTGCCGCCGCGCTTTCCCAAGCCCAACGAGCCTGGCCACCCGGCGGCCGTGGGCGCGCTGGCGGCCAGGCTGGCCGGCCGCCTGGGCGGGCGCACCTTCGTGCTGACGACCACGCTGCGGGTGCTGCCGGTGATTGCCGAGGCGCTGAACCAGGCTGCGGCCGATGCCGGCACGCCGCTGACGGTGCTGGTGCAGGGCAGCCACCCGAAGCGCAGCCTGCTGCAGCGCTTCCTGGACACGCCCCACAGCGTGCTGGTCGGCTCGGCCAGCTTCTGGGAAGGCATCGACGTGCCCGGCGCGGCGCTGCAGTGCGTGATCATCGACAAGCTGCCGTTCCCGCCGCCGCACGACCCGCTGGTGCAGGCGCGCAGCAAGGAGCTGGAATCGCGCGGCAAGGACCCGTTCAACGACTACTACCTGTCCGAGGCGGCCATCGCGCTGAAGCAGGGCGCCGGCCGCCTGATCCGCAGCGAGACCGACTTGGGCCTGCTGGTGATCACCGACGTGCGCCTGCGCCAGATGCCCTACGGCCGCCGCCTGCGTGCCGCGCTGCCGCCGATGGGCACGCTGGACACCGAGGCCGACGCGCTGGCCTGGCTGGACCAGATCGCGACGATCAACAACGCCAGCTGATGCGCTCGCCGGTGTGGCGCAACGGCACGGACGAGGGATGCAGGAACCGTCGCGAGCGGGTCGAGGTTGCGTCGAGCAGCGCAGCCGTCCACCCGTACGGCGAGCAGCGCAGGCGCTAGATCGGCCCGCGCAGCAGGTTCATGCGTGACTCGTCACCAGAACTGCCACCAGGCGCGCTCGGGCACGCGCACGCCGTTCCTGATGTACCGCGTCTCGGGGTAGTTCAGCTTCAGCACGCGCTCGGCGTCGCTGCGCAGCTGGTCCAGGCCCAGCTTGTCGTAGCTGGCGGCCATGATGTACAGCGCCTCTTCCACTGCCGGCGTCTGCGGGTACTCGCGCACCGCCAGCTGGGCCCGGTTGGCCGCAGCCACGAACGCTTGCCGCCGGTAGTAGTACCGCGCCACGTGCAGTTCGTACTCGGCCAGCGAGTTGACGATGTAGCCCATGCGGGCACGGCCATCCTCGCTGTACTTGCTGTCAGGGAAGGTCTGCACCAGCTGCTCGAACGCCTGGTACGAGTCGCGCGACGCCTGCTGGTCACGCTCGGACAGGTCCTGGCGCGAGACCTGGCTGAGGAAGCCCATGGTCTCGTTGAAGTTGACCACGCCCTTGAGGTACAGCGCATAGTCCAGCGCCGGGCTGGACGGGTGCAGTTTGATGAAGCGGTCCAGGGTGCTCAGTGCGTCGACACGCTCGTTCAGGCGCCACTTGGCGTAGGCCAGGTCCAGCATGGCCTGCTGTGCCAGCAGCGTGCCGGCGGCACGGCCTTCCACGCGCTCCAGTTGCTTGGCGGCCTGGTCGTAGCTGCCGGCGGCCAAGTCTTCCTTGGCCGATGCATACAATTTCTCGACGCTGCCCCGGTCATCGTCCTTCGGGTTGCTGCCGCACCCCACCAGCATGGCCGCCATGGTCAGGACCAGCGGCGCGGCGAGGTGGCCGCCCAGCGGCTTCGAAAGCTTGAACACGTTCATCGGTGTCGGCAACCGCATCGCGGCCGGCGTCCTTCCAGGGTCAGCATGCACAACCTGCAATTCTAATGGGCGTCCCCCGCAAGCCCGCCGCAGCGGCGGCCGGCGAGGCCGGGCAGCCGGTGGTCGACGACACCCTGGAAGGCGCCGACCCCGCCGATGGCGCCGAAGCGGTCGAACCCGAGGTGCGCACGGCGACCGTCAGCGCCACGCAACATGGCCTGCGCCTGGACAAGGTGCTGGTGGACCTGGCTGGCGAGTTCTCCCGCAGCTGGCTGCAGCAGCTGATCGAGCGCGGCCATGTCCGGGTCGACGACCAGTTGCAGGCCACCGCATCCCGCAAGCTGCGCGCCGGCCAGCGGCTGCAGGTGACGCTGGTGCCCACGGCCGAAAGCCTGGCCTTCCGGCCGGAGGCGATGGCGCTGGCCATCGTGCACGAGGATGCCCACTTGCTGGTGGTCGACAAGCCGGTGGGCCTGGTCGTGCATCCGGCGCCGGGCCACTGGCAGGGCACCCTGCTCAACGGCCTGCTCGCCCACCATCCCGGCGCCGCAGCGCTGCCGCGTGCGGGCATCGTGCACCGGCTGGACAAGGACACCAGCGGCCTGATGGTCGTCGCCAAGACGCTGCCGGCGATGACCGCCCTGGTGCGGCTGATCGCCGCGCGCGAGGTCAAGCGGGTCTACCTGGCGCTGGCCCATGGCCGCGTCGCCTGGCCTGATGCCAGCATCGACGCGCCGATCGGCCGCGACCCGGTGTCGCGCCTGCGCATGGCGGTGGTGGCGGGCGGCAAGCCGGCGCGCACCGACGTCGAACGGCTGGCCGTGGCCGACGGCCCGGCGGGCGGCGTGCGCGACGCCGTCACCGCCGTGCGTTGCCGCCTGCACACCGGCCGCACGCACCAGATCCGCGTGCACCTGGCCAGCCGCGGCCATCCGCTGGTGGCCGATGCACTCTATGGCGGCCGGCCACTGCTGGGCCTGCAGCGCCAGGCCTTGCATGCGGCCGAACTGGCCTTCGCCCATCCGCAGGACGGCCGGGCGATGGCCTTTGCCGCACCGCTGCCGGCGGACCTGGCGGCGGCCTGGGCGCGGGTGCTGCCGGGCTGAGGCTTTCACGGGCTACAATGCGCCATCGTGTCGGGGTGAACGACCGGGGCGCACCACAGTGCACCGGCCCGCTGGCGCAGGCACCGCGCATCACCCCCACCGGTCCGGCCGGCCAGGCCGTCACCCGGCCCGGCCAGTCCCGCAGCCCAGGCGCGCCAAGACCGCGCGCCGGCACCCCGGGTGCCTGCACCCCGCCGGCCACAGCCTGGCCACCGAGTCGTCCCGCGTGCCGCCGTCACGGGGGGCGCCCCAGCCGATTCAGCCGATGGATCACGCCACAGTCGCATGCCCTCGCCGCTGCCCGCAGCGGCCCCTGGTCAACAGAGCCTGATGAACACCCACGAGGCCAAGCGCGTCCTCGAGACCGCGCTGATCTGCGCCCAGCAGCCGCTGCCGCTGCGCGACATGCGCAGCCTGTTCGACGACCAGGTCGGTGCCGACACCCTGCGCGCCCTGCTCGACGAGCTGGCGCGCGACTGGGACGGCCGCGGCGTCGAACTGGTGACGGTGGCCTCCGGCTGGCGCTTCCAGAGCCGGCCCGAGATGCGCGAGTACCTCGACCGCCTGCACCCCGAGAAGCCGCCGCGCTACTCGCGGGCGGCGATGGAGACGCTGGCCATCATTGCCTACCGCCAGCCCGTCACGCGCGGTGACATCGAGGACATCCGCGGCGTCACCGTCAGCAGCCAGATCGTCAAGCAGCTGGAAGACCGCGGCTGGATCGAGGCGATCGGCTACCGCGAGGCTCCCGGCCGCCCGGCGCTGTACGCCACCACGCGCCAGTTCCTCGACGACCTGGGCCTGCACAGCCTGGACCAGCTGCCGGTGCTCGAGGGCCCGCCCACCGCGGCCGTGTTCGACCCTGGTTCAGCCGGCCAGCCCTCGCTGATCGCCGACGGCACCCAGCAGGACGATCTGCCGCTGGAACTGCCGTCTGCCGAGGACGCGCCCGCGGCGGTTGCCGCCGCCGCATCCCCCGAATTTTCTTCCGAGATGTCCCCTGTTGTTTCCCCTGAGGCCCCCGCGCCCCAGGCCGATGGTTCCTCTTCCGCCGCATCCGCATGACCATGTCCGATTCCGACCAGCCCCAGACCGACCTGCCGGGCGCTGCTGCGTCCGCCGACGGCGAGGCGCCGGCCAAGCCCCGCCGCAAGCGGGCGGCCAAGCCGGCCGAGACGGGTGGCGCCGAGGCCGCACCGGCCGCGCCGGCCGAGGTTGCCGAAGCCGCCGAGCCGGCCAAGCCCAAGCGCACGCGTCGCAAGGCGGCCGATGCGGCTGGTGAAGCGGCCAGCGACGTGCCGGCCGCAGCGCCCGCCGCCGATGCCCCGGCGGCCGAAGCCGCAGCCAAGCCCGCCCGCCCGCGCCGGCGTGCGGCGGCCGCCGCCGATGGCGGGCCCGCCGACACGCAGCCGGTTGCGACTGCGCCGACGCCAGTGGCCGTGGCGCCCGCGCCGGCGGCCGAGCCGGCCGTGGCCCGCGACGCGGCTGATCCTTCGGCGGCACAGGCCGAGGCGCCTGCCGGTGCTGCGCCGGGCGACGCGCCGGAAGCCGACGGCGACGGCCCGCGCAAGCGCAGCCGCAACCGCCGCCGCGGCAAGCGTGGTGGTGCCGACCGGCCTGATCGTCCGGACCGCCCGGTGCGCGAGGACGGCGCGCCGGCCGAGAACTTCCAGGTCGTGACCGTCAGCGCCACGCCGGGCGACGATGACGAGGACGACGCGGCCGACCGTCCGGCTGCGGCTGAACAGCCGCCGGCCCTGCCCAAGGACGTGGGCGACACCTTCGCCGCCGTGCTGTCGGGCGACTACGACGCGCTGCCCGCCGAGGTGATCAGCGGCGAGCCCGAGCGCCGCGTGCTGGCCGCCGAGCCCGACGCGCCCAAGCTGCACAAGGTGCTGGCCCAGGCCGGCATCGGCTCGCGTCGCGACATGGAGGCGCTGATCGCCGAAGGCCAGGTGCAGGTCAACGGCCAGGTGGCGCACACTGGCCAGCGCATCTCGTTCGGCGACCGCATCAGCGTGGCCGGCCGGACCATCAAGGTGCGCATCGCCCCTGGGGCGCCGCGCATCATCGCGTACCACAAGCCGGTGGGCGAGGTCGTCACCCACGACGACCCGCAGCACCGGCCGACCGTCTTCCGCCGCCTGCCGCGGTTGCCGCACGGCAAGTGGCAGAGCGTGGGCCGGCTCGACATCAACACCGAGGGCCTGCTGCTGTTCACCAACTCGGGTGAACTGGCCAACCAGCTGATGCACCCGCGCTTCGGCGTCGAGCGCGAATACGCGGTGCGCGTGCTGGGCACGCTGACGGCAGAGTCCCGCGCCCGCCTGCTGGAGGGCGTGGAGATCGACGGCCAGAAGGCGGTGTTCAAGTCCATCGAGGACGGCGGCGGCGAGGGCGTGAACCACTGGTACCGCGTCGTCATCACCGAAGGCCGCAACCGCGAGGTGCGCAAGCTGTTCGACAAGGTCGGCCTGGGCGTGAGCCGGCTGATCCGCATCCGCTACGGCTGCGTGGTGCTGCCGCGCGGCCTGAAGCGCGGCGTGTTCGTCGACCTGAACGACGCCGATGTGCGCGAGGTGCGCCGCCTGGCCGGCAACGAGCGCCCGCAGCAAGGCGGTGGTGCCGACGGCCGCGGTGGCAAGCCGCAGCGCCAGGAAGGGCAGGGTGGCGGCCAGCGCGACGGGCAACGCGAGGGCAAGCGTGACGGCCAGCGCGACAACCCGCAGCGCCGCAACGACAACGGTCCCAACAGCGGCCCCAACAACCGCCGCAACGGCCCGCCACAGCAGCGTGCCGAGCGTGACCGGCCCGAGCGCGGCCCCCGGGGCGACCGCCAGGAGCGCGGTGACCGCAGCGACCGTGCGCAACGTGCCCCGTCCGACGAGGACGACATCGAGCACATCAACTTCGCCGCCATCCCCAACCCGCTGATGCAGACCTTCGACAAGCGGGCGATCAAGGAGGCACGCCAGCCGCGGCGCGAGATCGCCGAGGATGGCCCGATCCCGAACCCGCTGGAGCAGACCTACGACAAGCGCTTCGCCAAGGGCGGCGGCAAGGGTGGCTTCGGCATGGGTGGCGGCCGCAAGGGCGGCGGTGGGGGCGGCGGTGGCGGTGGCCAGCCCGATCCGATGAAGACCTCGCTGGGCTACATCGGCGCCGACGCCTTCGTGCGCAAGTTCCAGAACCAGGGCGGCGGCGGTGGTGGTGGCGGCGGTGGCAAGCGTGGCGGCGGTGGTGGCCGCCGCGGCGGGCGCTGAATCGCCTGCCCCTCACCCCCAAGTCCTGACACAGGCCCCGGCTAGAATCCGCGGTTGACCTTCAAGTCCTTGATTCCAGGAGAATTTCAAACATGACCATCGAACGCACCCTCTCGATCATCAAGCCCGACGCCGTCGCCAAGAACGTGATCGGCCAGATCCTCGCCCGCTTCGAAGGCGCCGGCCTGAAGATCGCCGCCGCCAAGCTGGTGCACCTGTCGCGCGCCGAAGCCGAGCAGTTCTACGCCGTGCACAAGGCCCGTCCGTTCTTCAAGGACCTGGTCGACTTCATGATCTCGGGCCCGGTGATGATCCAGGTGCTCGAAGGTGAAGGCGCCATCGCCAAGAACCGCGAGCTGATGGGCGCCACCGACCC
>CALMIF010000408.1 GCA_937864045.1 uncultured Aquabacterium sp. | reverse complement strand
GTACCAGCCGACCAGGGAGCGTTGCTGGAACAGGCCGACATCACCGTCTTCGTCGCGGCCGACATGGCGGTGCTTGCGGCGTTGACGCCCCAACGGCTGGCGGCAACCCGCTTCGTGCTGCGCCTTGCTGCGAGCGGCCCGGCGCCGCCCCTGGGCGTGCGTGCGCTGGACTGGGACGAACTGCACCGTGCCGACGGCGTTGCCCAGACGGACGATGCGCGGACGGTGCGTGCCGACGACCTGGCCACGATCATCTTCACCTCGGGAACCACGGGGCAGCCCAGAGGCATCGCCTACACCCATGGTCAGGTCGGCCTTGCAGCGGCCGCCATCTGCGGCAATTTCCCGTTTGTCGACACCGCCTGCCATCTGCTGTGCTGGCTGCCGTTGTCGAACCTGTTCCAGCGCATCGTCAACCTGGCGGCGCTTCAGCAGGGCGCTGCCACCTACCTGCTGGGCGATCCACGCCAGGTGATGCAGGTCGTGGGCGGCGTCTCGCCCGACATCTTTGTCGCAGTTCCACGATTCTTCGAGAAGCTGCTGGACGGCGTGCGCAGCGCTGTCGACGGCCAGCCCCCCCTGCGCCGCGCCCTTGCCGTCTGGGCCTGGAATGTGGGGCGCCGCAGGTCCGCGCATGTGCTGCAGGGGCGGCAGCCCCCGTGGTGGCTGCGCGTGCAGCATGCCGCGGCAGACCGCTTCGTGCTGGCGCGGATGCGGCGCGTGATGGGAACGCGCCTGCGCCTGATGGTGAGCGGATCGGCGCCGCTCAGCGAGCACATCCTGCAGGAGTTCCACGCCTTGGGCTGGCTTGTGCTGGAGGCCTACGGACTGAGCGAGAACATCGTGCCGATGGCCATGAACCGCGTGGAGGACTTCCGCTTCGGCACGGTCGGCCGGCCGATGGCGTCGAACGAGATCGTTGTCGGGGACGACGGTGCGGTCAAGGTGCGGGGCCCGGGCGTGTTCAAGGGCTACGTCGGCGACCCCGGGCCGGCGCCGCTCGACGAAGCGGGCTACTACACGACCGGCGACCTCGGCGCGTGGGACGCCGACGGGCACTTGCGGTTGATCGGTCGCTCCAGCGAGTTGTTCAAGACATCGACCGGGCGCCGCATTTCACCGATGCAGGTGGAAGCCGCGCTGCGCGACGTGGCGGGAATCGACCAGGCCGTTCTGATCGGCGCCGGGCGCAAGTTCCCGATCGCGCTGTGCACGCTGGTCGCCGGCACGGTGGACGCGCCGGCGCAAGCCGCGCTGCAGGCCAGGCTCGCGGCGGCCATCGCCGCGCTGCCTGAACATGAACGGCCGCGCGGCGTTCTGCTGCTGGCGCGCCCGTTCAGCCTGGAACGGGGGGAGCTGACGCCCAACCTGAAGCTGCGCCGGGCAGCGATCGAGACGGGCCATGCGGAGCCGATCGCCGCCCTGTACCAGTCATTGGCCAGCCAACCGGCCCGAGACGGGCCGCTGCAGGTGGTGTGCCAGCCCTGATGCGATGACGGCAAGGACGCGACCGGGCGCTTCAGCGCCCGCGCCATTCCGTCAGGGTTGTCACAGGTACCACCGCAGGCTCACTTCCAGCGCGTGGCGCAGCGCAAGCGTGCGGTAGACCGAACCGGCGTCGCCGGAATTCAGCAGCAGCTGCACGGCCAGGTCCACGCCGTCCCACCGGTGACGTGCCTCGAGCCACTGCGACCGGCTGCGGGTCTCGAGCTCCTGCCGCACGAAGGCCGACAGGTCCAGGCGGCGGACGAATGCATCCTTCCATGTGGCGTAGGCGAACACGGCCCGGCGGACCGGCAGATCCTGCAGGACCGACGCCGTGTTCAGGAACTGCAGCACCGCCGTGGGCCCGGCGTTCTGCAAGGCCCGCCATTGCGTGCGGTCAGGAGCGGCGCCGTTGTACTCGGCCTCGAGCGTGACGCTCAGATTGATGGGGGTCGTGTAGGTGAGCCCCAGCGCAGCGCGCTCACGACGCCGCTCGTTGCCGGTCTCCTGCCGCGCCTGTGCGACCAGCGTCTGCCCCGTGCCCGACGTGACTTCACCGAAAACGACAACCGCGTCGCCGGCCAGTGCCGAAAGGTTCAAGCCGATCTGCGGCGAGGCGCCTTCACTGCCGTGCACCAGCACTTCGGGCGTCCAGCCGTTGGCCAGGCGCCAGCTACCGCCGAGCAGCCAGCGGTTGCGCGAATTGTTGGCACCCAGATCGAGCGACAGCGCGGACGGATCAGTGGAACGGTGGCGCTGCAGGCGCGGCGACAGCGTCAAGGTGATGCCGCCCTCGGGCCACAACTGCTGGCCCTGCAGCACGAACGTGCCCTGCCGGTTCTCGCGCAGCGCCGCAGGGTCGGGCGATACCACGCCACGCAGGGCGTTCTCCTTGAACCAGTCGGTCGGGTTGTAGCCCAACGCAGCACCGTGGCGGACGTTCACGCGGCCCAGGTCGAAGGTCTGGCTGTCATTGCGCGCCCAGCTGAGGAAGGCCTCCCGCAGCGTGTTGACACTCTTGACCGGACGATCCGATTCGTCGTGCACCAGGTCCAGCCGGTTGGACACAACCAGCCGAAGATCGGGCGACAGCTTGGCGTCGTACCGCAGATCGATCGACGCGCGGACCGCGCCTGCAGTTTCGTCCGGGCCGGCCAGGCGGCGCGTGGTGCCGGCGCCTTCCAGGTAGATGCGCCAAGGCCCGCCGGACTTGTCCGGGGCCGCCTCGGCGCGGTCGGCCAGGTTCAAAGCATCGAGTTCATTCCCCGTCGTCGCCGACTGCGCAACGGCAAGTCCCGGCGAGGCCCAGGCGACCAATGCGGTGAGGAGGACACGCCGGGCTGGGTGCATGGTCATTCAGGCTTGAAGCGGGGGAGGTAGTCGCGCTGCAGCCAAGCTTCCGGCACATCACGCCATCCGTAGGCACTGTAGCGCATGACCGTGACCCAGGACGGGTCGAGCCCGTCGATGATCACCACCTCCGTCGGTCGTTCGCGGCCCAGTTGCGGCTGGTACTTGCGGTAGAACGCCGTCTTCAGCAAGTGGCCACTGGCGGCAAAGAACCTCGCCTTCACCGGCTTGGACGTGGTCGTCTCGACCCACATCTCGACCTGGTGGTAGGTGACATCGTCGCTGACCGCGCTCAGTCCCAGCTTGTGGCATCGGCGCGGCACGCGTTCGCCATCCGGGATCTCTTCCTCGCCCTGCACGGTGGCCTTGTAGTCGCGCGCAAGATTGACCGTCACCACATCGCCGTTCGACGCCTGCCCGAGCAGCCGTTGCTGCGGTGACAGGCGGATGCTCGCCTGGCTCGCCGGGTCGTAGAACCAGAGGTCGTTGCCGTTCTTGAGCATCAGCTTGTTCAGGTCGCGCTGTGGTGCGACGAATCGCACCAGGCTGCGGTACTGCCCGCCCTGCTCATCGGCCTTGGAATACACCGTCAGCGTGTTGGTGTCGGTCTGCTTGCCGCCCCTGAATTCGAGCAGGGTCACGGTGACCGAGAACGGACGCGTCGGATTGCGCACCGCGTCGCTGGCCACGAGGATCTGCTGCGCATCGATGGCCGCCCGCGCCTGCATGGACGGCATCGCGCCAAGGCAACCGGCCAGCCAGGCTGACATCTGGCGTCTGGTGCAAGGGTGAAGACTAGGCATGTCGAAGGGCATCCACGATGTTCATGCGCGAGGCGCGCGCGGCCGGAACCAGGGCTGACAGCGCCGCCACCACGATCAGGCCAACGGCGCTCACCGTCAACATGGTGCCTTCGCCGATCAGGCGAACGGCCAGCGGCACCTGCTCGATGCGGCCCGGGGGCACCCATGTCAGGTCGAGTGCGTTGATCAGCGCAGCCGCCGCCAGTGACAGCGTGATGCCGAGCACCGCGCCCAGGCAGCCCAGCAACAGGCCTTCGAAGACGAAGATCTGGCGGATGCCGCCACGCCGCAGGCCGATCGCGCGCAACGTGCCGATCTCTGCCGTCCGCTCGACCACGGCCATGCTCATGGTGTTGCTGACCGTGAACAGCACGATGGCCCCCATCAGGATCGCGATGAAACCGAAGATGGCGCGAAACATCGCCAGGGTCTGCCCGTAGAACGGGTTCAGCTCCTCGTAGTCCAGCACCGTCAGCGGCTCGCCCTTGAACGTCGTGTCGAGCAGTTCGCGCACGCGTTCGCGCGCCGCGGGAAGTTGTGCCGTGTGCTGCAACTGCAGCGCGATGGCGGTCACCCGCGGTCGTGCGCTGCCGAAGACGAGCTTTTGCGCCTGGGCCAGGTGCAAGGCGACATAGACATCGTCGAGCTCCTTCACACCCTGAAATTCGGCAGCGAGCACGCGCAGGTCGGCAACGTTCGGCGCACCGCGCGGGCTGGCTGCCAGGATCTCCATGCGCGGTCGTTGGCCATCGGTGGCGACCGGCGCGGGCTTGGCCACGCTGCCGGCAAGCGCGGCGATGTCGCTGGGCAGCGCCGAGCCGGACGTGTCTGCCGAGACAGTCTCCGGCTCGCAGTCCTTCACGGCCAGCGGGCCGCACAGCTTCAGCACGCGGGCCAGGCCCGTGCCGATGATGGCCGTGTTGACCGGCGTGCCCGACAGGGACAGGTTGCGCGACGACAAGTCGCGCTGACCGTAGTCGTTCCAGCGGCGCATGCGGTTCTGGTCATCGACGACGATGCCCGTGACGTAGACCGTGCGCGACACGCTCGACGCGAAGTTGCCCGCAATGGCACCGAACTGCAGCGACGGCGTGGTGACCACCAGCATGGGACCCAGCGTCGGGTCACGCTGCAAGCTCTGGATGATCCGCTCGTAGTCTTCGATCGCGTAGGCGGCCGGGTTGCCGGTGCCGAGCCGGAAGTAGTCGCGGTGCTGGATCTGCAGGTGGCCGCTGCTCACGACGAAATTCGTCTGCAGGCTGTACGTGATGTCGCGGATGTAGCCGCCGAACAGCAGGACCGCCATGAGCCCCAGCAGCATGGCCAGCAGGGTCATCAGCGAACGACGGCGATTGCGCAGCAAGTTGCGCCACGCCAGCGAGACCGCCCCGATCACGCGGGCTCCTTCGGCAGCGCCAGGCGGCGCTCGATGGACGAGATGCGCCCGTCGTGGATGTAGACGACATCGTCGGCGGCCTCGATGACCTTCGGGTCGTGCGACGAGAAGATGAACGAGACGTGATGGCGTCGTTGCATGTCGCGCATCAGGTCGATGATCTCGGACCCGGTCTTGCTGTCGAGGTTGGCCGTCGGCTCATCGGCCAGCACGATGCGGGGGCGGCGGGCCAGCGCGCGCGCGATCGCCACGCGCTGCCGCTGCCCGCCCGACAACTGGCCCGGACGCTTGTGGGCATGCGCCTCCAGGCCGACCGCCGCCAGCAGTTGCAGGGCCCGATCGCGGCGCTTGGCAGGCGCCACGCCCTCCAGCGTCAGCGGGTACTCGACGTTCTCGAACGCCGTCAGCACCGGCAGCAGGTTGAAGTTCTGGAAGATGAACCCCAGTTCGCGCCCGCGGAAGTCGGACAGCGCATCGTCGTCCAGGGTGTGCACGCCCCGGCCGGAAATCATGATCCGCCCTTCGTCCGGACGGTCGATGCAGCCGATCAGGTTCAGCAGCGTCGTCTTGCCACTGCCGGACGGGCCGGAGATCACGGTGAACCGGTCCTGCAGGATCACCAGGTCGATGGCGACGAGCGCGGGAACATCCACCGTGTCGAGCCGGTAGGTCTTGGAGACACGGCTCAGCACGATCGGGTGGAGCAGCGACTTCTTTCGCACCCCGATCTTCGCGGGCTCTGGCGGCAGGCCGGGGCTCGTCGGCGGAAACTGGTCACTCGGGTCCGGCATGCTGGGCGGCGGCTGAAGGCGGGCTGGGGGCGCGCAAAGATGGTAACGGCATCGCAGATGACGCCATTCGGCCAAGAAGGCGGCTTTCAGCCCGGTGGCGTGCGTTGCACAAGCCCGGACCACGCGCCGCGCGCCAGAATGCCCGGATGATCCGTCAACGGGGCGACCCTCGATGAAGCGCGTGCTGTTCTTCGGCGAGGCCGCCACGCTGGCCCACGTCGCGCGACCTGTGGTGCTGGCGTCAGCGCTGGACACCTCGCGTTTCGACGTCTGCATGGCCACCGGCGCCGACTTTCGTGCGCTGGCCACCGATGCGCAACTGCCCGTCCTGGATCTGCATTGCATCGGGACTCGGGCCTACCTCGCGGCCGTGGCAGCGGGCCGACCGGTCTATCCGCTGGACACGCTGCAAGCCTATGTCGACGACGACCTGCGGCTGATCCGGCACGTCAGGCCCGACGTGGTGGTCGGCGACTTCCGCCTGTCGCTGGCGGTCAGCGCGCGCCTGGCCGGCGTGCCCTACATCGCCCTGTCGAATGCCTACTGGAGCCCGCAGGCCGCGCCGGCCTTCGAGGTTCCCGTCCATGCCGCAACGCGCCTGCTGGGGGCGCGGGTCGCTAATGCCGGCTTCCAGTTGCTGCGGCCGCTGATCATGGCCCAGCACTGCCTGCCCATGCACCGCCTGCGCCGCCGCCATGGAATGCCGTCGCTCGGGTTTGACCTGCGCAGCGTGTTCACCGAGGCGGATCTCACCCTCTTCGCGGATGTCCCCGCCATGGTGCCGCTGGCTGGCGCCGTGGACGAACGGCGCTACCGCTACATCGGCCCGGTCGTCTGGTCACCGGCTGCCGCGGTGCCCCAGACACTGCTCGGCCTCGCAGAGACGCGGCCGCTGGCCTACGTCTCGCTGGGCAGCTCGGGCGACCCGTCGATGATGGACGTCATCGTCGACGCCGCCGTGGCGGCTGGGTGCCGCGTTGCCGCCGTCGGCGATGCGGGCGGGTGGACGCAACGCCATGGCAATGCCGTCGTCTCGGCGCCGAAGCTGCCAGGCGACCAATTGGCGGCCATGGCGCAAGTGGTTGTCTGCAACGGTGGCAGCCCGGGTACCCACCAGGCCGTGCAACAGGGGACGCCGGTGCTGGGCATTCCCGCCAATCTGGACCAGTTGCTGAACATGCACCATGTGGTGGCCGCACACGCAGGCCTGTCATTGCGTGCCGACCGGGTGTCGCGCCCCGCCGTGGAGCAGGCGCTGCGCCGATTGCTGAGCGATTCTTCGTTCACCGACCGCGCGCGCCAACTGCGGACCAACTTTCTTGCCCGTCCGTCGGCCGACCTGTTCGTGCGGGCGCTCGACGACGTGTTGGGCAGCGCGAACTGACAAAGAAAAAGCCGGCCACCAGGGCCGGCTTTGGCGCAAGCGCAGGCTGCGCGCTTACTTGGCGGCGCTGCGGCGGCGGGCGAAGCCCAGGGCAGCCAGGCTCAGGCCCACCAGAGCCAGCGAACCCGGTTCCGGAACGCGGGCCACGAAGGTCTGGTTGGCGTCCGCCTGGAAAACCAGCGCGTTCGGGCCGAAGCCGGTGCCGTCGGCCCAGCCGGTCGGGGGCGTCCACGAGGTCACGGCGCGACCGATCTGCAGCGTCGACGTCGCGTTCGACGAGGCCAGCGCCGGCGCGAAGTAGGCGTCCTTCGTCGTGTCGGTCTCGGTGCTGGTGACAGCGCCGTTGAAGCTGAAGTTGCCCGCGCCGCTGGTGGCGTTCAGCAGGGTGAACGTGCCGGTGACGCCGGCGCTGATCGTGCCCGACAGGACCTTGGTGCCATCGACGAAACCGGTGCCGGTCACGATGTTGGAGTTGGCCACCTGATCGTAGTAGATGTCATAGGTGCCGCCGACCGCGAAGAACTTCGCCGTGTCGCAGACCGGGCCCGTGAAGGACAGGCAGGTGGCGACTTCCGTGATGGTCGCCTTGACGGTGAACTCGTAGGCAGTGCCCAGGCCAGCCAGCGAAGCGTTGGTGCCGCCGGTCAGCTTGATGGCTTCAGCCGAAGCCAGAAAGCTGGTGGTGATGGGCGTGACGCCGTCGAACACGGGCGCCGACACGATGGCGGTGGCGTTGGACTGCCAGTCGAAGCCGTTGAACGGGTCAACGCTGAAGGTGGAGGCGCCATCCTTGAACACCAGCGTGGGCAGGGCCAGGCTGGGGGTCGCAACGCCCACCAGGCAGATGGCGCTGATGGCGGCGGCGAGAGTCTTGAGTCGGGTCATGGGATTCCTCGGGTTAGGGGCAGCAGCAGCCGCCGGACGACTTTTACGTAGCAACGCCTGTGCCAGCACAATCTTTTCCTTTCAATTCAACCACTTGCGAAAGATCGGGTGAATTCGGGCCCACGACCTGTAAAGCTCTCCGACACCTGCGGCCGCCCGGCGCCCATGCCCTGCAAGTCACAATCAGCCACGAATCCGCTCTGCAAGGCCCGTCCGATGCGCAAGATCACGCCACCACAGATCGCCTGCTTCACCGCCATGTGCATCGCCATCGTGGCCGCCTCCCTCGGGGGCACTTGGCTCCTGCTGGGCGACCTCCCGCTGGGCCGCTTCAGCGGCGTGGTGATGTTCGCTTGCTGGGTGGTCATCTTCTATGCCACGGCCATTCTGTTCTACCGCGTGTTTCTGCGCTTCCTGCCCCTGCGGCAGGGGCCGCAGGCGGCAGGCACGCGGGCGGAGTTTGCCGCCCAGGTGAACATCCTGTTCTACCTGATGATCTTCAACTCGCTGGTGCGCACGCACTTCGTGCCGGTGCCGCTGATGCGGCTGGTCTACCTCGCGCTCGGAGCACGCCTGGGTCGCCACAGCTATGCAGCCGGCGCACTGCTCGACCCGGCGCTGACGACGATGGGCGAACGTTCCATCGTCGGTCATGACGCCGTTGTCTTCGCGCACGTGATCGAAGGCGACCGGTTCGAACTGGCGACGGTGCACATCGGCAGCGACGTGACCATCGGCGCCCATGCCGTGGTGATGCCCGATGTCGTGATCGGCGACGGCGCCATCGTGTCGGTGGGGGCCGTTGTCACCAAGGGCACCCGGATCGGGCCGGGCGAGATCTGGGGCGGAGTACCTGCCCGCCGCATCTCGACGACGGAACCGCGGGCGCATTCCGCGAATCCGCACGCCGAGTGACCGCGAATCCGCACGCCGAGTGATATTGCATCGCGGCCCGCACTTTCTGGCGACCAACGGCCGCCGCCGCACGTTGATCCTCCTACCATGGGTGACAACGACAGGTACCCGAGGGAGTCATTTGTGAATATTTGCAGGTTTGGTCGTCTGGCGCGCGCGACGACGATCGTGGCAGCACTGGCCGTGGCAGCGGGGTGCGGTGATCCTTCCGAAGCAGAACTGCTCGCGACGGCCAAGCGCCAACTGGAGAAGAAGGACGCCAATGCCGCAGTGGTTCAGCTGAAGACGGCCATCCAGAAGAATCCGCAGTCTGCGGAGGCGCGGTTCCTGCTCGGGCGCACACTCTTCGAGAGCGGCAATCCCGCGGCCGCCGCCATCGAGCTGGAACGCGCCCTCACCTTGAAGTTCGGCGACGCAGCGGTGCTTCCGTTGCTGGCCAAGGCCCTGGTCACCAGCGGGCAAGCCAAGAAGGTGGTCGACCAGTACGGCAGCATCACGCTGCCGGAACCCAAGGCGACCGCCGAGCTGAAGTCGGCCCTTGCAGCCGCCTATGTCACGCTCGACCAGCTGGACAACTGTGAAGCGGCGCTGAAGGCCGCCCTGGCGGCCGACCCGCGCAACACGGCAGCGCGGCTGCAGATGGCCCGGCTGACCGCTGGCAGGCAATCGCCTGCTGAAGCGCTGGACCTGGTCGAATCCCTGCTGCGCGACGAACCCCGCTTGCGGGAAGCCTGGTTGCTCAAGGCGCAGCTGCTCTGGGTCAGCAAGCGCGACACCGACGGCGGCAGGAAGGCCTTCGAGCAGGCGATCGCCATCGACCCGCAATATGCGGAAGCGCATGTCGGCCTGTCGTCGCTGCTGCTGCAGAAGCAAGACCTTCCCGGATTCAGGTCGAGCGTGGCCGCCATGGTCAAGGCCCTGCCTGGTCGGTCGGAAACGCGCTACTTCGAAGCGCGGGTCGCCATGCTGGACGGCAACGCCCGCGGCGCCCGCGACATCACCCAGCAGTTGCTCAAGTCAGCGCCGAAGAACGTCCGCGTGCTGCAACTGGCAGCGCAGCTCGAATTGGTCGAAGGGTCTCCGCTGGTCGCCGAGAGCCACCTCAAGAAGGTGCTTGAACTGGCGCCGGAACTGACCGAAGCGCGCAGCCTGCTGGCGAAGACCTATCTGCAGGCTGGCGAGCCGAACAAGGCGCTGGCCATCCTGCGGCCGCTGGTGGCCGCTGCCGAGCCGAAGTCCGGCGATCTGGCACTCACAGGCGAGGCGCATCTCCTGTCCGGAGACCCCACACGCGCCGAGGAGTTCTTCAAGCGGGCCCTGCAGATGACGCCCGACGCCGTCAACGTGCGCACCGCACTGGCACTGACGCGGATCGCCAAGGGCAATGTGGAGGCGGGGCTCGGCGAACTGGAGTCGGCTTCCACGGCCGATCGGAACTCGACGTCCGCCGACTTGGCGCTCATCAGCACGCTGATGCGGCGCAATGACGTCAGCGCAGCGCTGAAGGCCGTGGATCGGCTTCAGGACAAGCTGCCAGGCAAGGCATCGCCCCACCACCTGCGCGGCCAGCTGCTGACCCTGCAACGCGACCTGGCCGGCGCCCGCAAGAGCTTCGAGCAGGCGCTGTCCATCGATCCGAACTTCTACCCTGCCACCTCGGCGCTGGTGGCGCTGGACATGTCCGAGCAGAACCCCGACGCCGCACGCCAGCGGTACCAGGACTTGCTGGCACGGGAGCCGGGCAACACGCGGGCCATGGTGGCACTGGCGCTGCTCATGCGCGCGACGGGCGCCAAGCCGGCGGAGGTGTCGGCGCTGCTGGACCGCGCGGTGCAAGCCAACCCGAACGACGTGCCGGCACGCGTGGCGCAGATCGACTTCTTCATTTCTCAGCACGACGCCAAGTCGGCCACCACGGCGGCCCAGGCCGGTGTCGCGGCCTTGCCTGGCGACATGGCGTTGCTGGACGCCCAGGGCAGGGCCCAGTTGGCCAGCGGCAATGTGCAGCAAGCCATCGTGGCCTTCAGCAAGGTGGCCGCGGCCCAGCCCGGGTCGGCCAATGCACAGATTCGGCTGGCCGAGGGCTTCATGGCCGCCAACGACTACGACAGCGCCGCGCGGCCGCTCAGGCGGGCGCTGGAGCTGGCGCCGGACTCGGTGGCGGCGCGCAAGGCGCTGGTGATGATCGCGGTGTCGCGCAAGCGCTTCGCCGAAGGTCTGGCCATGGCCCGGCAGTTGCAGAAGGATCGCCCCAACGAGTCGATCGGCTGGCAGCTGCAATCGGACATCCATGCCGTGCAGCGCGACTGGCCCGGCGCCATCGCCGCCATGCGCGAGTCCCTCAAGCGCGCGCCTTCTTCGGAAGCGGCGAGCCGCCTGGTCGAGCTGTTCGTGGCGGCAGACCGCCGGGCGGACGCAGACGCCTTCGTGACGACCTGGCAGAAGGACCATCCGCAGGATGTCCGCGTCGTGTTCCAGCTCGCCGCGGTCTTGCTGCTGCATCGGGACTACCCTCGTGCAGAGGCCCGGTTCCGCGAGGTCCTGGCCGTGCGCGCCGACGACGCCCTGGCGCTCAACAACGTGGCCTGGCTGATGGTGCAGCAGAACAAGCCCGGCGCTGCGGCGGAGATCGGAAGAGCACACGTCTGAACTCCAGTCACCGACCATTAACTCGTA
>CALMIF010000407.1 GCA_937864045.1 uncultured Aquabacterium sp. | reverse complement strand
GCTCGGCGATGCGCCACTTCACCAGCCAGTCGATCACCAGGCTCTTCTTCTCGGCCGTGAAGATCGGCCGCGTCTCGGGGCTGTCCAGCGTCTGCACCCGCTTGTCGAGCACGACGACGTTCTGGAACGGCGGCGGCAGCTTGAACTTCAGGCCGGGTTCGCTGACGACCTCCTTGATCTCGCCCAGGGCGTAGACCACGGCGAGCTGGCGCTGGTCGACGACGAACAGCGTGGAGCTCAGCAGCATCAGGGCCAGCAGCGCGCCGGCGACGATCATTCCGATTCGGTTCATGGTGTACGGCCCTCGTTCAGCGCGCGTCGCGCTCGCGGCCGCGGCCGCCATCGCGTGAACGGGCGTCCGCAGGCGCTGCGGCCGGTGTGGTCTCGGTGGGCAGGCTGGCGCTGGGCACGGCCTGTGGCGTCGACGCAGCGCCGGGGGCGGCGCCAGTCTGCTGCAGCAGCTTGTCCAGCGGCAGGTACAGCAGGTTGCTGCCGTTGCGGCTGTCGACCATCACCTTGCTGACGTTGGAGTACACCTGCTGCATCGTGTCGATGTAGAGGCGGTCGCGGGTCACGGCGGGGGCCTTCAGGTACTCGGTCAGCACGGCGCGGAAGCGCTGCGCATCACCCTCGGCCTGGGCCACCACACGCTGGCTGTAGCCGTCGGCTTCCTCACGCAGGCGGGCCGCGGTGCCGCGGGCCTTGGGGATCACGTCGCTGGCGTAGGCCTGGCCTTCGTTCTTGAAGCGGTCACGGTCGGCGCCGGCCTTCACCGCGTCGTTGAACGCCGCCTGCACCTGCTCGGGCACCTGCACGTTCTGCACGTTGACGTTGACGATCAGCACGCCGGCCTTGAGCCGGTCGAGCTGGCCCTGGATCGACTTCACCAGGTCCGCCGCCAGCGCGTCGCGCGCCTCGTACAGCACCGAATCGACCTTGCTCTTGCCGACGATCTCACGCACCGCCGATTCGCTGGCCTGCACCACCGCGTTGTCGGTGTCGCGGTTCTCGAACAGGAAGTTCTTGGCGTCCTTCAGCCGGTACTGCACGGTGAAGCGGATGTCGACGATGTTCTCGTCCTGCGTCAGCATCGACGACTCGCGCAGGCCGGTGGTCTGGCCGACGCCGCTGCGGCCGATCTCGGCCGAGCGCAGCTGGGTGACAGCCACCGTCTCGTGCGCCTGGAACGGCGACGGGAAGCGCCACTGGAAGCCGGCGTCCACCGTGCTGCTGTAGCGGCCGAAGGTGGTGACGATGGCCTGCTGGCCTTCCTGCACGATGAAGAAACCGCTGCCCAGCCACACCACCAGCACGACGAAGCCGATCAGGCCCACGCCGATGCCGGCGCTCTTCATGTCGGGCTGGAACGAGGGGCCGCCTCCGCCATTGCCGCCGTCGCCCGGGTCACGCCGCGGCGGCTGGTTGTTGCTGCCGCCGCCCTTGCCGTTGAACAGGCCGCCGAGCTTGCGGTTGAAGTCGCGCCACAGCTCGTCCAGGTCGGGCGGGCCGTCGTTGCGGCCGTTGTTCAGCAGCGGCTGCGGGCGCCGCAGCAGGCCGCCGATCAGCGTGCGCGCGGCCTGGGCCACGGCCCCCACGCGAGCGCCCCAGGGCCGGACGGCCGGATCGGCGTGCGGATCGGCAGAGGATTGGAAAGGCTGGTTCATGTCGTCGCCGATGGTAAATGCGCGTGTGCAGGGGTCGGATCGGTGTCGGGTTCGGCTGCCGCGCCGGGCTGCGGCTCAGTTGGCGACTGTCCCGGCGGGTTCAAGCCGCCGTTGGCCGCGACCTGCGCAATCAGCGCCCGCAGCCCGTCCAGGCCGGTGCCGCGCAGCGCGCTGACGAAGACCCGCGGCACCGCGGCGGCGCCGGGCCGCTCGACCCAGTCCTGCAGCGCACGTGGCGGCGGGTCCATCTGGTCGAGCTTGTTGAAGACCAGGATCTGCGGCACGTCGGCCGCGCCGATCTCGGCCAGCACGCGCTCGACCTCGTCACGCTGCTCCTGCAGCACCGGGCTCGCGGCGTCGACCACATGCAGCAGCAGATCGGCATCGGCCGCCTCCTGCAGCGTGGCCTCGAAAGCCTCGACCAGCTTGTGCGGCAGGTCGCGGATGAAGCCCACCGTGTCCGACAGCGACACCGAGCCGCCCAGGCTTTCGAGGTACAGCGAGCGGGTGGTCGTGTCCAGCGTGGCGAAGAGCTGGTCGGCCGCATAGGCCCGCGCCTTGACCAGCGCGTTGAACAGCGTGCTCTTGCCGGCATTGGTGTAGCCCACGAGCGAGACACGGAAGCTGCCGCTCTTGCGGCGGGACTGGCGCTGGGTGTCGCGCTGGCGCTTCACCTTCACCAACCGCGCCTTCAGCGACTTCACGCGCTCGGCGATCATGCGCCGGTCGAGTTCGATCTGCGCCTCGCCCGGGCCGCCGCGCTGGCCGGCGCCGCCGGTCTGGCGTTCCAGGTGGCTCCAGCGCCGCACCAGGCGGCTGCTGAGGTATTGCAGCCGGGCCAGCTCGACCTGCAGCTTGCCCTCGTGGCTCTGCGCCCGCTGGGCGAAGATCTCCAGGATCAGCGCCGTGCGGTCGGCCACCGCCACGCCCAGGGTGCGCTCCAGGTTGCGTTGCTGGGCCGGCGACAGCGCCTGGTCGAAGAGCACGCACTCGGCGCCGTGCATCTGCACCAGGGTCTTGATCTCGTCGGCCTTGCCGCTGCCGACGAACAGCGCCGGGTCGGGCGCCTTGCGGCGGGCGATGACGCGCTCGACCGCGATGTCGCCGGCGCTTTCAGCCAGCAGCGCCAGCTCGTCGAGCGTGGGATCGAAATGCTGGCCGTTGCCGAAGTCCACGCCCACCAGCACCACGCGTGCAGGCGCGCTGCCCGTGGGCGCTGGGGCGGCCCGCTGCTCGGGATTCAAGGCGTTGGCGGCAGGGTGCGGCTGGCGGGACGCCGTGCTCAAGCCGGGTCGACCGGCTCGTTGGCGTGGAAGTTCACCGGGCGGCCGGGCACGACGGTGGAGATCGCGTGCTTGTAGACCATCTGCGTCACGGTGTTGCGAAGCAGGACGACGTACTGGTCAAAGGACTCGATGTGGCCTTGCAACTTGATGCCGTTGACCAGGTAGATCGAGACCGGCACATGTTCCTTGCGCAGCAGGTTCAGGAACGGGTCCTGCAGAAGTTGTCCTTTGTTGCTCACGATATGACTCCGTGTTGAAAAGTGATGGTGCGAATGACCTTAACACATCAGGGAAAGCGCGAAGACGGCATCCGGATCCGTCAAAAAAGTGCGCGCGGATGTGTGCAGGGGCCCGGTCAGACCTTGTTGTCGTCGAAAGGGTTCCGCGACGAACGGAATTCAATGCGCAGCGGCGTGCCCGTGAGCTTGAAGTGCGCCCGCACGCGGCCTTCCAGGAAGCGCCGGTAGGCGTCGCCGATGTGGTCCAGGCCGCTGCCGTGGATCACGACGATGGGCGGGTTCATGCCGCCCTGGTGGGCATAGCGCAGCTTGGGGCGGAAGGCACCGCTGCGCGGTGGCGCCTGGTGCTGCACCGCCTCCTGCAGCAGGCGCGTGAGCACCGGCGTGGGCATCTTGCGGGTGGCCGAGGCGTGGGCATCGGCCAGCGCCTTCCACAGCGGGCCCAGGCCCTGGCGCTTGAGCGCCGAGATGTGCAGCACCGGCGCGAAGGTCAGGAAGGCCAGGCGCTGCGCCACCGAGCGCTCGAACTGCTGGCGCTGGTAGGCGTCGACCGCGTCCCACTTGTTGACCGCCACCACCACCGCCCGGCCGCTTTCCAGGATGTAGCCGGCGATGTGCGCGTCCTGCTCGCTGACCCCTTGCGTGGCGTCGACCAGCAGCAGCACCACGTTGGCGTCGGCGATGGCCTGCAGCGTCTTGACCACCGAGAACTTCTCGATGGCCTCGAAGACCTTGCCCTTGCGGCGCAGGCCGGCGGTGTCGATCAGCTCGAAGCGCTGGCCGTCGCGCTCGAAGGGCACGCTGATGGCGTCGCGCGTGGTGCCGGCCAGGTCGAAGGCGATCAGCCGCTCCTCGCCCAGCCAGGTGTTGATCAGCGTGCTCTTGCCGACGTTGGGCCGGCCGGCCACGGCCAGGCGGATCGGCTTGTCGGCCGCATCGGCTTCGTCGGCCTCGTCCTCGCCGTCGAAGAAGCCGTCCAGCGCCGCATCGAGCAGGCTGCGGATGCCCTGGCCGTGCGCGGCCGACACCGGATGCGGCTCGCCCATGCCCAGTTCGTGGAATTCGGCCAGCAGCGGGCTGTCGACCAGGCCCTCGGCCTTGTTGACGCACAGCAGCACCCGCTTGTTGGCGCCGCGCAGGTAGTTGGCGATGTCGTGGTCCTGGCCCGACACGCCGTTGCGGGCGTCGACGACGAAGACCACCGCATCGGCCTCGGCCACCGCGGCACGCGTCTGCTCGGCCATCTTGGCGACGATGCCGGTGGGCTTCTCGGGCTCGAAACCGCCGGTGTCGATGACGATCAACTCGTGGCCGGCATGGCGGGCGTCGCCGTAGTGGCGGTCGCGTGTCAAGCCGGCGAAGTCGGCCACGATCGCATCGCGGCTCTTCGTGATGCGGTTGAACAGCGTCGACTTGCCGACATTGGGCCGGCCGACGAGGGCGATGACCGGCTTCATGGGCAGGAACTCACTCGATGCGGAACGCGAACAGACCACCGTTGCGGGTGACGGCGAGCACGGTGCCGGCCGCCAGCACCGGCTGGGCCACGATCGGCGAGCCGTCGGTGGGCAGGCGCTGCAGGGTCTTGCCGTCGCTGCGGTCGAGGAAGTGCAATTGCCCTTCCGCGTCACCGAAGACCACGGCCTTGCCCGCCGACAGCGGCGCACTCAGGCCCCGGTAGAGCAGGCGCTCGTTGCTCCAGGCCAGCTCGCCGCCGGCCGTCTTCCAGGCGCTGAGCCGGTCGGAGCCGTCGGCGCCGAAGAGGAAGTCGGCATCGCCGCCGATGGCCTGCTGGCCGCCGACGATGCGGCTCCAGCGCAGGCTGGCGTTGTCGGCACCGTTGATGGCCACGCAGCCCACGGCGGTCTGGAAGGCGCGGGCGCAGAACTGGTCGCCCAGGCGCAGCGCCGGCCCGACCAGGTCGTTCAGGCGCTCGACCTCGTTGGTGCCGCGCGGTGCGGTCAGCGGCACCTCCCAGCGCACGCTGCCGGTCGTGGGATCGATGCCGGTCAGCACCGCGCCCAGGCCGGCGACCAGGGTGTTGCGCCAGGCAGCCAGCAGGCCGGGCTGGGCCAGGGTCAGGGCCTCGCCGGGGCGCTGCACGGTCCACAGGCGGCGGCCGTCCAGCGCATCGAAAGCATGGACGACGCGGTCGACACCGATCACGAACACCCGCTCGCCGGCCACCAGCGGTGCCGTGGTGGTGCGCGATGCCAGGCGCGTGCTCCAGAGCTTCGCGCCCTGGTCCAGCACCACGAGTTCGTTGTTGACGGTGACCACCGCGGCCCGGCGGCCGTCGCTGCCGACGCCGGCCGACAGCGCTGCACCGGCCTGGCCGCGCCAGGCTTCGCGGCCGCTGGCCGCATCCAGCGCCAGCACGGTGCCGTCGTTGCCGGCGACGACGAACTGCTCGCCGCGCACCGTCACCGCCAGCGGAAAGCGCACGGCGTCCAGCTTCGCGGTCCATGCTGGCCGCACCGCCAGCTGGGCGGTGTAGCTCTCCAGGGGCGTGGGCTTGGGCTTGTCCGACGCGCAGCCCGCCAGCACCACGGCGGCCAGCGCGAGTGCCGCGCCCTGCACGAGGCGGCGCGCGCTCACTTGGCCGCTCCGGAGGCCGCCGCGGCCGGCGGCGCGGCCAGCGCGGTGAGCTTGACCTCGACCAGGCGGCGGTAGTCGGTCTTCTCGTCCATCGCCTTCCAGGCGGCCTGGTAAGCCGTGCGCGCCTCGTCGGCCTTGCCCTGGGCCAGCAGCACGTCGCCGCGGCGGTCGGCGGCCAGGCCGGCGAAGTCCTTCGCGGTGATGCCGTCCAGCGTCTTCAGCGCACCGGCGTGGTCCTTGGCGTCGAGCAGCAGGCCGGCCAGGCGCAGGCGGGCGATGGCGCGGTATTCCTCCTCGCCAGCCTGCTCGGCCACCCAGCCCAGGCTGGCCTTGGCGGCATCGGCCTGGCCCTTGTCGAACTGCACGCGGGCAGCGATCAGGCCCGCCTGCTCGGTCAGGGCAGCGCCGGCAAAGCGCGACTTCATGTCGTTGAACACCCGCCCGGCCTTGTCGGCGTCGCCCGCCACGGCGGCCTTGTCCAGTTCGTCGAACATGGCGGCGGCCTGCGTGGCCTGGCTGCGCTGGTACCAGTTCCAGCCGTTCCAGCCGGCAAAGGCCAGCAGCACCGCCGTGACCAGCCAGGTGATGAGGTTGCCGTGCCGCTTCCAGAACGCCTTGAGTTCGTCGAGCTGTTCCTGCTCCTGCAGATCGAGAGTGGCCATGAAGCGTCTGTGGTGGGTGCCTGGAAATCGAAGCGCGGATTATGCGTTGCGCAATTCAGCGGCCCAGCCGTGCACCTCGGCCAGCGGGCGCAGCACCTGGGCGGCGGCGGCATCGCGCAGCGGCTTGAGCGCCACCTGGCCCTGCGCCAGCTCGTCGGCGCCAAAGACCAGGGCATGGCGGGCGCCGCTGGCGTCGGCCTTCTTGAACTGCGACTTCAGGCTACCGCCGCCGGCATGCATCTGCACCGCCACGCCCGCGCGGCGCAGCGCGTCCAGCGCCACCATCGCCGCCGGCAGCGCCGCCGGGTCGGGGATGACCGCATAGGCATCGGGCGCGGCATCGGGCACCGGCACGCCGATGGCCTGCAGCAGCAGCAGCAGGCGCTCGATGCCCAGCCCGAAGCCGATGCCCGGCGTCGGCTTGCCGCCCAACTGCTCGAACAGCCCGTCGTAGCGCCCGCCGCCGCACACCGTGCCCTGCGATCCGAGCTGGTCGGTGACCCACTCGAAGACGGTGAGGTTGTAGTAGTCCAGCCCGCGCACCAGGCGCGGGTTGATGCGGTAGGGCAGGCCGGCGGCATCGAGCACGGCGCACACGGCGGCCAGGTGCGCCTTCGACGCCTCGCCCAGGTGCTGGTCCAGGCGCGGCGCGGCTTCGACCAGGGCCTGCATCGCCGGGTTCTTGGTGTCGAGGATGCGCAGCGGGTTGCTGTGCAGGCGGCGCTGCGCGTCCTCGTCCAGCTGATCGGCATGCTGCTCGAAGTAGGCGACCAGGGCCGCCCGGTGCGCCGCGCGCTCAGCCGGCTGGCCCAGGCTGTTGAGCTCCAGGCGCACATGCGCGCCGATGGTCAGGCCCAATTCCTGCCACAGCACGCGCAGCATCAGAATCAGCTCGGCGTCGACGTCCGGCCCAGGAAAGCCCAGGGCCTCGACGTCGAGTTGGTAGAACTGGCGGTAGCGGCCCTTCTGCGGCCGCTCATGCCGGAACACCGGACCGATGGACCACACCCGCAGCGGGCCGTTGTAGAGCGCGTTGTGCTCGACCATCGCCCGCACGATGCCGGCGGTGATCTCAGGCCGCAGCGTCAGCTTGTCGCCGTTCATCGCGTCTTCCCAGGAGTACATCTCCTTCTCGACGATGTCGGTGGCCTCGCCGATGCCGCGCACGAACAGCGCCGTGGGCTCGACGATGGGCGTCATCAGGTGCTGGTAGCCATGGCGCGACAGCACCGACTCGACGGTGCGCTCGAACCAGCGCCAGATGGCGGAGTCGGGCAGCTTGTCCTTGCGCGGGACGCTGCCCGGCAGGATGTCGTTCATGCCTTTGACGGCAACGAGTTTGTCGGCCATGGGGTGCGGACCTGGTGGTGGACGGGTGAATCAAGCGATCGCCGCGGAACCGGCTTTGCCGGGCCGCTGGCGGTGCCCCCTGGGGGGAGCGCCGAAGGCGCTACGGGGGGGTCGGCAGGTACCGCTTCTCGATGTAGCTCTCGACGATCTTGTGGAACTCGGCGGCGATGCCCTCGCCGCGCAGCGTCATGGCCTTCTGGCCGTCGATGAACACCGGCGCTGCAGGTGCCTCGCCAGTGCCGGGCAGGCTGATGCCGATGTCGGCGTGCTTGCTTTCCCCGGGGCCGTTGACGATGCAGCCCATCACCGCGACCTTCATGTTCTCGACGCCGGGGTACTTCGCCTTCCACACCGGCATCTGGGCCCGCAGGAAGTCGTCGATCTGCTTGGCCAGCTCCTGGAAGGTGGTGCTGGTGGTGCGGCCGCAGCCGGGGCAGGCGGTCACGCTGGGATTGAAGTTTCGCAGGCCCAGGGCCTGCAGGATCTCCAGCGCCACCACCACCTCCTGCGTGCGCGCCTCGCCGGGCTGGGGCGTCAGGCTCACGCGGATGGTGTCGCCGATGCCCTGCTGCAGCAGCTGGCCCAGCGCCACCGCGCTGGCCACCGTGCCCTTGGTGCCCATGCCGGCCTCGGTCAGGCCCAGGTGCAGCGGGTAGTCGCCGCGGCGCGCCAGCTCGCGATACACCGCGATCAGGTCCTGCACCCCGCTGACCTTGCACGACAGGATCACCTGCGCCGGGCTCATGCCGAGCTCGACCGCCTGGCTGGCCGATCCCAGTGCCGAGCTGATCAGCGCCTCGTACATCACCTGGCGCGCGTCCCAGGGCTGGGCGCGGCGGCTGTTTTCGTCCATCAGGCCGGCCAGCAGCTCCTGGTCCAGGCTGCCCCAGTTGACGCCGATGCGCACCGGCTTGTC
>CALMIF010000406.1 GCA_937864045.1 uncultured Aquabacterium sp. | reverse complement strand
CATGGACGGCAGCGGCCTGCCGGCCTACGACGACGCCCTGCTGCGGCGCGAGCTGGCGCTGTTTCCCGAATGGTGCGTGCAGCGCGAACACGGCATCACCTGGACCGAGAAGCAGCAGGCCACCTGGGACCGCCTGTGCGACCGCCTGGTCGCCAGCGCGCTGGCCCAGCCGACGGTGGTGGTGCACCGCGACTGGATGCCGCGCAACCTGATGATCGCCGACCCTGCGCCCGGCATCCTCGACTTCCAGGACGCGGTGAACGGGCCGGTGACCTACGACATCGCCTCGCTGCTGCGCGACGCCTTCCACAGCTGGGACGAGGAGCAGGAGATCGACTGGGCTGCCCGCTGGTGGCAGCAGGCGCGGGACGCCGGCGTCTTCGGCGACCACCCGTTCGCCAGCGACTTCGGCGAATGCTGGCGCGCCATCGAATGGATGGGCCTGCAGCGCCACCTGAAGGTGCTGGGCATCTTCTGCCGCCTGAAGCACCGCGACGGCAAGCCGGCCTATGCCGCCGACCTGCCGCGTTTCTTCGCCTATGCCACCAAGGTGGCGCTGCGCTACGGCGAGCTCAAGCCGCTGGTCGGCCTGATCGAGCCGATGACCGGCGCGCTCACCACCACCGCCTTCTCACTGCGCTGAGCCGCGGGCGCCGCCCGCCTGCCCGGCCGACCAGGGCCGCGTCTCGCAGCCGGCGGCGATCAGCCAGGGGTCGGCGTCCTCGCCGCCGAACAGCTGCACCAGGAAGTCGAGGAACACCCGGGTGCGCGCCGGCAGGTGCTTGCGCGTGGGCATGGCCGCCCAGATCGTGATCGAGAACAGCCGCCACATCGGCAGCACCCGTTCCAGCGCGTTCTCCTGCAAGGCGTCCTCCAGCACGAACGACGGCAGGCCGGCGATGCCCAGGCCGTGCAGCGCGCCGGCATAGGTGGTGTCGATGTGGCTGGACGACAGCACCGGCCGGCCCGGCACCAGGGTGACCGATTCGGCCGGCGCATCGTCGGGGCCGGTGCCCGCGGCCACGAAGGTGATGCCGCGCTGCAGGTCGCTCAGCGGAGGCAGCAGGGTGTCGTGCTGCTGCAGGTCCAGCGGGTGGGCGGGCCGGCCGCGGGCGTCCAGGTACTCGGGCGACGCGCACAACACCACCTCGGTGCGGGCCAGGCGGCGGGCGATGAAGTCGCCCTGCAGCGGCGTGCGCGAGGCCACGATCGACAGGTCGAAGCTCTCGTCCATCGTCTCCACCGGGCCGGGCGAGTGCAGCTCGACCGTGACCTGCGGGTGCTGGCGCCGGAACGCGCCCAGGTGCTTGACCACCTGGTGCACCGCCAGCGCCGGCGGCAGCAGCACCCGCAGGTGGCCGCGCGGCTCGCCGGTGGCATTGCCCACCCGCACCGCGGCGTCGTCGATGTCGGCCAGGATCTGCCGCACCCGCTGCAGGTAGTCGTCGCCGGCCTCGGTGAAGCTCAGGCGCCGCGTGGTGCGGTGGATCAGCCGCGCGCCCAGCTGCTCTTCCAGCTCGGCGATCACGCGGGTCACCACGGCGGGCGCGAGGTCCAGCGCGCGCGCGGCTGCTGCAAAGCTGCCTTCATCGGCCACCCGGGCCAGCACCCGCATTGCACGCAATTGGTCCATGGCCTGATTGTGGATTACAGAGTTGTAATCTAGCTGTTTGCTGCTGATTCTGGCTCCATTGTTTCAATGCATGCAACGGTGAATTGCGGTCTTGCTGGTTTATCCCATCAGGGTTGATCCCTAAAGTTCAGCCCATCGATGAGCCGGACACGACAAGCGACTCACCGAGACCGGCCACACCGCCGCCCCCGCCGGGGCCCCGATGACCGGCTTTCGTCAACGCAACCACTGGAATTCATCATGACCACCACCACCCGCCAAGTCTTCGCCATCGCCACCATCGCTGCCGCCTCGCTGCTCAGCGCCGGCGCCGCCTTCGCCCAGGAAGCCACGCCCGACACCTGGCTGAGCGCCGCCCAGACCACCAAGAGCCGCGCCGACGTGAGCGCCGAGCTGTTCGCGGCCCGCAAGACCGGCCTGACCAAGGCCTGGTCGGCCGGCTACATGGAGCCCGTGCGCAGCCACGCCCTGCGTGCCGAGGTCAAGGCCCAGACCGCCCGCGCCATCGCCAGCGGTGAAGTGCGTGCGATCAATGCCGAGGTCTACAGCTTCGTGCCCCCTGCCGCCCACACGCTGGCTGCCAAGTAAGCGCCGGCTCACTGCCAGAACCCCTGAAAACCTCACTTCCGGAGCACACCATGACCTTCACCAAGCAATTCCTCGCCGCCTCCGCCATCGCCCTGCTGGGCACCGGCACCGCCTTCGCCCAGGAAGCCACGCCCGACACCTGGCTGCAGGCCGCCAAGCTGACCCAGAGCCGCGCCGACGTCAGCGCCGACCTGGCCGCCGCCCGCAAGAGCGGCCTGACCAAGTCCTGGTCGGCCGGCTACATGGAGCGCCTGGGCAGCACCGCCGCCCGCGCCGACGTCAAGGCGCAGACCGTCAAGGCCATCCGCAGCGGCGAGGTGAAGGCGATCAACGCCGAAGCCGTCAGCACGCGCACCGCCGGCTGATCGGCCGCTGCTTCCGTCCCCGCCGGATGCGGGGCGGCGCAGACCTTGAAACGGGCCCCGCAGGGCCCGTTTTCATTGGCGCGGCCGTTCAGGGGTGCGCCGCGATCACCTGCGCCACCGCCGCGGTGAGCTTCCTGGCATAGGGCACGTGCAGGAATTCGTTGGGCCCGTGGGCGTTGCTCTTGGGGCCCAGCACGCCGCAGACCATCATCTGCGCCGACGGGAAGCCCTGCTGCAGCATGCTCATCAGCGGGATGGTGCCGCCCTGGCCGATGTAGGCCACCGGCGCGCCGAACTGGGCCTGCGACGCGCTGTCCAGCGCGCTTTCCAGCCAGGGCGCCAGCGCCGGCGCGTTCCAGCCGTTGGCGCCCAGCGCGCCGGCGCGGCCGTCGGGGTGGAAGGTGACCTTGGCGTTGTACGGCGCGTTGTCCTCCAGCAGCGCTTTCAGCTTGACCGACGCTTCGTTGCCATCGACGAGTGGTGGCAGGCGCAGGCTGAGCTTGAACGCGGTGTGCGGCCGCAGCACGTTGCCGGCGCTCTTCAGCTCCGAGAAGCCGTCGGCACCGGTGACCGACAGCGTCGGCCGCCAGTGGCGGTTCAGCAGGGCCTCGACCGGGTCGGTCGTCGTCGGCAGGGCCGCCGTGCCGTCGGCGCCGCAGGCCCAGGGAAAGGTCTTCCAGGCCTGGTCGCCGAGGATCTTGGCGGCATCCTGCACCTGGGCGATGCGGTCGGCCGGGATGTCGCAGTGGAAGAATCCGGGCAGCAGGCGCCCGGTGGCCGAGTCCTCCAGCCGATCGAGCACATGGCGCAGGATGCGGAAGCTGCTGGGCACCACGCCCGAGCTGTCGCCCGAATGCACGCCCTCGGTCAGGATCTCCACCTTGAGCACGCCCGAGACCATGCCGCGCAGGCTGGTCGTCAGCCACAGCTGGTCGTAGTTGCCGGCGCCCGAATCCAGGCACACCACCAGGCTGACGTTGCCCAGGCGCGGGCGCAGGGCGTCCAGGTAGGCCGGCAGGTCGTGCGAGCCGCTTTCCTCGCAGGTCTCGATCAGGCCGACGATGCGCGGGTGCGGCAGGCCCTGCGCCTTCAGCGCCTCGATGGCGGTGACGGTGGCGTAGACCGCGTAGCCGTCGTCGGCGCCGCCGCGGCCGTAGAGCAGGCCGTCGGCGTATTTCGGCGTCCACGGCCCCAGGTCGTTGCGCCAGCCGGTGAACTCGGGCTGCTTGTCGAGGTGACCGTAGGCAACGATGGTGTCGGTGCTGCCGGCCTTGGTGCCGGCGATCTCGAAGAAGAGGACCGGTGTGCGGCCCGCGATGCGCACCACCTCCAGCGTCAGCCCCGGCACCTTGCGTGACTCGACCCACTGCGCCGCGTCGCGCACCACGCGCTCGATGTGGCCGTGGGCGGCCCAGTCGGCGTCGAACATCGGGCTCTTGGCCGGGATGGCGATGTAGTCGGTCAGCGCCGGCACGATGGCCTCGTCCCAGCGGCGGTGGCTGAAGGCGCCCAGCGCGGTGGCTTCGTCGGGTTGCAGCGGCAGGTTCGGGTCGCGGGCGTTCATGCGGGGCTCCTTGGGCATCATCGGCGTGCGGCCAGCCAGTCGCTCAGGTCGGCCAGCGGGCGGGCGCGGTCGGGCTCGTTGAAGAGTTCGTGCGCCATGTGATCGTAGCGCCGCGCCTGCAGCCGGTCGGCCGGCGCGGCGGCGGCAAAGGCATCGCTGCCGCGCGGTGCCACGCAGCGGTCGGCACCGGCATACAGCAGCAGGGTGGGCACGGTCCACTGCGGCGCGCGCTGCGCCACCAGCCGCCCGCCGTCGACGATGAAGCGCGCCAGCCGCGGCGTCACGCGGTCGTGCACCAGCGGGTCGGCCACGTAGGCGGCCACCACGGCCGGATCACTGCACACCCAGGCCGGCTGCAGGCCGTTGCCCAGGGCGATGTCGGGCGCCAGCGGCGCGGCGATGGCCAGCAGCGCCTTCTGGAACAGCGACATGCCCGGGTCCAGCGCGGGTGACGACAGCACCAGCGCGTCCACCGGCTGCCACCAGGGCGCGGGCTGCGGCGCCAGGCCCTCGGCCACGTAGCGTGCGGCGATCAGCCCGCCCAGGCTGTGGCCCAGCAGCACCAGCGGGCCGGCGCGCAGGGCCCGGGCGCGGGCCAGCACCCGGCCCAGGTCGTCGAGCAGGCTGTGGTCCGCCGGCAGGCCGCCGCGCGGCCCGGGCGCGCGGCCGTGGCCACGCTGGTCGTGGGCGATGCTGGCCCAGCCACAGGCGGCCAGGTGGGCCATCACATGGGCGTAGCGGCCGCCATGCTCGCCCAGGCCGTGCACGATGACCACCGTGCCGACGGCGGTGCCCGCCGGCGCGTCGCCGGTCAGCGGCAGGTCCAGGCCGTCGGCGGTGCGCACTGCCGGCGCCGGGTCAGCCGAAGGCACAGAAGCACAGCTTGTTGCCGTCCGGGTCGCGGAAGTAGCCGGCGTAGAAGCCTTCGCCGCGCGCACCGGCCGGGCCCTCGTCGGTGCCGCCCAGTTCCAGCGCCAGCTTGTACTGGCTGTCGACCTGCGCCTGGCTGCTGCACAGCAGCGCGGTCATCATGCCGTTGCCCGGGTGCGCCGGCTGGCCGTCGAAGGGCTGGATCAGGCTGAGCATGGGCTGGTCGGGCGCCGTGCCCCAGGCCCGGCCGCGGCCGAAGTCCATCAGCATCTTGCCGCCCATCGGGGCGAGCAGGGCGTCGTAGTAGGCGGTGGCGCGGGCCAGATCCTTCGTGCCGAGGCAGACGTAGGCGAGCATCGGAAAACTCCGTGGAGTGGGGGGGCCGCCAGCCTACGGCCTGCGCGCCGTGCCGCGCCAGCGGGCTTGCCCGTGGCTTCTCAGCCGCCGGCGATGCGGAACACCGCCACGCTGGCGCGCAGGTTGGGCCAGCGCCGCACCACCCGCCCGGCATGGAAGCCGAAGCTGTCGAGCACCTGCAGGCCGTTGCGCCGCGCCAGCACCTCGAAGTCGGCGAAGGTGCCGACGCGGATGTTGGGCGTGTCGTACCACTGGTAGGGCAGCGTCCGGGTCACCGGCATGCGGCCCTGCACCACGCTCAGCCGGTTCGGCCAGTGCGCGAAGTTGGGAAAGCTGAGGATGCCCATGCGCCCCACGCGCGCCGTCTCGCGCAGCATCTTCTCGGTGTTGCGCAGGTGCTGCAGGGTCTGCAGCTGCAGCACCACGTCGAAGCTCCGGTCGCCGAACAGCGCCAGGCCCTCCTCCAGGTTCAGCTGGACGACGTTCACGCCGCGCCGGGCGCAGGCCAGCACGTTGGCGTCGTCAATCTCCACGCCGTAGCCGCTGCAGCCCTTGGCCTGTTGCAGGTGCGCCAGCAGTGCGCCGTCGCCGCAGCCCAGGTCGAGCACCCGTGCGCCCGCCGGCACGAGATCGGCAATCAGCTCCATCTCGGTGGTCACCTCGCTCATGCCTTCAGCCCCCGCGCAATGCGATCGAAGGTCGCCCGCAGCACGCCGTGGTAGCGCGGGTCTTCGAGCAGGAAGGCGTCGTGGCCGTGCGGCGCGTCGATCTCGGCGTAGCTCACGTCGATGCGGTTGTCGACCAGGGCCTTGACGATCTCGCGGCTGCGCGCCGGCGAGAAGCGCCAGTCGGTGGTGAAGCT
>CALMIF010000405.1 GCA_937864045.1 uncultured Aquabacterium sp. | reverse complement strand
CCAGGTGCTGATCACCACCGGCTCGCAGCAGGGGCTGGACCTGGTCGGCAAGGTGCTGGTCGACGCCGGCGCGCCGGTGGCGGTGGAAACGCCCACCTACCTGGGCGCGCTGCAGGCCTTCAACCCCTACGAGCCGATCTACGCCAGCCTGGCGGGTGATGCCGACGGGCCGCTGCCCGCGTCCATCACCGCGCTGCCGCACGATGCGCCCGGCACCCGCTTCGCCTACCTGCTGCCGAACTTCCAGAATCCCACCGGCCGTGTGCTGCCCGCCGCACGCCGCCAGGCCCTGGTGGCCGCGGCGCAGGCCACCGGCCTGCCCATCGTCGAGGACAACCCCTATGGCGACCTGTGGTTCGACGCGCCGCCGCCGGCGCCGCTGGCCAGCCTGTGGCCCGAGGGCGTGCTCTACCTGGGCAGCTTCAGCAAGGTGCTGACGCCGGGCTTCCGCCTGGGCTACCTGGTGGCGCCGCCGGTGCTGTACCCCAAGCTGCTGCAGGCCAAGCAGGCGGCCGACCTGCACACGCCCGGCGTCAACCAGCGCGTGGTGCACGAGGTGATCAAGAACGGCTTCCTCGACCAGCATGTGCCCACCATCCGCGCCCGCTACGCCCGCCAGTGCGCGGCGATGGCCGATGCGTTGAAGGCCCACATGCCCGCCGGCACCGAGTGGCAGGTGCCGCAGGGCGGCATGTTCTTCTGGCTGCGCCTGCCCGCCGGCTGCGACGCCCTGGCCCTGCTGCCCAAGGCGGTGGATGCCGGCATCGCCTTCGTGCCCGGCGCGGCCTTCTACGCGCATGCCGCCGACGCCCGCACGTTGCGGCTGAGCTTCGTCACCCTGTCGCCCGAGGACATCGCCAGCGGCGTGGCCACCCTGGGCCGGGTGCTGCGCACCCACCTGGACGACCACCGCGAGGCGGCGCCGTGACTGAGCCGACAGGCCGCCCGCTGCGACGCCCCATGCGCCGATTCTGCGGCAGCTGCCACTGCGGCGCGGTCCGCTTCGCGATCACCACCGACTTTCCCGAGCTGACCACCTGCGACTGCAGCCTGTGCAAGCGCCGCAACGCGCTGATGGTCAAGGTGCACGAATCGGCCTTCGAGCTGCTGGCCGGCGCCGAGCAGCTGGCCACCTACCAGTGGCACACCCACACGGCGGTGCACCACTTCTGCAAGCTGTGCGGCATCTACCCCTTCCACCGCAAGCGGGTGACGCCGGACCACTTCGGCATCAACGTGCACTGCCTGGACGGCTTCGACCCGGCCGGCATCCCGGTGCGGGCCACCGTTGGCGCGGGGATGGCCTGATGCCCTGCACCCTGCCCACCTTGCAGGCCGCCGCACGCACCGTGCACGCGGTGCTGCCGCCCAGGCCGCAATACCGCTGGCCGCTGCTGGAAGCCGGCTTCGCCGCGCACCCGGGCGACAGCACGCAGGTGTGGCTCAAGCACGAGAACCACACGCCGGTCGGCGCCTTCAAGGTGCGCGGCGGCCTGGTCTACCTGGACCGGCTGATGCGGGGCGGCGAACGGCCGCCGGGCCTGGTCAGTGCCACCCGCGGCAACCATGGCCAGTCGATCGCCCTGGCGGCGGCGCGCCACGGCGTGCCGGTGCTCATCGTGGTGCCGGTGGGCAACAGCCGCGAGAAGAACGCTGCGATGCGGGCGCTGGGTGTCGAGCTGGTCGAGGCCGGCGAGGATTTCCAGGCGTCGCGCGGCCACGCCCAGGCGCTGGCGGCCCAACGCGGCTGGCGGATGGTGCCGTCGTTCCATCCTGACCTGGTCGCTGGCGTGGCGAGTTATGCGCTGGAGCTGTTCGCTGCCGCGCCCGACCTGCGCACGGTCTACGTGCCGATCGGCCTGGGCTCGGGCGCCTGTGGCCTGGTGGCCGCGCGCGACGCACTGGGCCTGTCCACCCGCATCGTCGGCGTGGTGTCGAGCGCCGCGCCGGCCTGTGCGCTGTCCAGCGCCGCCGGACGACTCATTGCCCACCCAACCACGACGCAGCTGGCCGATGGCATGGCCTGCAGCACGCCCGACCCCGACGCGCTGGCCATGCTGCAGACCGGCCTGGACAGCGTGGTGCAGGTCAGCGACGCAGAGATCGCCGCGGCGATGCGCCGCCTGTTCGAGACCACGCACCAGGTGGCCGAAGGCGCCGGCGCCGCCGCGCTGGCCGCGGCCTGGCAGCAGCGGGCGCAGCTCGCCGGTCAGCGCACGGCGCTGGTGCTCAGCGGTGGCAACGTCGGCCGCGATGTCTTCGCCCGCGTCCTGTCCGAATCCCCAACCGACTGAACCGCATGACCGACCGCCGCTTCTCCCAGCTCGACGTCTTCACCACCGTGCCGCTGCGCGGCAACCCGCTGGCCGTGGTGCACGACGCGCAGGGCCTGACCGACGCCCAGATGGCCGACATGGCGCGCTGGACCAACCTGTCGGAGACCACCTTCCTGCTGCCGCCCGACGACCCCGAGGCCGACTACCGGGTGCGCATCTTCACGCCCGGTGGCGAGCTGCCGTTTGCCGGCCACCCGACGCTGGGCAGCTGCCATGCCTGGCTGGCCGCGGGCGGCGTGCCGCGGGACCACGGCGTGGTGGTGCAGCAGTGCGGCGTCGGTCGCGTGCGGGTGCGACGCGATGGCGAGCGTTTGGCCTTCGCCGCCCCCGCGCTGCGCCGCACCGGGCCGGTCGAGCCGACGCTGCGTGCCCAGGTGCTGGCGGCGCTGCGCCTGGCCGACGCCCAGCTGCTGCGGCTGGAATGGGTCGACAACGGCCCGGGCTGGATGGCCGCGCTGCTGCCCGATGCCACCACCGTGCTGGCGTTGCAGCCCGACTTCGCCGCGATGCGAGGGCTGAAGCTGGGCGTGGTGGCGCCGCATCCGGCCGGCGCCGAATGCCAGTTCGAGGTGCGCGCCTTCGTGCCCGGCCTGGGCGTGCCCGAGGACCCGGTCACCGGCAGCCTGAACGCCGGCATCGCCCATTGGCTGATCGGCGCCGGCCTGGCGCCCGAGGCCTACGTCGCCGCGCAAGGCGCCGCGCTGGGCCGCGCCGGGCGTGTGCATGTGCAGCGCGAGGGTGCCGACATCTGGATCGGCGGCGCGGTGTGCCCGGTGGTGTCGGGTTCGGTTCGGCTGTGACCGATGATCACGGCATGACCGACGAACTCTTCCGCGACGACGCCAGCCTGCTGCAGTGCGGCGCCGAGCTCACCGCCGTCAACGAGGCCGGCATCGAGCTCGACCGCACGGTGTTCTATCCGCAGGGCGGCGGCCAGGCGGGTGACACCGGCACGCTGACCCGCGCCGATGGCGCGACGCTGACCGTCGTCGACACGCGCAAGGGCGCCGCGCCGGGGCAGGTCCTGCACCTGGTGGCGCCGGGCACTGACCTGGCCGGCTGGGTCGCGGGCCAGGCGGTGACGGCCGCCATCGACGCGGCCCGCCGCCAGGCGCACCGGCGCTTCCACACCGCCACCCACCTGCTGTGCGCCCTGGTGCCGCACCCGGTGGACGGCTGCAGCATCACCGCAGGCTATGCGCGGCTCGATTTCCACATGACCGAGCCGCTGGACAAGGACGTGCTCACCGCCGGCATCGCCCGCCTGGTGGCCGCGGCGCACCCGGTGACCACGCGCTGGATCACCGACGACGAACTCGACGCCAACCCCGGCCTGGTGCGCAGCATGAGCGTGCTGCCGCCGCGTGGCTCGGGTCGCGTGCGGCTGGTGGAGGTGCAGGGTGTCGACCTGCAACCCTGCGGCGGCACGCATGTGGCCAACACCGCCGACATCGGCGCGGTGGT
>CALMIF010000404.1 GCA_937864045.1 uncultured Aquabacterium sp. | reverse complement strand
CGTCGGTCACGTGCGACACCCGCGACAGGCCGTCGAACTTGATGTTGTCCTTGGCCGTCACCCGGCCCAGCACCCGGCGTGCCCTTGCGCGCAGGGCGGCCACGCTGTCGAACTGGCCGGCGAAGCGCTGCACCGCGGCACGTGCCATGGTCAGCAGCTCGCCGACATGGCCGTCGCGCACCGCGTCGGCATCGGGCGTGCGGCGCTGGGCCACCTCGGCGAGGCGGTGGTTCAGCGCGTCGATCAGCAGCTGGCGGCGCTTCGGGTTGTCGAGCAGGTCGTCTTCGAGAAAGGGGTTGCGCTGCACCACCCAGATGTCGCCCAGCACCTCGTAGAGCATGCGCGCCGAGCGGCCGGTGCGGCGCTCGTCGCGCAGCAGGTCCAGCAGGGCCCAGGCGCGCTCGCCCAGCAGCCGCACGACGATCTCGCGGTCGGAGAACGAGGTGTAGTTGTAGGGGATCTCGCGCAGCCGGGGGGCCGCCGCGGCGTGCTGGTCACCGGCAGGATGCGGGGCCAGCTGGGTCAGGTCGATAGCAGCGTTCATGGGTGGGCGGGCGCCGGATTTCAGGGGCGGCGGCCTGGGCTGCCGGGCGGGCCCTGGCAGGCACCGAAGAACCCGCGATTATCGCAGCGCAGCATCAGCGCGCCGGCCCGGCGGCAGCGGCCCGCACGCGGCGGCGGGTTAATCCCGTTGCGCCGGCAGCAGGCGGCGTGACAGAAACGGGACCGTCATCGAATGCCGCCACAATGCGGCGCCTTCGACTGACCGACCGACACGGAGATGACATGACGCTGAAACTGCAAGCCGCCGCCCTGGCCGCTGCCGCCGCCCTTTGCGGCCCGGCGCAGGCCCAGACCGAGATCCAGTGGTGGCACTCGATGGGCGGCGCCCTGGGCGAATGGGTCAACGACCTCGCCAACGAATTCAACGCCAGCCAGAAGGACTACAAGGTCGTGCCCACCTTCAAGGGCAGCTACGACCAGAGCATGACCGCGGCCATCGCCGCCTTCCGTGCCGGCAATGCGCCGAACATCCTGCAGGTGTTCGAGGTGGGCACGGCGACGATGATGGCCAGCAAGGGCGCCATCGTGCCGGTGGCCAAGGTGATGACCGACGCCGGCTTCAAGTTCGACCCCAAGGTCTACGTCGGCGCCGTGGCGGGCTACTACACCGCGCCGAACGGCCAGATGCTGAGCTTCCCGTTCAACAGCTCGACGCCGGTCTTCTACTACAACAAGGACGCCTTCAAGGCCGCCGGCCTGGACCCCGAGAAGGCCCCCGGCACCTGGCCGGAAGTGGCCCTGGCCGCCGCCAAGCTCAAGGCCAGCGGCCACAAGTGCCCATTCACCACCAGCTGGCAGAGCTGGACCCAGCTGGAGAGCTTCTCGGCCTGGCACAACACCCTGTTCGCCACCAAGAACAACGGCTTCGGCGGCCTGGACACGCGCCTGGTGATCAACACCCCGCTGCATGTGCGCCACATCGAGAACCTGGCCAACATGAGCAAGCAGGGCCTGTTCGTCTACAAGGGCCGCGCCAACGTGCCCGACGCCACCTTCCCCTCGGGGGAGTGCGCGATGTTGACCGGCACCTCGGCGCTGTACTCCAGCGTGTCGAAGAACGCCAAGTTCGCCTACGGCATGAGCACCCTGCCCTACTACCCCGACGTGCCCGGCGCGCCGCAGAACACGGTGATCGGCGGCGCCAGCCTGTGGGTGATGGCCGGCAAGAAGCCGGCCGAGTACAAGGGCACGGCGGCGTTCTTCAACTTCCTGTCCAGCCCCGAGGTCCAGGCCAAGAGCCACCAGCGCACCGGCTACCTGCCGATCACCACCGCCGCCTTCGAGGCCACCGACAAGAGCGGCTTCTACAAGAAGAACCCCGGCACCGACGTGGCGGTGACGCAGATGATCCGCAAGACCACCGACAAGTCGCGCGGCATCCGCCTGGGCAACATGGTGCAGATCCGCACCGTGATCGACGAGGAAATGGAGCAGGTCTGGTCGGGCAAGAAGAGCGCGAAGGAGGCGCTGGACGACTCGGTCAAGCGCGGCAACGAATTGCTCGAGCGCTTCGAAAAAGCGAACAAGAGCTGAGGGCCGCTGACCTTGGCCGCTGAGAAGCGCGTCCTCTTCCGCTCGGCCTGGCTGCCCTGGGTGCTGCTGGCGCCGCAGCTGGTCGTCATCACGCTGTTCTTCTTCTGGCCGGCGGGCCAGGCGCTGGTGCAGTCGCTGCAGCAGCAGGACGCATTCGGCACCAGCGTGCAGTGGGTGGGCCTCGAGAACTTCCAGCGCCTGTTCGCCGACCCCAGCTACTACGACAGCATGAAGACCACCCTGGTCTTCTCGCTGCTGGTGGCCGGCATCGGCCTGGGTGTCAGCCTGCTGCTGGCGGTGATGGCCGACCGCATCGTGCGCGGCAGCACGGTCTACAAGACCTTGCTGATCTGGCCCTATGCGGTGGCGCCGGCGGTGGCGGGCGTGCTGTGGCTGTTCATGTTCGCGCCCAGCATCGGCGTGGTGGCCTGGTACCTGCGCGTCTGGGGCTTCGAGTGGAACCACCTGCTCGACGGCAACCATGCGATGGCGCTGATCGTGATGGCTGCGGTGTGGAAGCAGCTGAGCTACAACTTCCTGTTCTTCCTGGCCGGGCTGCAGAGCATCCCCAAGAGCCTGATCGAGGCTGCGGCCATCGACGGCGCACGGCCCTGGCGCCGCTTCTGGACCATCGTCTTCCCGCTGCTGTCGCCCACCAGCTTCTTCCTGCTGGTGGTCAACGTGGTCTACGTCTTCCTCGACACCTTTGCCATCGTCGACGCCAGCACCCACGGCGGCCCGGGCAAGGAAACCGAGATCCTGGTCTACAAGCTGTACTACGACGGCTTCAAGGGCATGGACCTCGGCGCCTCGGCCGCGCAGTCGGTGGTGCTGATGGTGATCGTGGTGCTGCTGACCATCGTCCAGTTCAAGTACGTGGAACGGCGGGTCAACTACTAGGAAGCTCTACGCCGCATGAGCCAGTTCAGGGACATCGCAGCCGAG
>CALMIF010000403.1 GCA_937864045.1 uncultured Aquabacterium sp. | reverse complement strand
TTCCCAATGCAGAAGCCCGCAAAGATCTCGCCCAGCAGGTCGTCGGACGTGAACGTGCCGGTGATCTCGCCCAGCGCCTCGTGGGCCAGGCGCAATTCCTCGGCGAACAGGTCCAGCGCGGTGTCGCCCGCTGCCGCGTGGGCCCGGGCCTCGGCCAGGTGGCCTGCACAGCGCTGCAAGGCCAGCACATGGCGCTTGCGGGCGATGGCCACGCCCTCGGTGGCGGCCTGCCAGCCGGCCCGTTCGAGCAGGGCGGCGCGCAGCGCGTCCAGGCCGGCGCCGGTCTTGGCCGACAGCCGGATGCCGCCTTCGCCAGGCGTCGGCACAGCCGTCACGCCGTCGGCCTTGTTGTGCACATGCAGGATGCGGCCGGGCGGCACGCGGGCCACGTCGGCCAGCTGGTGGGCGATGGCGGCTTCTGCCGTTTCGTAGGCCGGATCGCCGCGGCGCACCAGGTCGTGCAGGAACAGCACGGCGTCGGCCTCGGCGATGGCCGCCCAGCTGCGGGCGATGCCGATGCGCTCGACCTCGTCGCTGGCATCGGCCTGCTCGCGCAGGCCGGCGGTGTCGGTCACGTGCAGCGGCACGCCCTGGATCTGGATGGTCTGGCTGACCTTGTCGCGCGTGGTGCCCGGGATGGCGGTGACGATGGCCAGTTCGGCCCCCGCCAGGGCGTTCAGCAGGCTGCTCTTGCCGACGTTGGGCTGGCCAGCCAGCACCACCTGCAGGCCCTCGCGCAGCAGGGCGCCCTGGTGGGCACGGGCCAGCACGGCGGCGAGCGTGGCGTCGATCGCGTCGAGCTGGCCGAGTGCGTCGGCCCGCTGCAGGAAGTCGATCTCTTCCTCGGGGAAATCGAGCGTGGCCTCGACCAGCATGCGCAGCTTCACCGTGCGCTGGCGCAGGGCCTCGATCTCGTGCGAGAAGGCGCCACTCAGCGAGCGGCCGGCCGAGCGCGCCGCGGCCTCGGTGCTGGCGTCGATCAGGTCGGCCACGGCCTCGGCCTGGGCCAGGTCGAGCTTGTCGTTGAGGAAGGCGCGCTGGGTGAATTCGCCCGGCTCGGCCAGGCGCAGGCGGGGGGCGATGGCGGCGCCGGTGGCCGTGTCGGCTTCAGCCCCCGCCTGCAGGCAGCGCGCCAGCAGCAGCTGCAGCACCACCGGGCCGCCATGGGCCTGCAGTTCCAGCACATCTTCGCCGGTGTAGCTGTGCGGTGCGGGAAACCACAGCGCCAGACCCTGGTCGATGGCCTGGCCATCGCCGTCGCGGAAGGGGCCGTAGACCGCCTGACGCGGTGGCAGGTCGCGCCCGCACAGGCGCTGCACCAGCGGGCCGAGACCGGAACCAGAAACCCGCACGATGCCCACCGCGCCACGCCCGGGGGCAGTGGCGATGGCGACGATGGGATCGGGCTGGGGGTTGGTGGCGCGCACGCCGGGGATTGTCCCGCAGCGTGCGCGCCGACCGCATGGCGCGGGGCGGAACGGGAGGCGGCGCGCACGTGCCGCCCGGTTGACGTTCCAAGGCCGGTGCCGCAAGACACCGGGCAGACCCCGCATGACCGGCGGGTGGCGCCGGTGGCGCGACCCTGGCGGCCATCATGCGGCGGCTCCGCCGATCGCGGACCCCCTGGCCGGGGGACGGGATGTGCAGGCCGTCACGCGCCAGCGGACGGCATTGCAGATTTTTCTACTTGTTCAGGCCGAGCTGGCGGTTGATGAACCACTGCTGCGCAATGCCCAGCAGGTTGTTCGTCAGCCAGTACAGCACCAGGCCGGCCGGGAAGAAGAAGAACATCACGCTGAACACCAGCGGCATGATCCACATCATCTTGGCCTGCACCGGATCGGGCGGCGTGGGGTTCAGCCAGGTCTGGAACATCGTGCTGGCGGTCATCAGCAGCGGCAGGATGAAGAACGGGTCCTTGGTCGACAGGTCATGGATCCAGCCGATCCACGGCGCATTGCGCATCTCCACCGTCGACAGCAGCACCCAGTACAGCGCGATGAAGAACGGCATCTGCACGAAGATCGGCAGGCAGCCGCCCAGCGGGTTGACCTTCTCCTCGCGGTAGATGCGCATCATCTCCTGCTGCATCTGCTGCGGCTTGTCCTTGTAGCGCTCGCGCAGCTCCATCACCTTGGGGTTGATGGCCTTCATCTTGGCCATGGACTTGTAGGCGCTGGCGTTGAGCCAGTAGAAGGCGATCTTCAGCAGCACCACCAGCGCCACGATCGCCCAGCCCCAGTTGCCCAGCACCTTGTGCAGTTGGTCCAGCAGCCAGAACAGCGGCTTGCTCAGGATGGTGAGCCAGCCGTAGTCCTTCACCAGTTCCAGCCCCGGCGACAGAGCTTCGAGCTTCTTCTCCTCCTGCGGGCCGGCGAACAGCGTGGCCGCGTGCTCCTTGGTGGCGCCGGGGGCGATCTCGCCCAGCGGCAGCACCATCGCGATGGAGTAGAAGTTGTCGCTGATCTTGGCGGTGCGGAACTCGCGCGGCGACTTGGCCGGTACCAGCCAGGCGGACGCGAAGTAGTGCTGCACCATGCCCACCCAGCCGTTGTCGGCGCTCTTGTCGTGCTCGGCGCCGCCCTTCTCGATCGCCTTGAACTCGATCTTGTGGAACTTGCTGGCGTCGGTGTACATCGCCGGGCCGGTGAAGGTGGAGTAGAAGCTCGACTCCCCCGGCGGCGGATTGCCGTCGCGCGCCAGCTGCAGGTACAGCTGCGGGCTGACCGGTGCGGCACCGGCGTTCTTCACCGTGTGCGTCACCTGCACCGGGTAGTCGCCGCGCTTGAAGGTGTAGGTCTTGGTGAGCTGCACGCCGCCGATCTCAGGCGACTCGAAGCTGATGCTCAGGCTGTCCTTGCCGTCGGCCAGCACGCGCTCGCCGGGCAGCAGGCGCATCACGCTGAAGTGGTTGGGCAGGCTGACGCCGGGCTGGGTGGTGACCAGGCCGGTCTGCGCCAGGTAGACACGCTGGGCGCTCTGATCGAACAGCACGACCGGCTTCTTCGCATCGTTGGCGTCGGTGAACTTCAGCAGTTCCAGGTGCACCAGGTCGCCGCCCTTGGTGTCGAAGGTGGCGCGCACCAGGTCGGTGGTGACCGTCACCTTCTCGCTGGCCACCGGAGCGGCAGTGGCCGCGGTGGGCGCGGCTGCCGTGCCGCCTGCCGCAGCGGCGGCGGGCACACCGGCTGCCGGCGCCGCGGCTGGTGCGCTGCCGGCAGCCGCCACCGGCTTGGGTGCGGGCGGCGCGAACATCGACGGCCGGCCGTTGTGCGTGTTCCACGCATCCCACAGCATCACCAGCGAGACAGAGAACACGATCCAGAGAATGGAACGGCGGATGTCGGTCATGGACGGGTCTTCGAAGAATGCAATCGGGTGAACAGCGGCGGCGCCGTGCCGGGCACGGGGTCGCAGCCGCCATCGCACCAGGGATGGCAGCGCAGGATGCGGCGCACGGCCAGGTAGCTGCCGGCCGCAGCGCCATGCTGCTGCAGCGCGCCCAGGGCGTAGGCCGAGCAGGTGGGCTCGAACCGGCAGACGTTGCCCAGCCAGGGCTTGAGCAGCAGGCGGTAGCCGCGCACCAGGCCCAGCAGAACCTGGCGCGGCAGGTCCTGCAGGCCCTGCAGCAAACCGGGGGCGGTGGCGGGCACGGCGGGTGGCTCAGCGCCGCGGCGCGAGAGCGCGCTGCAACAGCAGTTGCAGTTCGTCACGCGCAGCCTGCAGCAGCTGCGCCGAAGCGGGGCTGGTGTAGACCTTGCGGTCGAACGGCGCCTTCAGCCGCAACACCCACAAGCCGTCCGGCAGGCCTGCACCCGCGCTGTCCATCAGCGCGCGCATCTGCCGCTTGATGAGGTTGCGGGTGACGGCCCGGCGGGCGTGCTTCTTGGGCACGACCATGCCCAGCCAGCGGCCTTGCAGGGGTGGCTGGGGCGGCCCGTCATGCGACTCATCCACAACCGGTGGGCAACTGGGTGCATCACCTGTGGATAACTCTGGCGCAGCCGCTTTGGCGCGGGGCTTGGCAGGCACGCTGGGCCACGCCGCCACGTGGTGTGCGGCGAAGTGCGCACTCCGCGAGCGGGGCGGTGTGCCCAGCACCCGCTGGAAGTCGGCCGATCGCAGGATGCGCCCGACCATGGCCTGTGGTGGCAGTGCCAGGACAGCGTCGCGACAGGGATGCCGCAGCCGCAGGGATCAGACCTGCGACAGGCGCTTGCGGCCCTTGGCCCGGCGGGCGTTGATCACGGCGCGGCCGCCACGGGTCTTCATGCGGACCAGGAAGCCGTGCGTGCGGGCGCGGCGCGTCTTGGAGGGCTGGTAGGTGCGCTTCATGGTGATGTCCTTCGGGGGTGTTGCTGGGCGCAGCACCGTGCTTGTTCGGCGCTGTCGGTCGAACCCCGAAATTGGGGAAACCCACGATTAGAGCAAAAACACCCTTTGCGGTCAAACACTTGCACCACAAACCGTGGCTGTGCGGGTGCATGGAGGGCTGCCGCACGACTGTGGATAACCGTGCCGGCGGGGCCCTGCGGGGCCTACAATGCGGCTGCTCACAGAAGAACTTGTCCACAATGAGCCCTGACCTGTGGCAGCGGGGTTGCGACCAGCTCGCGACCGAACTGCCCGAACAGCAATACAACACCTGGATCCGCGCCCTGCCGCCGGCCGAACTGGTCGACGATGGTGCAGGCGGCGCCGTGGCCCAGGTGCGCGTGCCCAACCGCTTCAAGCTGGACTGGATCCGCTCGCAGTACGCCCACCGTATCGAGAACATCCTCAGCGAGCTGGCCGGCCGGCCGGTGCGACTGGAGCTGACGCTGGCCGCGCGCGAGGCACCGCCGCCGCGGCCGGCGGCGGCCAACGGTCCGCTGCGCGCCGCCGCGCTGCTGAACGGCCAGGTGCTGCCGGCCTCGGCCAGCGTGCGCGCCAGCCCGGCCGCCTCACCGGTGCCAGGCGAGCGACCCGCCGCCACTGCGCCCACCGGCATGCCCGGCCCCCAGCACCTGCCGCCGGCGGCCAACAGCCACAAGCTGAACACCGCGCTGACCTTCGACACCCTCGTCGCCGGCCGCGCCAACCAGATGGCCCGCACCGCCGCGCTGCATGTGGCCGGCGCGCCGGGCGTCATGTACAACCCGCTGTTCATCTACGGCGGCGTGGGCCTGGGCAAGACGCACCTGATCCATGCCGTGGGCAATGCGCTGCTGCGCGACAAGCCCGATGCCCGCGTGCTGTACCTGCATGCCGAGCAGTTCATCAGCGACGTGGTGAAGAACTACCAGCGCAAGACCTTTGACGAGCTCAAGGCCAAGTACCACTCGCTGGACCTGCTGCTGATCGACGACGTGCAGTTCTTCGCCGGCAAGGACCGCACACAGGAGGAGTTCTTCAACGCCTTCGAGGCGCTGCTGGCCAAGCGGGCGCACATCATCATGACCAGCGACACCTACCCCAAGGGGCTGGTGGACATCGACGAGCGGCTGACCAGCCGCTTCGACGCCGGGCTGACGGTGGCCATCGAGCCGCCCGAGCTGGAAATGCGCGTGGCCATCCTGATCCGCAAGGCGCTGGCCGAGGGTGCCGAGATGCCCGAGGACGTGGCCTTCTTCGTGGCCAAGAACGTGCGTGCCAACGTGCGTGAGCTCGAAGGTGCGCTGCGCAAGGTGCTGGCCTACAGCCGCTTCAGCCACAAGGACATCAACATCAACCTCGCGCGCGAGGCGCTGAAGGACCTGCTGTCGATCCAGAACCGGCAGATCTCGGTGGAGAACATCCAGAAGACGGTGGCCGACTTCTACAAGATCAAGATCGCCGACATGTACAGCAAGAAGCGGCCGGCTTCCATCGCCAAGCCGCGCCAGATCGCGATGTACCTGGCCAAGGAGATGACGCAGAAGAGCCTGCCCGAGATCGGCGAGCTGTTCGGCGGGCGCGACCACACCAC
>CALMIF010000402.1 GCA_937864045.1 uncultured Aquabacterium sp. | reverse complement strand
GAGGACGCACCCGTGGTGCGCTTCCTGCAGAAGATGCTGGTGGACGCGATCAACCTGCGCGCCTCCGACCTGCACTTCGAGCCCTACGAGTACCACTACCGGGTGCGCTTCCGCGTCGACGGCGAACTCCGCGAGATCACCCAGCCGCCGCTGGCGATCAAGGAGAAGCTGGCCTCGCGCATCAAGGTCATCAGCCGGCTGGACATCGCCGAGAAGCGCGTGCCGCAGGACGGCCGCATGAAGATGAAGTTCGGCAGCAAGGCGATCGACTTCCGCGTGTCGACCCTGCCCACGCTGTTCGGCGAGAAGATCGTGATCCGGATCCTCGATCCGTCGTCGGCCAAGGTCGGCATCGAGGCCCTGGGCTACGAGAAGATCGAGAAGGAGCGGCTGCTGGCGGCCATCATGCGGCCCTACGGCATGGTGCTGGTCACCGGCCCCACCGGCTCGGGCAAGACGGTGTCGCTCTACACCTGCCTGAACCTGCTGAACCAGCCGGGCGTGAACATCTCCACCGTGGAGGACCCGGCCGAAATCAACCTGCCCGGCGTCAACCAGGTCAACGTCAACGACCGCGCCGGACTGACCTTCTCGGCCGCGCTGAAGTCCTTCCTGCGCCAGGACCCGGACATCATCATGGTCGGCGAGATCCGCGACCTGGAGACGGCCGACATCGCGATCAAGGCCGCGCAGACCGGCCACATGGTGATGAGCACGCTGCACACCAACGACGCGCCGACGACGCTGACGCGGCTGCTGAACATGGGGGTGGCGCCGTTCAACATCGCCTCCAGCGTGATCCTGATCACCGCGCAGCGCCTGGCGCGGCGGCTGTGCGAGAACTGCAAGACGCCGGCCGACTACCCGCGCGAGGCGATGCTGCGCGCCGGCTACGTGGCCGAGGACCTGGACGGCTCCTGGCGCCCCTTTCGTGCCGTGGGCTGCACCAGTTGCAACGGCGGCTACAAGGGCCGCGTCGGCGTGTACCAGGTGATGCCGATGAGCGAGGCCATCCAGCGCATCATCCTCAGCGAGGGCACGGCCATGGACATCGCCGAGCAGGCCCAGCGCGACGGCGTGCGCGACCTGCGCCAGTCCGGCCTGGTCAAGGTGCGCCAGGGCGTGACGACGCTGGAAGAGATCATCGCGGTGACCAACCAGTGATGCGCACCCTCGCCTTTCCCCGTCCCCTCCGGTCGTGCGCCGTGCGCCGAGCGCAGCCCGACCCTGTTTGATCCGGAGCCCGCATGGCGACTGCATCAGCCGCAAGAAACGTCAAGGAACTGGTCTTCGAGTGGGAAGGCAAGGACAAGAACGGCAAGATCGTCCGTGGCGAGATCCGCGCCGGCGGCGAGGCCCAGGTCAATGCCAGCCTGCGCCGCCAGGGCATCCTGCTGACCAAGGTGAAGAAGCGCCGCTCCAGGGGCGGCAGCTCGATCAAGCCCAAGGACATTGCGCTGTTCACGCGCCAGCTGGCCACGATGATGAAGGCCGGCGTGCCGCTGCTGCAGGCATTCGACATCGTCGGCCGCGGTGCCACCAACGCGCGGCTGACCAAGCTGCTGGGCGACATCCGCGCCGACGTCGAGACCGGCACCAGCCTGTCGGCGGCGTTCCGCAAGCACCCGATGCACTTCGACGCGCTGTACTGCAACCTGGTCGAGGCCGGTGAGGCCGGCGGCATCCTGGAGCAGTTGCTCGAACGCCTGGCGCTCTACCAGGAGAAGACGCTGGCCATCAAGAGCAAGATCAAGTCGGCCCTGATGTACCCGATCGCGGTGCTGGTGGTCGCCTTCCTGGTGGTGGTGGTCATCATGATCAAGGTGATCCCGGCCTTCAAGGAGGTGTTCAGTTCCTTCGGCGCCGACCTGCCGGCGCCCACGCTGCTGGTGATCGCGATGTCGGAGTTCTTCGTCGCCTGGTGGCCGGTGATCTTCGGGGTGATGGCCGGCGGCGGCTACATGTTCATGCAGACCTGGAAGCGGTCGGTGAAGATGCAGATGGTGATGGACCGGCTGCTGCTGCGCATTCCCGTGTTCGGCGGGCTGATCAACAAGTCGGTGATCGCACGCTGGACGCGCACGCTGTCGACCATGTTCGCCGCCGGCGTGCCCCTGGTGGAGGCGCTCGATTCGGTGGGCGGCGCCGCGGGCAATGCGGTGTACGGCGAGGCCACGCAGAAGATCCAGCGCGACGTGTCCACCGGCAGCGCGCTGACCACGGCCATGCAGAGCACCGGCGTGTTCCCGAACATGGTCATCCAGATGTCCTCCATCGGCGAGGAATCCGGCTCGCTGGACCACATGCTGGCCAAGGCCGCCGAGTTCTACGAGGACGAGGTCGACGACATGGTCAAGGGCCTGTCCAGCCTGATGGAGCCGATCATCATCGTGGTGCTGGGCACGGTGATCGGCGGCATCGTGGTGGCCATGTACCTGCCGATCTTCAAGATCGGCCAGGTGGTCTGACGCCGTGGGGATGCTGCCGCCGGAGGTCTGGCTGTCACCCTGGGTGCTGGGCGTGCTGGGGCTGGCGATCGGCAGCTTCCTGAACGTGGTGATCCACCGCCTGCCGCAGCTGCTGGAACGTGACTGGCTGGGTGACGCCGCCGGCTACCTGCAGGATGAGGCGGCGATGACCCGGGTGCTGGGAGACCGCCCCGCACGCACGGCCGAGCTGGCGCGCCAGGGAGAAGCGCTGGCCGCCGACGTGGCAGCGCTGCCGGCGATGAGCCTGTCCAAGCCGCGCTCGCGCTGCCCGCAGTGCGGCCACACGCTGGCCTGGCACGAGAACATCCCCCTGCTGGGCTGGCTGCGCCTGGGCGGCAAGTGCGCGGGCTGCGGCACGCGCATCTCGGCGCGCTACCCCATTGTCGAGGCGCTCACCGGTGCGCTGTTCGCGGCCGCTGCCGTGCAGGCCGGCCCCACGGCCGCCGCCGCGGTGTACTGCGCCGCGCTGGCCCTGCTGGTGGCCGCCGCCTTCATCGACCTGGACACCACCCTGCTGCCCGACGATCTGACCCTGCCGCTGATCGGCCTGGGCCTGGTGGCCGCCTGGCAGCGCTGGATTCCGGTGACGCTGGCCGATGCCGCCCTGGGCGCCTTCTTCGGCTACTTCAGCCTCTGGTTCGTCGCCTGGACCTACAAGCTGGTGCGCGGCGTGCAGGGCATGGCCGAAGGCGACTTCAAGCTGCTGGCCGGCCTGGGCGCACTGCTGGGCTGGCAGGCGCTGCCGGCGATCATCCTGCTGTCGTCGGCGGTGGGTGCGGCGGTGGGCGTGTTCATGATCGTGGCGCGTGGCCATGGCCGCAACGTGCCGATTCCGTTCGGGCCCTACCTGGCCGGCGGCGGTGTCTGCGCGCTGTTCTTCGGGCAGCAGCTGCAGGGGCTGCTGCCATGACGGCGCACGACGACGCAGCGCGGGACGAGCGCCGGGCCGCTCCCAAGCCGGCCCGCGATCCCCTCGGGGGATCGCCGAACGGACCCGGTCGGCGAGGGGTCAAAACGATCGGCCTGACCGGGGGCATCGGCAGCGGCAAGAGCACGGTGTCGCAGTTGCTGGTGGGCCACGGCGCCACCCTGGTCGACACCGACGCCATCGCCCATGGCCTGACCGCCCCCGGTGGCGCGGCGATGCCGGCGCTGCGGGCGCGCTTCGGCGACGACGTGGCCGACGCCAGCGGCGCCCTCGACCGCAGCCGCATGCGCAGCCTGGTGTTCAGCGACCCCGACGCCAAGCGGGCGCTCGAGGCCATCCTGCATCCGATGATCGGCGCTGAAGCCCAGCGCCAGGCGGCGGCCGCCGGTGACGGCGTGGTGGTCTTCGACGTGCCCCTGCTCAACGCCACCAGCCACTGGCGCCATGGCTGCGACCGCATCCTGGTGGTCGACTGCAGCACCGAGACCCAGGTGCAGCGGGTGATGGCCCGCTCGGGCTGGGCCGAGGCCGAGGTGCGGCGCGTGATCGGCCTGCAGCTGGGCCGCGCCCAGCGCCGCACCATCGCCGACGCCGTGGTCCACAACGACGGCTTGAGCCCTGCGCAGCTGGCTGCGGTCGTGGGCCGGCTGTGGCACGGCTGGTTCGGCGGCGCAACCGGCTGAAAGCGGCACGCCGGCACGCGGCCGGCCAGGGGTGCTGTGGAACAATCGTCCGGATCCGTCCCGAGCCGGCCGTGGCCTGCCGCGGTGCGAGCCACGAGGAAGCGCCTTGGTCCTGTACGAATACCCCTTCAACGAGAGCATCCGCACGATGCTCCGGCTGGAGCACCTGTTTGACCGGCTGGGTCAGCTGCTGCCGCGCGATGCCGCGGTCGACCACCACTTCGCCCTGGTCACGATGTTCGAGATCATGGAGGTGGCGGCCCGCGCCGACCTGAAGAGCGACCTGCTGAAGGAACTGGAACGCCACAAGGCCCAGCTGGTGGCCTACCGGAGCAACCCGCAGGTGTCGCAGGCCGCGCTGGACGGCGTGATCGGCCGCATCGATGCCGCCTTCCAGGCACTGAACCATCAGCCCGGCAAGGCCGGCCAGGCCCTGGCCGGCCACGAGTGGCTCAACAGCGTGAAGAGCCGCATCGGCATCCCCGGCGGCACCTGCGAATTCGACCTGCCGGCGTACTACGCCTGGCAGCAGCATGCGCCGGCCAGCCGGCGTGCCGACTTGGTGGGCTGGGTGGCGACGCTGGAGCCGCTGGCCCAGGCCCTGCACCTGCTGCTGGGCCTGGTGCGCGATGCCGGCGTGCCGCACAAGGTGGTCAGCCAGGGCGGGCAGTTCCAGCAGAGCCTGCCGCAGGGCCGCAGCTACCAGCTGCTGCGCCTGCGCATCGATGCCAGCGACGGGCTGGTGCCCGAGATCACCGGCCACCGGCTGATGGTGCAGGTGCGGCTGCTGAAGTCCGACGCCGAAGGCCGGCTGCGGCCGGCGCCGGTGGACATGCCGTTCGAACTGGCCTTGTGCGCATGAGCGAGACCAGCGCCAGCCCCGAGCCGCGCCGCGTGCCCTGCCCCACCTGCAGGCGGCCCGCGGTCTTCGCCGCGTCCAACCCCTGGCGGCCCTTCTGCAGCGAGCGCTGCCGCGGTGTCGACCTGGGCGCCTGGGCGAATGAAAGCTACCGCGTCGAGGTGCCGCCCGGGCGCGACGACGACGACACTCTGCCCGATTGAAGCCGACCGCACGCCGGCGTTTCTCCCGTGACCGCAGCAGTCCCCGCCCCGCAGCCGGCTTCCGGCCCCCGCCGCTGGGCCCGGCGTGTCGCCATCCTGATGCTGGTGCTGGCCGCACTGGCGGCCGCCGCCTGGTGGGGCGTGCCGGCGCTGCTGGTGGCGCAGGTGCCGGTGCAGCTGGGCAAGGCGCTGGGCCGGCCGGTCAGCCTGGCCGGCGCCCGCTTCGACCCGCTGCAGTTCGCCGTCGAACTGCAGGACCTGCGCATCGGCCCGGCGGCCGGGACCGCCGGCGGCGAGCCGTTGCTGGCCATCCGCCAGATCCAGGCCGACCTGGCGCTGGGCCAGTCGCTGCGCCACCGCGCGCCGGTGATCGAGGCGCTGGCCATCGACGGCCTGCGCGCGCGCCTGACGCGCACCGCCGAGGGCCACTACGACATCGACGACCTGATCGCCCGCTTCAGCACGCCGTCGGCCGCGCAGCCTGATGCGGAACCGGCGCGCTTTGCGCTCTACAACCTGGCGCTGCGCGATGCCGAGTTGCGCGTCGACGACCGACCGGTGGCCAAGGTGCATGCGGTGCAGGCGCTGACGCTGACCCTGCCCTTCCTGTCGAACCTGCCCAGCCACGTCGAGATCCACACCCAGCCGCGGCTGGCCTTCCGCCTGAACGGCACGCCCTTCGACACCGGCGCGCAAAGCCTGCCCTTCGCCGCCACCCGCCGTGGCGACCTGCAGCTGGCCTTCGACGGCCTGGACCTGGCGCCCTGGCTGCCCTACCTGCCGGCCAGCCTGCCGGTGCGGGTGCAGCGCGGGCGCGTCGACAGCCAGCTGGGCCTGCACTTCAGCCTGCCGCCGACGGGCCAACCGGAAGTCGCGCTGAAAGGCCGCATCGCCCTGCGTGACCTGGCTGTGGCCGAGCCCGACGGCGCGCCGCTGGCCGCCTGGTCTGCATTGACGCTGGAGCTGCGCGACGTGCAGCCGCTGGCGCGCAAGGTGGCGCTGGGGCCGCTGGCCATCGACGGGCTGGCGCTGGACCTCAGCCGCGATGCGCAGGGGCGGCTGAACCTGCAGCGGCTGGCGGGGCCGGACAGCGCAACGCCGCCGGCCCCGGCGGCGGCGGGATCGGCGGCGGGATCGGCGCCCGTCCCCGCCGCTGCCGACGCCTGGGCGCTGTCGCTGGACGGCCTGCAGGTCAACGGCGCCGAGCTGCGCTGGAAAGACGCCGCCCTGAAGCCGGCCGCCAGCTTCACGCTGACCGATCTGTCGCTGCAGACGCAGGGGCTGCGCTGGCCCGCACCGCCGCCGCTGCCGGTGGTGTTGAAGGCCACGCTGCACAGCGGTGGCGCCGACGGCCCCACGGCCGCCACCATCGCCATCGACGGCCAGGCCAACGACCGCCAGGCCGCGCTGGCGCTGGCGCTCGATGCGCCGGACCTGGGCCTGTTCACGCCCTACCTGGCCGGGGCGCTGAAGCCGCGGCTGGCCGGCCAACTCGGCGTCAAGGCGAAGATGGACTGGGCCGCCGAGCCCGCCGCGCTGACCGTGGCGGTCGACGAAGCCACGTTGCGCGACCTGCAATTGCGCGACGGTGCCGGCCGCGGCGCGGCGCTGCTGGCCGGGCTGAAGCGCCTGCAGGCCAGCGGCGTGGCCCTGGACCTGTCAGCCCGGCAGGTGACGCTGGGCAAGCTGCTGATCGACCAGCCGCAGGCGGCGGTGGCGCGCCAGGCCGATGGCCGGATCGACCTGTCGGCCTGGCTGGCCACAGCGCCGCCGGCCAAGCCCGCAGCCAAGACCAAGGCCGCGGCCGACAAGGGCACCGCCGAGCCCGGGTGGCAGGTGCGCCTGCAGGATCTGCAATTGCAGGGCGGTCGCATCGGCTGGACCGATGCTGCAGCCGCCACCGCCGGCGCGCCGCTGCGGGCCGATCTGTCGGCGCTGAAGGTGCGGCTGCAGGGCTTCGTGTGGCCGGCCGGCGCTGACCGCCGTGCGCCGCTGCCGCGGCTGCAGGTGTCGGCCAGCATCGGCGCTGCCGCGCCGCCCGGCGCCGCGGTCGACGGCCGGCCCGAGCGCGGCCAGGTCGACTGGAACGGCCGGTTCGGTCTGGCGCCCCAGATGGCCGAGGGCAAGCTGACCCTGGCGCGGCTGCCGCTGCACCTGTTCACCGCCTATGCCGGCGACGCCCTGCCCGCCCGGCTGCTGCATGCCGATGGCAGCCTGGCCCTGCAGCTGCGCGCCGCCAGCACGCCGGCCGGCTGGACGGTGCGCAGCGACGGCGACCTGCAGCTGACCGAGGTGCTGGTGCACACACGGCCCGATCCTGGCGAGCGTGCCGGCGACCGCGCCGGCAGCGAACTGCTGAGCTGGCAGACGCTGGCGCTGCGGGGCGTCTCGGCCACCATCGCGCCACCGGCCAGGCCGCGGGTCGTGGTGGGCGAGTTGGCGCTCGACGATTTCTTCAGCCGCCTGGTGATCACCGAGCAGGGCCGCTTCAATCTGCAGGACGTGGCGGCCGCGCCAGCCGATGCGGCATCGGCGCCGGCCAGCGCCGCCCCGGCGCCCGCCCAGGTCGCCGCCGCGCCGGCGTCGGCGGCGTCGGCCCCCAGCAGCGCCACCGCCGAGGCTGGCCTGCCGCTCGACCTGGAGATCGGCCAGACCACGCTGCGCAACGGCCGCGTCGACTTCAGCGACCGCTTCATCCGCCCCAACTACAGCGCACGCCTGACCGAGCTGAACGGCAGCATCGGCACCATCCGATCGGGCACGCGCGAGATGGCGACGATCAGCCTGCGCGGCCGCGCCGCCGACACCGCCCTGCTGGACATCAGCGGCCAGCTCAACCCCACTGCCCAACCGCTGGCGCTGGACATCCGCGCCCGCGCCACCGACCTGGAACTGGCGCCGCTGTCGCCCTATGCCGGCAAGTACGCCGGCTACGCCATCGAGCGCGGCAAACTCAGCATGGACGTGAGCTACCGGATCGACGCCGACGGCAAGCTCGACGCGAAGAACCAGGTGATCCTGAACCAGCTGACCTTCGGCGAGAAGGTCGAGTCGCCCAGCGCCACCCAGCTGCCGGTGCTGCTGGCGGTGGCCCTGCTGAAGGACCGCAACGGCGTGATCGACATCAACCTGCCGGTCAGCGGCACCCTGAACGACCCGCAGTTCAGCGTCGCCGGCATCATCTGGAAAGTCATCGTCAACCTGCTGACCAAGGCGCTGACGGCGCCCTTCGCCCTGCTGTCGGGCGGCGGCGCGGATGACCTGAGCCAGGTGCCGTTCGCCCCCGGCACCGCCCGCGTCACCGACACCGGCCGCCAGGCGCTGGACAAGGTGGCCAAGGCCCTGGCCGACCGCCCCGGCTTGATGATGACGGTGACCGGCGCGGCCGACACCGTGTCCGAGCGCGACGAGGCGCGGCGCAGCCTGCTGGACGAGCGCATCGCCGCCGAGGCGCGGCGCGAGCGCCAGCGCGCGGCGCCGGCGGCCGCCCAGCCCGCCTCCGCCGCCAGCGCCCCCGCTGCGCTGCCGCCCGGCGCCGCCGAGCGCGCCGCCGCGCTCAAGCGCCTGTACCAGCAGACGCCGCTGCCCGACCGCCCGCGCAACCTGATCAACCAGCTCAAGGACATCCCGCCGGCCGAGATGGAACAGCGGCTGCTGGCCGGCATCACCGTCACCGACGACACGATGCGCGAGCTGGCCCTGCAGCGCGGCCTGGCCGTGCGCGACGCGCTGATCGCCCAGGGCCTACCCAGCGAGCGGCTCTTCCTGGCCGCGCCCAAGCTGCGGCTCTCGGGCGAGGGCGACGCGGCCTGGGTGCCGGCGGTCAACCTGACGCTGAGCACGCGCTGACCAGCGCGCCCGGCGGCGGGCGGCCGCCGCCACCACCCAGTGGAAACCCTGAGGTCTGCGGCTCCCTTGAATCAGCGGGATCGGCCCCTATAATTCCGTTGCTAGCACTCACAGCTGCTGAGTGCTAACAAACCGGAACGGCCTTGCCGGCCCGGTTTCAAGCATGTGCATGGGTGCCCCAGGCGCCCGCTGTTCCAAGCTGATCCTTCACTGAACTCCCAGGAGATACGATGAAACTTCGTCCTTTGCACGATCGCGTGATCGTCAAGCGCCTCGAGCAAGAAACCAAGACCGCCTCGGGCATCGTCATCCCCGACAACGCCGCCGAGAAGCCCGACCAGGGTGAAGTCCTGGCCGTCGGTCCGGGCAAGCGCAACGACAAGGGTGACTTCATCGCCCTGAACGTGGCCGTCGGCGACCGCGTGCTGTTCGGCAAGTACTCGGGCCAGACCGTCAAGGTCGATGGCGACGAGCTGCTGGTGATGCGCGAGGAAGACCTCTTCGCCGTCGTCGCGAAGTAAGCCAAGCCGGTCCAACCTTCCCCAGATTTCAGAGAGATACACATGGCAGCAAAAGACGTCATCTTTGGTTCCGACGCCCGCGTGCGCATGGTCGAGGGCGTGAACGTCCTGGCCAACGCGGTCAAGGTCACCCTGGGCCCCAAGGGCCGCAACGTGGTGCTCGAGCGCTCGTTCGGCGCCCCCACCGTCACCAAGGACGGTGTGTCGGTGGCCAAGGAGATCGAGCTGAAGGACAAGCTCCAGAACATGGGCGCGCAGATGGTCAAGGAAGTCGCTTCCAAGACCAGCGACAACGCCGGTGACGGCACCACCACCGCCACCGTGCTGGCCCAGGCCATCGTGCGCGAAGGCATGAAGTACGTGGCCGCCGGCATGAACCCGATGGACCTGAAGCGCGGCATCGACAAGGCGGTCATCGCCCTGGTCGCCGAGCTGAAGAAGCAGTCCAAGGCCACCACCACCTCGAAGGAAATCGCCCAGGTCGGCACGATCTCGGCCAACAGCGACGAGGAAGTCGGCACCATCATCGCCAGCGCGATGGACAAGGTCGGCAAGGAAGGCGTGATCACCGTCGAGGACGGCAAGAGCCTGAACAGCGAGCTCGACGTCGTCGA
>CALMIF010000401.1 GCA_937864045.1 uncultured Aquabacterium sp. | reverse complement strand
CCGCAACCCGCGCGTGTTCACCGCGGGCGACGCCTGCCACACCCATTCGCCCAAGGCCGGCCAGGGCATGAACGTGTCGATGCAGGACACCTTCAACCTGGGCTGGAAGCTGGTGCATGTGCTGCAGGGGCGCGCCGATGCGCGCCTGCTGCGCAGCTATTCGACCGAGCGCCTGACCGAGGCCCGGCGCCTGGTGGAGACCGACCACCAGTGGTCGCGCATCATGTCGGCGCCCACCACCCAGGCCGAGCGCGACGGCACGGAAGAGCCGCGCATCATCCGCCAGTTCAAGCAGAACCTGGAGTTCACCGGCGGCACGGCGGTGAAGTACGACGCCTCGGCGCTGTTCGCGCCGGGCACGCACCAGGCGCTGGCCCGGGGGCTGGAGATCGGCCGGCGCTTCCATTCGGCGCCGGTGGTGCGCCTGGCCGATGCGATGCAGATGCAGCTGGGCCACGTCGCCGAGGCCGATGCGCGCTGGCGCCTCTATGCCTTTGCCGGCCGGGGCGACACCGGCGCCCCCGGCTCGGCCCTGTGCCGGCTGGCCGACTGGCTGGCGCGCGACCCCGGCTCGCCAGTCGTGCGCCACACCCGCCCCGGCGAGGACGCGGATGCGGTGATCGACCTGCGCGCCGTCTTCCAGCCCACCTTCGACCAGCTGGACTACGCGCACATGCCCGCGCTGCTGAAGCCGCGCACCGGCCGGCTGGGCCTGCAGGACCACGAGAAGATCTTCTGCGTCGACCACAAGGGCCTGGGCGACATCTTCGACCTGCGCGGCATCGACCGCGAGCGCGGCTGCATGGTGGTGGTGCGCCCGGACCAGTACGTGGCGAACGTGCTGCCGCTGGATGCCTTCGGCGACCTGGCGGCCTTCTTCGCCGCCATCCTGCGTTGAGACACGGCATCCGGTGGACCGGCCCCGGGGTCAGGGCAGGCTGAAGCGCACGCTGGCGGGCTTGCCGTCGACGGTGACGACCGCGACGGCCTTGCTGCCGGGGCCGACCTGGAAGCTGCCGCTGGCTTCGAGCCGGTTGCCGGCGGGCTTGAGCTCGACCTCCTGGCGGTGGCTGCCGGTCAGCAGGGTGAGCCGCGCGCCGGCCCGGGCCACGTCGACCGGCTTGCCGTGGTCCCGCAGGTGCAGCTGCAGCAGGGTGGGCCGGGCGACCAGTTCGTAGTCGATGTCCCGGACCTCGACCACCACGCCGCCGTGCAGCGGCTGGTGGGCGTGGGCATGGTCGTGGCCCTTGTCGGCGGCGCGGGCGCTGCCGGCGGCGATCACGGTGGACACCAGGGCGGCGGCCAGGGCGGTGGCCAGGCGGCTGGCCGGGTGGGTGACGGGCGTGCGGGCTTGCAGTGGCATGGGCGTCCTCTTCGGGTTGGAACCGTGGATCGGGTTGGCGAGGCGGAAGGCAGGGCGGGGTATGGCGCTGACCGGGCTCACAGGGCCCCGGCGTCGCGGTCGGCCACCAGGCGTTCGGCGGCGCGGCGGCCGAACAGCCAGAACAGCGCCGGCGTGAGGAAGGTGTCGAGCAGGGTGGCGCTGACCAGGCCGCAGAAGATCACCACCGCCACCGGGTGCAGCACCTCGGTGCCGGGGCGCTCGGCCTCGAACAGCAGGGGCGCCAGGGCGAGGGCGGTGACCAGCGCGGTCATCAGCACCGGGCTCAGCCGCTCCAGCGAGCCGCGCACGATCATGCGGATGTCGAAGGCCTCGCCCTCGAAGCGCATCAGGTTGACGTAGTGGCTGACCTTGAGGATGCCGTTGCGCACCGAGATGCCGGCCAGCGTGATGAAGCCGACCAGGGCTGCCACCGACAGCGGCTGGCCCGACAGCCACAGCCCGAGCACCGCGCCGACCAGGGCCAGCGGGATGTTCGCCATGATCAGCACCGACAGCGTGGCCGAGCGGTAGCGGCTGTACAGCACCACGAACATCAGCACCAGGGAGACGATCGACAGCAGCCCCACCAGGCGCGAGGCCTGCTCCTGCGCCTGGAACTGGCCGCCCAGGGTGATGAACATGCCCTCGGGCAGCGCCGTGGCCGCCACCACCTGGCGGATGTCGGCGACGATGTCCGACAGGGCGCGCCCGGAGGCGTTGGCCGACAGCACGATGCGGCGCCGGCCGTCGTCGCGGCTGATCTGGTTCGGGCCGTCGCCTTCCTCGATCGTCGCCAGGCGGGCCAGCGGAATGCGGCCGGTCGGCGTCTCGATCAGCAGCTGGCGCAGCCCGTCGATGCTGCGGGCCTGCTCCGGCAGCCGCAGCACCAGCGCGAAGCGCCGTCCGCCCTCGACGATCTGGGTGATCTTCTCGCCCTCGACCAGGCTTTGCAGCGTGGCCAGCACCTGGGGTGCAGGCACGCCGTACCGGGCGGCGGCGGCGTGGTCGATGCGCACCTTCACCTGCGGCGCGAGCACATGCTTCTCCACCGCCAGGTCGGCGATGCCCGGGACCGTGGCCAGGCGCTGGCGCAGCGCGTCGGCCTGGGCACGCAGCGTGTCCAGGTCCTCGCCGTAGAGCTTCACCGCGATCTGCGAGCGCACGCCCGAGAGCATGTGGTCGATGCGGTGCGAGATGGGCTGGCCGATCTCGATGGCCGCCGGCAGGTTGACCAGCCGTGCCCGGATGTCGGCCTTGACCGCGTCCATCGACCGGCCCAGGGCGGCCGCGGGCACGATGCCCACGTCGAGCTCGCTGACGTGCACGCCCTCGGCGTGCTCGTCCAGTTCGGCCCGGCCGCTTCGGCGCCCCACGTGCGTCACCTCGGGCACCTGGCGCACCAGGGTCTCGGCCTGGCGCGCCACCGCCGCACTCTCCTGCAGCGTCACGCCCGGGTTCAGGCGCAGGCCGATCAGCAGCGTGCCCTCGTTGAACGGCGGCAGGAAGGTGGTCGGAAAGAAGGGCACGGCCGCGGCCGCCGCCACCACCGCCACGGCGGCGGCGGCCAGTGCGGCGCGCGGTCGGCGCAACACGGCCTGCAGGCCGCCGCGGTAGCGCGCCTTCAGCCAGGCCAGCACCCGGGTGTCGCCGTGGTCCAGGTGCCGCATGCGCGGCAGCAGGGCCACCGCCAGCACCGGCGTGACGGTGACCGACACCACCAGCGAGGCCAGCGTCGAGACGATGAAGGCGATGCCCAGCGGCACGAAGAGCTTGCCCTCCAGCCCCGGCAGTGCGAACAGCGGGATGAAGACCAGCACGATGATCACCGTGGCGTACAGGATCGCCGAGCGCACTTCCATCGTCGCGCGGGCCACCACCTCCACCGGGCGCAGCCGGCTGCCGGGCGGCCGTGTGCGGTCCTCCTTCAGCCGCCGCAGCACGTTCTCCACCCCGACCACCGCATCGTCGACCAGGCCGCCGATGGCGATCGCCAGGCCACCCAGCGTCATCGTGTTGATCGACTGGCCGAACTGCTGGAACACCAGCGCGGTGATGAAGATCGACACCGGGATCGCCGTCAGCGCGATCACCGTCGGCCGCAGCGTGCCGAGGAAGAAGAACAGGACCACCGCGACGAACACCGACGCGCCGACCAGCTTGGCCTGCAGCGTGGTGATCGAGGCCTCGATGAAGCTGGCCTGGCGGAAGGTGACGCGCGGCGCCTCCA
>CALMIF010000400.1 GCA_937864045.1 uncultured Aquabacterium sp. | reverse complement strand
TCAACCGCGAGACCGGCGAGATCAGCTACGGCCGCGTGCCCAGCGGCAGCGTGGTGGTCAGCGGCAACCTGCCCAAGAAGACCGCCAGCGGCCAGGACTACAGCATGTACGCGGCGATCATCGTCAAGCGCGTCGATGCGCAGACGCGCAGCAAGACGAGCATCAACGACCTGCTCCGGCCCTGAACATGGCCGCCTCCAGCGTTCGTCGAAGCGGCGCGGGCCGAGCGCCGGGCCGCTCCCAAGCCGGCCCGCGATCCCCGCGGGGGATCGGCCGGCGTACCCGCCGGACGAGAGGCTGACATGTCCAGCGGACGCATGGAAAAGATCATGCGCCTGATGGCCGAGCGCCAGGCGTCGGACGTCTTCCTGTCGGCCAACATGCCGGTGCTGATCAAGATCCACGGCCAGATGCTGCAGCTGTCCGACCAGGTGCTGACGCCGCAGCAGCCGCGCCAGTTGCTGGCCGAGGTGCTGAGCCCGCTGCAGCTGGAAGAGCTGGACGACACCGGCGAGCTGAACCTGGCGGTGGCGCTGGAGCGGGTGGGCAGCTTCCGGCTGTCGGCGTTCCGGCAGCGCGGCACCATCGCCGGCGTGGTGCGCCACATCCCGCACCAGATCCCGTCGCTGGAAACGCTGAACGTGCCCGAGATGCTGGGCGAGCTGGTGCTGGAGAAGCGCGGCCTGATCCTGATGGTGGGCGCCACCGGCTCGGGCAAGAGCACCACGCTGGCGGCCATGCTGGAGCTGCGCAACCGCACGCTGCCCGGCCACATCCTGACGATCGAGGAGCCGATCGAGTTCCTGTTCCAGAGCAAGAAATGCGTGGTCAACCAGCGCGAGGTGGGCCGCGACACCGAGAGCCTGCAGATCGCGCTGAAGAACGCGCTGCGGCAGAGCCCCGACTGCATCCTGATCGGCGAGATCCGCGACCGCGAGACCATGAGCGCGGCGCTGAGCTATGCGCTGTCGGGCCACCTGGTGCTGGCCACCCTGCACGCCAACAACAGCCACCATGCGCTGGGCCGCATCCTGTCGTTCTACACGCCCGAGGCGCGCCCGGTGCTGCTGGGTGACCTGGCCGCGGGCCTGCGCGCCGTCATCTGCCAGCGCCTGCTGCGCGCCGAGGCCGGCGGCCGGCTGCCGGCGGTGGAGGTGCTGCTGAACACCAACCTGGTGGCCGAGATGATCGAGCAGGGCGACTTTGCCGGCGTGAAGGACGCGGTGGAGAAGTCGCTGGCCGAGGGCTCGTGCAACTTCGAGGAAGCGCTGGCGCGCATGGTCGCCGACGGCAGCATCAGCCGCGACGAGGGCCTGGCGCATGCCGACTCGGTGACCAACCTGATCTGGCGCCTGGAGAACACCACCGAGCCGGCGCCGCGCGGTGCCGCCGCGGCAGCCCGCAAGCCAGCCGAGGACGACGAGCTGCCCGAATACACCGACTTCGTGATCGACGTGATCCCCGAGGGCTTCGCGCCCCGGCGTGGTGCGGCCAGCGGTGCGCCGGCGGGCGGCTTCCCGCCGCTGACGAACTGAGCAGACCCCGCACGATGAACGACCCGCTGGACACGCTGCGCCTGCTGGAGCAGTTGATCGCCCGCCCCTCGGTGACGCCGGCCGACGCCGGCTGCCAGGCCCTGGTGGCCGACCGCCTGGCGCCGCTGGGCTTCACCTGCACGACGCTGATGCGCGGCCCCGACGACTTCCGCGTCACCAACCTGTGGGCGGTGCATGACGGTGGCCGCCCCGGGCCCACCGTGGTGCTGGCGGGCCACACCGACGTGGTGCCGCCCGGCCCGCTGGCCGCCTGGACCAGCGACCCCTTCGTGCCCAGCCACCGCGACGGCCACCTGTTCGGCCGCGGCGCCGCCGACATGAAGACGTCGATTGCCGCGATGACGGTGGCCGCCGAGCAGTTCGTGCAGGCCCGGCCGCAGCACGCGGGCCGCCTGGCCCTGCTGCTGACCAGCGACGAGGAAGGCCCGTCGGTCGACGGCACGGTGAAGGTCGTCGACTGGCTCAAGGCGCGCGGCGAGCAGCTGGACTGCTGCATCGTCGGCGAGCCCACCTCGGTCGACCGCCTGGGCGACATGGTGAAGAACGGCCGCCGTGGCTCGCTGTCAGCGAAGCTGACGGTGCACGGCGTGCAGGGCCATGTGGCCTACCCGCAGCTGGCGCGCAACCCGGTGCACCTGCTGGCGCCAGCCCTGGCCGAATTGGCGGCCATGACCTGGGACGCCGGCAACGACCACTTCCCGCCGACCACGTGGCAGGTCAGCAACCTGCACGCCGGCACCGGGGCCACCAACGTCATCCCCGGCACGGTGGTGCTGGACTGCAACTGGCGCTTCTCCACCGAAAGCACGCCCGACAGCCTGAAGGCGCGCTTTGCCGCCGTGCTGGCGCGCCACGGCCTGGAGACCACCATCGCCTGGACGCTGAACGGCGCGCCCTTTCTCACCCGCCCCGGCACGCTGAGCCAGGCGCTGGGCGACGCGATCCAAGCCGAGTGCGGCATCCGCCCGGTGCTCAGCACGACAGGCGGCACCAGCGACGGCCGCTTCATCGCGCCGGTCTGCGCCCAGGTCGTCGAGTTCGGCCCCATCAACGCCACGATCCACAAGGTCGACGAATGTGTGCGCGTGGCCGACGTGGCGCCGCTGACCAACATCTACCGCCGCACGCTGGAGCAATTGCTGACATGACCGTGATCGAACTGATCGAAGCCAGCAGCGCCCGCCTTTCCGAGGCGGGCGTTTGTTTTGGGCAGGGCACGACCAACGCCTTCGACGAGGCGGCCTGGCTGGTGCTGTGGCGCCTGGGCATGCCGCTGGATTCGCTGGACGAGCATGCCGAGCTGGAGGTCGAAGACCCGCACCTGGCGGCCGTGCATGCCCTGGTGGCGCAGCGCATTGCCACCCGCCAGCCCACGGCCTACCTCACCGGCGAGGCCTGGCTGCAGGGCGTGCCGTTCACGGTGGATGCCCGCTGCATCATCCCGCGCTCGCTGATCGCCGAGGCGTTGGCCGACGGCAGCATCGACGCCTGGCTCAGCGACCGCACCCGCACCGTGCTGGACCTGTGCACCGGCAATGGCAGCCTGGCCGTGCTGGCGGCCATGGCCTGGCCCGAGGTGACGGTGGACGCCGCCGACCTGAGCGTCGACGCGCTGGCGGTGGCGCGCATCAATGTCGACCGCCACGGCCTGGGCGAGCGCATCGCGCTGCACCAGGGCGACGGCCTGGGCGCGGTCGCTGGCCGCGTCTACGACCTGATCCTGTGCAACCCGCCCTACGTCAACCAGACGTCGATGGACCAGTTGCCGCCGGAGTTCCGCGCCGAGCCGGGCATGGCCTTGGCGGGCGGTGTCGACGGCATGGACTTCATCCGCAGCCTGCTGGCCCAGGCACCGGCGCAGCTGAGCGCCGACGGCGTGCTGGTGCTGGAGATCGGCCACGAGCGACCGCACTTCGAGGCCGCCTTCCCCCAGCTGGACGCGGTGTGGCTGCCCACCAGCGCCGCTGACGACCAGGTGCTGCTGCTGACCCGCGAGGCGCTGGCCTCCCTCCTTCCTTCCCGGGCCTGAACCCATGATCCAGATGAAGAACCTGACGCTGCGACGCGGCGTCAAGGTGGTGTTGCAGGGCGCCACCGTCACATTGAACCCCGGCGAGAAGGTGGGCCTGGTCGGCCGCAACGGCGCCGGCAAGTCCAGCCTGTTCTCGCTGATCGCCAACCGGCTGCAGGCCGACGCCGGCGACCTGGAGCTGCCGCCCACCTGGCGCCTGGGCGAGGTGGCGCAGAACATGCCCGAGACCAGCCAGGGCGCGACCGACTTCGTGCTGGAAGGCGACATCCCGCTGATGGAGGCGCGCGCCGCGCTGGCCGCGGCCGAGGACGCCGAAGACGGCCACGCCATCGCCGAGGCCTATGTGCTGCTGGAGCAGGCCGGCACCTTCGACGCCCCCGCGCGGGCCCAGGCCCTGCTGCTGGGCCTGGGCTTCCGCACCGACCAGCTGGACGCGCCGGTCAACAGCTTCTCGGGCGGCTGGCGCATGCGCCTGCAGCTGGCCCGCGCGCTGATGTGCCCGGCCGACCTGCTGCTGCTGGACGAGCCCACGAACCACCTGGACCTGGACGCCCTGGTCTGGCTGGAAGGCTGGCTCAAGCGCTACCAGGGGCTGATGATCGTGATCAGCCACGACCGCGAGTTCCTCGACGCGATCACCACGGTCACGGTGCACCTGGACAACGCCCAGCTCACGCGTTATGGCGGCAACTACACCGCCTTCGAGACCATGCGCGCCGAGCGGCTGGAGCAGGCGCAGGCGGCCTTCGGCAAGCAGCAGGAAAAGATCGCCCATCTGCAGCGCTTCATCGACCGCTTCAAGGCCAAGGCCAGCAAGGCCAAGCAGGCGCA
>CALMIF010000399.1 GCA_937864045.1 uncultured Aquabacterium sp. | reverse complement strand
CGCGAGCCGCTGGCCACCGTGGTCAACCCCGACCAGTGGCAGGTCGAGGCCTACCTGAGCGAGGCCGACCTCAAGCGCATCGCCGTCGGCCAGCAGGCCCGCTTCGACCCCGACGGCCGCTTCGGCAGTGCGCTGGACCTGCAGGTCAGCGCCATCGCCCACGACGCCAGCCATCAGCTGCCGGCGCCCGGCCTGGCTGCGGCCGCCGGCGGCTCGGTGGCCACGCGCGAGGTCGATGGCCGCCACGTGCCCGAGCATGCCGTCTACCGCGTCACCTACACGGTCGACGGCCGGCCGCAGGCGCTGGCCGGCCAGGTCTGGCGCGGCCATGTGGTCACCGAGGCGCAGCCCGAATCGGTGCTGCGGCGGCTGGCGCGCGCGGCGCTGGCCGTGTGGTGGCGCGAGGCGGGGTGGTGAGCGGCGGGTGACCGGCTAGCCGCGCCGCAGCAGGCCCATCAGCACGCCGGGCGCGAAGGCCGCGTCCACCGCATCGGCCAGGCGCTCGAACACCGCGTCCAGCGGGTCGTCGACGGCCACCCGCGGCGCACCGAACAAGGCCCGCAGCACCGCCGGGTTCTCGAACAGCCCGTGCAGGTACAGCGCCAGCACCGGGCCTTGCTGCCAGCCCAGGCCGGGCTGGGCCGGCACGGCGTCCGTGAGCGCCGCATCGGCGGCCGTCTGGCCCAGGTGGATCTCGTAGCCGTCCAGCTCCAGCCCCGCCAGCGGCGCCCAGGCGCCCTGCAGCGCGCCCAGCCGGCGCCGCACCCGCCGCAGCTGCTTGGCTGGGGCAAAGCGCGTGGCCAGCGGCAGCAGGCCCAGGCCGCTGGCCGAGGCCGGCCGGCCGCCTTCCAGCCCCAGCGGGTCATCGATCGACCGGCCCAGCCACTGCAGCGCGCCGCACACCGCCAGCACCGGCTTGCCGGCGGCCACGTGGCCAGCGATGGCGGCATCCAGCCGCTGCGCCCGCAGCCAGGCCAGGTCGGCCAGCGTGTGCTTGCTGCCGGGCAGGACCAGCCAGTCGGCGTCGGTGATGGACTGCGCATCGCGCACGAAGCGCAGCGACACGCCCGCAGTGCGCAGCGGCGCGAACTCGTCCAGGTTGCTGGCATGCGGCGTGGCCAGCACCACCACGCGCGGGCCGGGCCCCTCGGCATCGGCGGGCACGGCATCTTCCTCAGGCAGGCCGTGTTCGCGCAGCATCGGCACCACCGCCAAGGTGGGCACGCCGGTGCGGTCTTCCAGCCGCTGCGGGCCCGGGGCCAGCAGGGCCGCGTCACCACGGAAGCGGTTCAGCACGAAGCCGCGCAACTGCGTGCGCACCTGGGCGTCCATCAGCGCGTGGGTGCCGGCCAGGTGGGCGAAGGCGCCGCCGCGGTCGATGTCGGCCAGCAGCAGGCCCGCGGCCTGCGATGCCTGGGCGGTGAAGGTGTTGACGAAGTCGTCGGCCGCCAGGTTGATCTCGGCCGGCGAGCCGGCGCCTTCGATCACCAGCAGTTCGCAGTCGGCCTGCAGCGACGCCAGCGCGTCGCGCGCCGTGGGCCACAGCACGGCGCTGCGCTCGCGCCAGGGCATGCCGGTCAGCTCTGGCCGCACCCGCCCCATCAGCACCACCTGGCTGCGCGTGTCGGCCTCGGGTTTGAGCAGCACCGGGTTCATGCGCACCTCGGGCACGGTGCGCGCGGCCAGGGCCTGGAAATACTGCGCGCTGCCGATCTCGCCGCAGGCACCCTCTTCGCCACCGGCCAGCGCCACCACGCGGGCGTGGTTGCTCATGTTCTGCGCCTTGAACGGCTTGACCGCCAGGCCCTGGCGCGCATACCAGCGGCACAGCGCCGTGGCCAGCCAGCTCTTGCCGGCGCCGCTGGTGCAACCCAGCACCATCACCGCGGGTGCCTGTTTCACTGGTGCCCCTCGTCTGGCGGGTACCCCAGCCGGCCTTGCAGGCCGCGCTGGGCCTCATGGCCCAGCCCTTCGCCAGGCATGGCCAGTCCACTGGACTGACCAAGTCCGGGCTCAGCCCCCGAGGGGATGGCGGGCCGGCTTGGGAGCGGCCCGGCGCTCGGCCCGCCCTCGCTCAGCATCAGCGGCTGGAACAGCAGCGTCGTCGGCCGCCACGGCGGCAGCAGTTGCACCCGGCGCTGTGGCTGGTCGACCACGCGCAGCGCCTGCGCCATGCCCGGCGCCTGCAGCACCACGGTGTGGAACTCGCCGTCCTCGCCGGCCGGGCACACGCCGGGCGGCAGGCGGGCGACCAGGTCGGCGTCGTAGGCCGCACCGCAGAAGGCGGCGTCCAGCAGAGACAGGTCGACGCAGACGATGCGCGCCCGGATGCCGCGGGCGAGCACCTCGGCGGCAATGCCGGAGCGCGTGCGGCCCCACAGCGGAAACACCGCCCGCAGCCCGGCGCGGGCACAGGCCGGCTCCAGCCAGTCGCGGTGGGCCTGCAGGTCGATGTCGCCGAAGACCATGGCCTCGACACCCTCGTCGCACAGCCCGGCCAGGGTGGTGTCGAAGGCCACGGCATAGCCATCGGGCGGCACCAGCACCGGCTGCCAGGTGCCGCCCAGCGCCGCCACCTGGGCGGCGATCAGGGCCGGCGGCAGGGCGTGGCTCTTGCTGCTGCCGTCGGGCTCGCACAGCGTGACGAAGCGGTCGACCTGCAGGCCGGCGGCGCGCGCCAGCAACAGGGCCAGGCAGGCGTCCTTGCCGGCGCTCCAGCTGATCGCTGCGCGCATGGCTGGCCTCACAGCGCAGGCACCGCCACCCAGCGGTGGCCCTGCGGCGTGGCCAGGCCTTCGATGCTGAAGGTGTCGTCGAACACCGCCACCAGGCGCTGGCGCACCGCCGCGTCGGCCGGCGGCCCGTCGGCGACCAGGCGGCCCTGGTGCAGCACCAGCAGGCGGTCGGCGGCCAGGGCCAGGTTCAGGTCGTGCAGCACGGCCAGCACGGCGCAGCCGGCGCGGGCGCGCTGCACCAGGCTGCGCACCAGGGCGCGCTGGTGCGGCGCGTCCAGATGCGTGGTGGGCTCGTCGAGCAGCAGCACCGGCGAGCGCACCGCCAGCGCCCGCGCCAGCAGCACGCGCTGGCGCTCGCCGCCGGACAGCGCCCCCAGCCGCCGCTGGGCGAAGCCAGCGCTGGCGGTCTCGGTCATCGCCGCCTGCACCGCCGCCACATCGTCGGCCGACGGCGCGCCGAACAGGCCCTGGTGCGGCAGCCGGCCCAGGCCCACCACGTCGGCGCCGGCCAGCTCGCCCTCGGCCTCGCCCTGCTGCGACAGCCAGGCCAGGCGCTGGCCGCGTGCCCGTGCGGGCCAGTCGGCCAGCGGGCGGCCGTCCAGCAGCACGCGGCCGGCGTCAGGCGGCTTCAGCCCTGCCAGCAGCGACAGCAGGCTGCTCTTGCCGGCGCCGTTGGGGCCGACCAGCGCGGCCCATTGCCCCGGCGCCAGCGCCAGCGCCACCTGGTCGACCACACGCCGACCACCCAGTACCAAGCCCAGACCCTCGGCCTGCAGCAGCGCGGTGTCGGCCAGCGGCGGCATGGCGTCGCGGTTCATGCGTTGCGGCCCTGGCGCCGCAACAGCACCAGCAGGAACAGGCCGCCGAAGATGGCGGTCAGCACACCCACCGGCAGCTCCTGCGGCGCGATCACGCTGCGGGCGATCACGTCGGCCGCGCCCAGCAGCACCGCGCCGGCGGCGGCCGACAGCGCCAGCAGCGGGCCATGCGTGACCGTGACCAGCCGTCGCACCAGGTGCGGCACCACCAGGCCGACAAAGCCCACCAGCCCGGCCTGCGACACCGCCGTGCCGGTGGCCAGCGCCATCAGCCCCACCAGCAGCAGGCGCAGCCGCGGCAGCGCCAGGCCCAGGCTGGCAGCACTGGCGTCGCCCAGCACCAGGGCGTCCAGCACCCGGGCAAAGCGCACCGCCAGCGGCAACGCCAGCGCCAGCGCGCCGGCCAGCCAGCCCAGCGCTGTCCAGCCCAGGAAGCCGGTGGTGCCGAGCAGGAACATCTGCTTGCCGCGCAGCGCCTCGGGCGAGACCATCAGCAGCAGGTCGGACACCGCGCCCATCAGCACGCCCACGACCACGCCGCACAGCAGCAGCTTCAGCGGCCGCGCCGCGCCGCCGGCCAGCAGCAGGGTCAGCGCCACGCCGCCCAGCGCGCCGATGAAGGCCGCCAGCACCACGCCGCCCTGCGTCAACCAGCCCAGTGGCTGCCAGGCCAGATGAGCGGCCAACGCGCCACCGGCCGCAAGCACCAGCACCACGCCCAGGCCGGCCCCGGCGGCCGAGCCCAGCAGGAAGGGGTCGGCCAGCGGATTGCGGAACAGCCCCTGCGCCAGCGCGCCGGCCAGGCCCAGCAGCGCACCGGCCGCCAGCGCGCCCAGGGTGCGCGGCGCGCGGATGGCCTCGATCAGCGCCCAGTCATCGCCCCAGGCCCAGCTCCAGCCCTCGCTGCCGGCGGCCAGGCCCAGCGCGCCGATCAGCAGCATCAGCAGCGCGAGCAAGGCGCCCAGGCGGGCGGGTGTCAGCGCCGGGTGGTCGGCGATGCGGGCCAGGCTCAGCGATCCGCGGGTCATGGCTTTTTCCCGTCCAGCTGAACCAGGCAATCGGCGATCACCCCGGCGGCCTCGGCCAGGCGCGGCCCGGGGCGCACCAGCATCTCGTAGCGCGCCTCGGCAAAGCCGCAGCTGCGGCCGGCCTGCAGCGCCCGCAGGCCCGACCAGCCCGGCCGCGCCGGCATCTCGGCCACGGCGCGGGCCGAGGCCATCACGATCGCCGGCTGGGCACGCAGCACGAATTCCGGGTTCAGCTTCGGAAATGGTCCCAGCGCCGCCGGCACCACGTTGCCCATCTGCAGCCTCGTCAGCAGCTCACCGACGAAGCTGGACGCACCGGCCGCATACGGCGCCGACGCGACCTCGAAATACACCGCCTGGCCGCGCAGCGCCACCGGGACGCGGGCCGCGGCGGCGCTCACCCCCTGGTCGATCTGCGCCCACAGCCGTTCACCCTGGCCCGGCTTGCCGACGGCCTGGGCCAGCACCTCCAGCACGCGCCTGGTGTCGGCCAGGCTCTTGGGCTCCAGTGCCAGCACCGGAATGCCCAGCGCCTGCAGGCGGCCCAGCGCCCGCGCCGACACCGCCGCCACCACCAGGTCGGGCTGCAGCCGCACCAGGCGCTCGATGGTCGTGTCCTCCAGCCCGCCCAGCTGTGGCAGCTGCCTGACCTGCGCCGGCCAGTTCGAGAAGCGGTCGACGCCGACCAGGCGCCCACAGGCGTCCAGCGCGCACAGGCCCTCGGTCAGCGAGGGCAGCAGCGAGACGATGCGCTGCGCCGGGCGCTGCAGGGTCAGCGCCTGGCCGCGGTCGTCGGTGACGGTGACGGTGGCCAGCGCGGGCAGCGCCGCCCCGGCCATCAGCCAGGCCAGCAGCCATTGCATCAGGCGCCGTGCCATGCCGCGTCCCCCGTGCCTCAGAGCGGCAGGCGCCAGCGCAGGCCGGCGAACACGCCGCGCGGCGGCTGGTTGTAGCCGTTGGCGGTCTGGTAGCGCACGTCGCCCAGGTTCTCGATGCGGCCGAACAGCTGCAGGTCGCGCCGCACATCCCACTGCGCGGTCACGTCGGCCACGGTGTAGGCCGGCAGCAGCACGCTGCCGCCGAAGCCATCGGTGCGGTTGCCGGCATGGCGCAATGCGGCGCCCACGCTGACACCGGCGCCCAGCGGCTGCACCACATTCAGCGACGCCAGCGTGCGGCTGCGGCGCACCCGGCGCGCATCGGTGTCGGCGTCGATCGGGTCCTGCAGCGTCAGGCTGGCGCGCACGTCGGCGCTGCCCAGCTGGCCGTCGTACGACACCTCCAGCCCCTGGTTGCGGGTGCGGGCGATGTTGCTGAAGCGGCGCGCCACCGGGTCATAGTCCAGTTCCTGCTTCACATGGGTGGCGAACAGCGTCGCCCGCAGGCGTTGCCGGCCGGCGGCGTACTGCAGGCCCGCCTCGACCGAGCCCGACCGCTCGGGCTGCAGGTCGGGGTTGCCGAAGAACGGCGCATACAGGTAGCCCAGCGGCGGCGCGCTGAAGGCATTGGCCACCTGCGCGATCAGCTTCCAGGCCGGTGTCAGCTGCAGGCCCCAGCCCAGGCTGCCGCTGGTGTGGCTGCCCACGCCCTGCACATGGTCGTGGCGCAGGTTCAGCGCCAGGTCCTGCGCACCCAGGCGCCACTGCAGGCCGCCGAACAGCGCCTGCACGTTGCGACCGCGGTCATAGCTGCCGTCCACCTCGATGGTCTGGCGCTGCAGGTCGACACCGGCGGTGGCGTTCAGCCCGGCGCCGAGTTCCAGCGTGTTGACCCAGTTCAGCGCATGGCCGCCGGTCAGGTAGCGGGCATCGAAGCCGAACTGGCCGCTGGCATGCAGCCGGGCATCCTCGCGCTGGCTCGACAGGGTCAGGCTGCTCTCCCAGCCGGGGCGGATGGTGTTCTCGCTGCGCAGGTGCAGCATGTCCTTGCGCGTGCGGCTGGTCTGCAGGTCGGCGGGCGTGTCGAAGGCCGAGTCGTAGTCCAGCCGGCCGTCGCTGTGCAGCCAGCCGGCCGACAGCGCATGGCCCGGCGCCAGCGCCTGCGTCAGCCGCAGCGTGGCGCTGGTGTTGGCATAGCCGTCGCGGTCGGGGTTGGCGGCGGTCTGCACCGCGGGGTCCAGCGCGCTGAAGCCGCGGTCGCTGGCGCGCGAGATGCCCAGCGCCACGCCGGTGCTGCCGACCTGGCCCGACAGCAGCGCGCTGCCATGCACCAGGCCGCGCGATCCGGCTTCCAGCCGCACGCTGCCTTCCGGCTTGGCGGTGGGCTGGCGGGTGAAGATCTGGATCACGCCGCCGACCGCGCCGCCGCCGTACAGCGCCGAGACGTTGCCGCGCACGATCTCGATGCGCTCGGCCTGGTCGAGCATCAGGTGCTCGATGCCGACCTGGCCCGAGGCGTCCTGGCGCGACAGCGGCACGCCGTCGACCAGCACCAGCACCTGGCGCGTCGGCGCGCCGCGCAGGAACAGGCCGGTGGCGGTGCCGCGGCCGCCGTTGGCGGCGAACTGCACACCGGCTTCCATCGCCAGCAGCGACGGCAGGTCGACCGCCTGCGACTGCTCGATGTCGCGGCGCAGCAGCACCGTGGTGTGCGGCAGGGTGTCGGTCAGCAGCTGCGGCGCGCGGGCGGCGGTCACCACCACGGTGGCGGGCTGGTCGGCCGCATGGACGGAAAGGGAGGACAGCGCGGCCACACCGGCGGCCAGCAGGGTTGCGGCGCGATGCGCCGGGGGAGTCATGGTCATGGAAAGTGAAACGGAACGGTCTAAAGCCTGCCCGCGCTTCCCCGCGCAGGCCGTGGCATTGCGGCCGCGCACCCGGCTTCGCACCGGGCTCGCGGCCCCCCGTTGGCCGGTATCCGGGCTGGCGGAGACGACCCCTGTGGCCTTCCCGGCTGCTTGGCGCAACCAGTGGCGTCAGACACAGGCGCGGCAGTGCTTGCGCACCACGTCCGCTTACCGTTGCGGGGGCAGCGCAGGTTGGGACAGCACCCGGCGGGTGACGACCTTCCTGCTTCCCGTTTAACCTGGCCGACACGACGGGCGGCCAGAGCACCAACGCCGTCATGCTAACCGAGCGGGTCTGGTGCCTGGCTGACACCACCGGGACGCGGGCCTGCGGCAGCGCCGCCGTCAGGGTCGCCACCTACAATCCTGCGCTCCCCTCCCGTTCCCAGTCCAACCGGCGCGCCCAGCCACCATGTCCACTCTCGACGACCTCGCCGAACGCATCGAACGGCTGGTGCTGCGGCACGAGGAACTGCAGCGCACGAATGCATTGCTGCAGACGCAGCTGGCCTCGGTGAGCAGCGAGCGCGACAGCCTGCGCTCGCGCCTGGCCGCCGCCCGCGCCCGCATCGACGCCCTGCTGGACCGCCTGCCCGCCGAGGCCGCCACCACGCCGCCGGCACCTGCGGTCGCACGCAAGACCGACGCCCCATGAAGCAGATCGAAGCCACCATCCTCGGCCAGAGCTACATGCTGGCCTGCCCGCCCGATGGCGAAACCCTGCTGCGCGAGGCCGTGGCCATCGTCGACCGCGAGATGAGCGCCATCCGCGACGCCGGCAAGGTCAAGGCGCGCGAGCGCATCGCCGTGCTGACCGCGCTGAACCTGGCCTACCAGCGCGCCGAAGCGGCGCACCAGCCGGCGCCCGCGCCGGCCCCGGCGGCCGTGCCGGTCGCGCCTGACAGCCTGGACGTCGCGCACCTCATCCGCCGCATCGACAGCGTGCTCGGCAGCGACGGCCAGCTGCTGTGAACGAATGCGCCGGGATGGCGCTTCAATTTGTGCCCGCCAGGGTCATCGGTCGTGCCTAGAATGGCGTCGTCCGTTGCACGTCGTGGGCTCCATATTTCCTTGATCCGATGCTCATTGAGCCAGGGCTTGGAACATTGCAAGGCTGGTGTGATCGTCTCGCGTCAGATGAACCCGAAGCCTCGCTGACCTCGCCCACCTGATCTCCCCCTAGGGATCAGGAATGCGGCCCACGACACCTGCAACGGACACCCTCCTTCGTCATGACCAGCGCCCCCCGCGCGGCAGCAGCGCCGCAGTATTGGCTCATGAAGAGCGAGCCCGACGAGTGCTCGATCGACGACCTGGCCGCAGCGCCCAAGGCCACCGTGCCCTGGTTCGGCGTGCGCAACTACCAGGCGCGCAACTTCATGCGCGACGGCATGCACATCGGTGACGGCGTGCTCTTCTACCACTCGTCCTGCGCCGAGCCCGGCATCGCCGGCCTGGCCCGCGTGGCCAGCCGCGCCTACCCCGACCCGACGCAGTTCGACCCCGCCAGCCCCTACTTCGACGCCAAGTCCAAGGCCGACGCACCGCGCTGGCTGCTGGTCGACGTGACGCTGGAGCGCAAGACGCCGCTGCTGAGCCTGCGGGCGATGCGCGAGCGGCCCGAGCTGGCGACCATGGGCGTGCTGCAGAAGGGCAGCCGGCTGTCGATCACCCCGGTCACGCCCGCCGAATGGGCCGCGGTGCTGCGTCTGCTGGACCACGCCGGCCGCTGATGGGCTACCTCGACCCCCTGCTGGTGGCCGAGCTGCTGCTGCTGGGCAGCTGCACCGGCTTCCTGGCCGGCCTGCTGGGCATCGGCGGCGGCATGCTGATGGTGCCCTTCCTGTCGCTGATCTTCGGCAACCGCGGCGTCGAGCCCGGCCTGGCGCTGAAGATGGCGGTGGCCACCGCGATGGCGACCATCCTGTTCACCTCGATCAGCAGCGTGCGCGCCCACCACAAGCGCGGCGCCGTGCGCTGGGACCTGGTGGCCAGCCTGGCGCCGGGCATCGTGCTCGGCGGCCTGCTGTCGGGCGCCGGGCTGTTCGCGCTGATCAAGGGCCAGGCCCTGGGCCTGCTGTTCGCGGGCTTCGTCGGCTTCTCGGCCACGCAGATGCTGTTCGACCGCAAGCCCAAGCCCGGCCGCCAGATGCCGGGTCCGCTGGGCGCCACCGCGGCCGGCGGCGTGATCGGCCTGGTCGCCGGCCTGGTGGGTGCCGGCGGCGCCTTCATCTCGGTGCCCTTCATGGCCTGGTGCAACGTGGCCATCCACAACGCGGTGGCCACCAGTGCGGCGCTGGGTTTTCCGATCGCGCTGGCCAACACCACCGGCTACGTCATCGCCGGCTGGAGCCTGCCATCGCCGCTGCCGGGCACGCTGGGCTACCTGTCGCTGCCCGCACTGGCGGTGCTGGCCGCCGCCAGCGTGGTGATGGCGCCGCTGGGTGCACGCGCCGCGCACCGGCTGGACACGAAGCGGCTGAAGAAGGTCTTCGCGGTACTGCTCTACGGCCTGGCCGCGTTCATGTTGTGGCGCATGCTGGGCCATTGACCGGCGCCCCAGGTTGCGGGGACCGCAACCAGCCACCGAGCGGGTGCTCAGCCCTGCTCGAAGCGGATGGTCGCCAGCGCCACAGTGTTGCCGCCACGGCGCCGGGCTTCGGCCAGCGCGGCGGTGCAGGCAGCGATCAGCTCGTCGCGACCATGTGCCGTGTGCGGAAAGCTGGCCACGCCCATCGCCACGGTGAACCCCAGCTCCTGGCCGTCGAGCATCACGATCTGCGTCGCGCACTGGCGGCGCAGGCCCTCCATGCGGCTGTGCGCCGTGGCCAGGCCCACGCCCGACAGCAGCACCGCGAAATGGCGGTCGTCCAGCCGGCAGCTGGCGTCCATCGCCCGGGTGTTGCCGCGCAGCAGCCGGCCCATGGCCTCGCAGATGCGCTCGTGCGCACGGGTGCCGAGCGCGGCCACCGGGGCGCTGAACGGGTCCAGCACCATGTAGACCAGCGCGAACTCACGGTGCTCGCGCATGGACAGGTCCAGTTCGCGGCGCATCTGGTCGTCGAAGTGGGCGCGGCTGTTCAGGCCCGAGGCCTGGTCGCGCAGGCCCTGCTCGGCCAGTTCGCGGCGCAACGCGTCGTTGGCCTTCTGCTGCTGTTCGATCTGGTCCAGCGCCACGCGCAGCTGGGCGTCCTTCTGACGCTGCGGTGCCAGGTCCTGCCACAGGCAGCACAGCAGGCGCCGCTCGCCCTGCTGGGCGACGGTGCGCAGCGCACGCAGCTCGCGCCGCTCGCCACGCAGCTCCAGGCGGTGGTCGCTGGTGAGCGTGCTGCCCTGGGCCAGCGCGGTCTGGTCGGCGGCGCGCAGCAGCGCTGCGGTCGCGGCATCCAGCACATCGGCATCGGTGCGTCCCAGCAGGCTGTTGGCATCGACCCCGAACAGCGCCCCCAGCGCGGCATTGGCCAGCAGGTAGCGCCCGTCGTCGGCCGACTTGATGCCCAGGGCCATGCCCTGCTGCTGGCTGTGCACCAGCAGGGCCTGCGCCAGCACCGCGTCGAACGCCGCGCCGTCGGCATGCGCTGGCAGCGCCACGCCGGGTCGCACGGTCTCGAGGGTGATGGGCATGCTGATGAATGGTTGCGCGGCCGGGCTTGGCCCGCCGGTGGATTCTCAGGAGCGCCCCCCGCCACGGCAAGCCGCACCGGGGCCACTCCCCTAGGATCGATGATAGCCAGCCGCCGCCGGTGCGCCGGCCACGGATCGCCCGAACAGGCCGGTGGCTTGGCCGCAATTCAGCCGAGCAGCACCTGCATGCTGTGCTCGTAGAGCCGCGTCAGCTGGTCGAAGCTGTCGGCCAGGGCCTCGCTGTCGCGGACCACGGCGGCGCGCCCGGCCGGCGCATCGGGCCCGTCGCAGCGGCGCAGGCTCTCGCGCAGGCGCTGCCAGTGCCCGCGGGCCTGGGCCAGCGCGGCGCGGATCGGCTCGCTGGACAGCGGCGCCTGCTCCAGCTCGGCCAGCGCGTCCTCGAAGGCGTGCAGGGTGAGGGCCGCCGCCTCGGCCTGGGCCTGGGCCAGCGGCGCCGGCAGCAGGCCCGCCAGCAGCACCTGCTTGGCCAGGCGCTGCACCCGCATGCGCTGGCGGCCGCTGCGGTTGACCACATGCATCGGTGCGCGGCCACCGGCAGCCTGCAGCGCGGCGGCCAGCGCCTCGGCGCGGGCCAGCAACTGCTCGGCCTGCTGATCCGCAGCGTGCAGTTGCTGCGGCGACGCCAGCACGGTGGCGCTGGCTGCCACGGCCTGCTGCAGCGGCACCCAGGCCGCCCGCACATCGGCCAGCAGCGCAGCCGTGGGCGCCGGCAGCGTCAGCCGGCCCAGCCAGTCCAGGTGCGCCCGCACCCGCTGCCCGGTGTCGGCCAGCAGGTCGTCCGGCCGCCCCCGCGCATCGGCGCGCAGCGCCAGCGCCTTCACATGGCGCTGGGACAGCATGCGCACCTGGCCGGCGCGGTTGACGGCCTCGGCCAGTTGCGCCGCCTCCACCAGGCTGCGCGCCACCTCGCCCACACGCAGGTTGGCCTGCATTGAGGTGGTGCGCAGCAGCCGGAAGGCGGCATCCTCGTCCAGCTGCTGGGCGCGCATCAGCACGCCCTTGGCCTTGTCGACCCACTTGCGCTCGTCCAGCCGCGCCAGGGCGCCGGCCAGGGCCTGCTGCTGCGCCTGCTCGCGCCGGAACCGCGCCAGCGCCAGCGCCAGCGCCGGCGGCAGTGCAGCGGCGGCGGCATCGGCAGGCAGCCAGCCCATCAGGTGCTGGTCGAGCAGCAGCGGCAGATCGGCATCGGCCGGGTGCGCCCCCGCCAGCAGCAGGGGGCATGGCGCGGTGGCGGCCAGCAGCGCCAGCGCCTGGCGCAGCGCATCGTCGAGCACGCCGGCCACCACCAGCACCGCCTGTGGCGCCAGCCGCACCACCTCGCGCACCAGCAGGTGACAGGGAACGACAGCGGCCACACCGACGCCGGCGTCGTGCAGGTCGGCCGACCAGCGCTGTGCAAGCGCCAGCGCGGCGGGATCGTCGGGACAGGTGATCAGCAGGGGCATCGGCCGGAACAGGCAGCAGGCGCAGGGACATCGGAACAACAGGACAGCGGCGCGCGGACCAGGCGACACCGGCAAGGCACGTGCCCGCCGGCCTGCGCGGCCCGCGCCACATGGAACAATTGTCCGCGAGCCCGCCCCGCCCTGCGCACGCCCCCGCCAACCCGCCCGCATGGCGGCCCGGAACTTGCGAAAGGGCGCGCATCCACCTCCACGGACAAGCTGATGGCCATCGCGCACTACATCAAGGAGATCGGCCGCGGCCACGCTGGCGCACGGCCGCTGTCGACCGACGCAGCCGCCGACCTGATGGGCCAGGTGCTCGACGGCCAGGCCAGCGACCTGGAAGTGGGCGCCTTCGCGCTGGCCATGCGCATCAAGGGCGAGACGGTCGACGAATTGCTCGGCTTCTGCCAGGCCGTACAGGCGCGCTGCCTGTCCCTGCACAGCGACCGGCCGGTGATCGTGATCCCCAGCTACAACGGCGCCCGCCGCCTGCCCAACCTGACACCGCTGCTGGCGCTGCGCCTGGCGCAGGAAGGCGCCCGGGTGCTGGTGCACGGCCCGCGGCATGACCCCACCCGCGTGACCAGCGCCGCGATCTTCCAGGCCCTGGCCCTGCCGCCGGCCGACGACGCCGCCACTGTGCACGAGCGCTGGCGCCGGCGCGAACCGGCCTTCGTCGCCACCGACACCCTGAGCGCCGCGCTGCAGCAACTGCTGGACGTGCGCTGGGTGGTGGGCCTGCGCAATTCGGGCCACACGGTGGCCAAGCTGCTGCAGCCGGTGACCGGCGCCCCTGCCTTGCGCCTGGCCAGCCACACCCACCCCGAGTTCGGCACCCTGCTGGCCGACCTGGCCCAGCGCAGCAGCGCCGACCTGATGCTGCTGCGCGGCACCGAGGGCGAGCCGGTGGCCGACCCACGCCGCTGCCCGCGGCTGGACACCTGGCTGGGCGGGCAGTGGCAGGCCGACCTGTCCTGCCCGGTGCAGGAAGGTGTGCTGGCCGAGCTGCCCCTGCTGCCGCGCCAGATCGACGCCGCGACGGTGGCCGTCTACATCCAGGACGTGCTGGGCGGCGAGAAGCCCAGCCCGGCGCCGCTGGACCGCCAGGTCGACCTGCTGCTGGCGGCGCTGGCCCGGCTTGACGGCGCCACGGCCCAGCGCCGCGCCTGACACAGCCACCCGGCCGCGCCGGGGTGCGGTCCGGCGCGCCCCTATCATCGCGCGCCATGCCCGCAGCGCCCCACCACGTCGACGCCGTGATCCTGGGCGCCGGTGCGGCCGGGCTGTACTGCGCCGGCATCGCCGGCCAGCGTGGCCTGCGGGTGCTGGTGATCGACCATGCCGCCAAGGTGGCCGAGAAGATCCGCATCTCCGGCGGCGGGCGCTGCAACTTCACCAACCGCGACACGACGCCGGCGCAGTTCCTGTCGGCCAACCCGCACTTCTGCCGCTCGGCGCTGGCGCGCCACACGCCGGCCGACTTCATCGGCCTGGTGCGCCGCCACGGCATCGGCTTCCACGAGAAGCACAAGGGGCAGCTGTTCTGCGACGACTCGGCCGAGCAGATCATCCGGATGCTGCTGGCCGAATGCGAAGCCGGCGGCGTGCAGCGCTGGCAGCCCTGCACGCTGGCGACAGTGCGCACCGTCGACAACGGCTTCGAACTGGACACCAGCGCCGGGCCGGTGCGCTGCGCGCAGTTCGTCGTCGCCAGCGGCGGGCTGTCGATTCCGAAGATCGGCGCCAGCGACATCGGCCACCGCCTGGCGCGCCAGTTCGGCCACACCCTGGTGCCGCCACGCCCGGCCTTGGTGCCGCTCACGTTCGATGCCAGGGATTGGGCGCCCTTCGTGCCGCTGGCCGGTGCATCGCTGCCGGTGCAGGTGACCACCGGCAGCGGCAAGGCGGCCGGCCGTTTCGACGAGGACCTGCTGTTCACCCACCGCGGCCTCAGCGGCCCGGCGATCCTGCAGATCTCCAGCTTCTGGCAGCCCGGCGAGCCGCTGCGCCTGGACCTGCTGCCCGGTCAGGACGCCGCCGACACCTTGCGCACGGCCAAGGCCGCCACCCGCCGGCAACTGGGCAACGTGCTCGCCGGCCTGCTGCCGCAGCGCCTGGCTGAGGCCTGGCTGGCCCGCCTGGACCTGGACGCCACCCGCCCCTTGCCCGAGGTGCGTGACAAGGACCTGCAGCGCCTGGCCGAGACCCTGGCGCGCTGGTCCATCACCCCGGACGGCACCGAGGGCTGGCGCAAGGCCGAGGTCACCGCCGGCGGCGTCGACACCCGCGAGCTGGATTCACGCAGCATGGAAAGCCGCCGCCAGCCGGGGCTGTTCTTCATCGGCGAGGTGGTCGACGTGACGGGGTGGCTGGGCGGCTACAACTTCCAGTGGGCCTGGGCCAGCGCCGCCGCCTGTGCAGAGGCATTGCAAGCGGTGTCTTGACGCGCCGCAGCACCGCCCTTGCCGGTGGCGTGAAATCCGCAGTAGAATCCCCGCTTTGCTGGCAAACCGCGCGTGAGTCTTCCCGACCAAAGCATCGCAAGCCCGGCAATTCCGGAATGTTGGATCGAGCAGTCCCGGGGCAGGATGTCCAGGGGAGGTGAAGCCAGCAGCCGGGCCGTCCGAAGCCGCGCACAACCTCCCTGGAAACACTGCACTACATGACCACGATCCGCGTCAAGGAAAACGAGCCGTTCGACGTTGCGCTGCGCCGCTTCAAGCGCACCATCGAGAAGCTGGGCCTGCTCACCGATCTCCGCGCCCGCGAGTTCTACGAGAAGCCCACCGCCGAGCGCAAGCGCAAGAAGGCCGCCGCGGTCAAGCGTCACTACAAGCGCGTTCGCAGCATGCAGCTGCCGAAGAAGCTCTACTGAGCTTCAGGCCCAGGAAGCTGCGCTGACCGCCGGCTTCCCCGCTTGAGAACACGCCCGCGCGGGACGCCGCAGCGGGCGTTTTTCATGGTTCCCACCAAATTGAACTGCAGGAGCACCGCATGGCCCTGAAAGACCAGATCAACGACGACATGAAGAACGCCATGCGCGCCAAGGACGCAGCGCGCCTGGGCACGATCCGCCTGCTGATGGCCGCGATCAAGCAGCGCGAGGTCGACGAGCGCATCGTGCTCGACGACGCTGCCGTGGTCGGTGTGGTCGACAAGCTGATCAAGCAGCGCAAGGACTCGATCACCGCCTTCGAAGCCGCTGGCCGCACCGACCTGGTCGACAAGGAAACTGCCGAACTCGTGGTGCTGCAGGCCTACCTGCCGGCACGGCTGTCGGTCGAGGAGATCACCGCCGCCGTGGCGAAGATCGTCACCGACCTGGGTGGTGAATCTGGAAAGTTGGGCCCCGGCGACATGGGCAAGGTGATGGGCGCGGTGAAGGCGCAGTTGGCCGGCAAGGCCGACATGGGCGTGGTGTCCGCGGCCGTGAAAACTGCCCTGTCAAAGTAAGCTCGCGCCATGCAAACCAGCCTGCCCCTGCGCCAGATCGCCGACACCGTCTGCGTCGCCCCGCAACTCACGCCCGAGGCCATGGCCGAGGTGGCCCGCCTGGGCTTCAAGAGCGTGGTCAACAACCGGCCCGACTTCGAGCATGGCCCCGACCAGCCGACCAGCGCGGCGATCGAAGCCGCCGCCGTGGCGGCCGGCCTGGCCTACCGCCACCTGCCGGTCGACGGCGGCTGGCAGTCGCCCGAGCAGATCGCCGCCTTCGCCCAGCTGCTGGCCGAGCTGCCGCAGCCGCTGCTGGCCTTCTGCCGCTCGGGCGCCCGATCGACCCGGCTCTTCCAGCAGGCTGTCGCGGGCTGATCCTGCGCCTTGCGCTGGCGGCACGTGCTGCCGCCTCTCCATGATGACGACTCCCGACGACCGCCCCGCGGACGACGGCGCTGCGGCGCCGGCCGAAGACGCCCACCATCCCCACCGCAACCGGCCGCTGCGCAGCTTCGTGCTGCGCGCCGGCCGCGTCGGCCCCGGCCAGGCGCGGGCGCTGGCCGAGCTGGGGCCGCGCTACGTGCTGCCCTTCCAGCCCACGCAGCCCGACTGGGACGGCGTGTTCGGCCGCCAGGCGCCACGGGTGCTGGAAATCGGCTTCGGCATGGGCCAGGCCACGGCGGACATCGCCGCCGCCCGGCCCGATCTGGACTTCATCGGCGTGGAAGTGCACCAGCCGGGCGTCGGCGCCCTGCTGCGCCTGATCGGCGAGCGGGGGCTGACGAACATCCGCATCCTGCAGCACGACGCCGTGCAGGTGCTGCAGCAGATGGTGACGCCGGGCACGCTGGCCGGCGTGCACGTCTACTTTCCCGACCCCTGGCACAAGAAGCGTCACCACAAGCGCCGGCTGATCCAGCCGCCCCTCGTCGACCTGCTGGCCGACCGCCTGGCCCCGGGCGGCTGGCTGCACTGCGCCACCGACTGGGACGACTACGCCCAGCAGATGCTGCAGGTGCTGGGCGACTGTCCGGCGCTGGTCAACACCGCCGAGGGCTTCGCGCCGCGGCCGGCGATGCGGCCGCTGACCAAGTTCGAGGCGCGCGGCCTGAAGCTCGGCCACGGCGTTTGGGACTTGCTGTTCACCCGGCGTTGAACGCCGGGCGCCCTGGACTCAATCTGCCCAGGTGACGACGCCCGACCAGGCCGTCAGCAGCACCACGATGCCGAAGGCGATGCGGTAGTACGCGAACGGCACGAAGCTGTGGCTGGCGATGTAGCGCAGCAGCCAGCGCACGCACAGCCAGGCGCTGATGAAGGAAAACAGCAAGCCGATGCCAAACAGCGGCAGGTCGGCCCAGGACAGCAGCGCGCGCTCCTTCCAGAGTGAATACACGCCGGCGCCGACCAGCGTCGGGATGGCCAGGAAGAACGAAAAATCCGTCGCCGTCTGGCGCGACAGCCCCAGCAGCATGCCGCCGATGATGGTGGCGCCCGAGCGGCTGGTGCCCGGGATCAT
>CALMIF010000398.1 GCA_937864045.1 uncultured Aquabacterium sp. | reverse complement strand
CGCCGGTGGGCCGCCTGCCCTACGGTCTGCAGAAGCGGGTGGACCTGGGCCGCGCGCTGGCGATGGAGCCCCAGGTGCTGCTGCTCGACGAGCCGATGGCCGGCATGAACGTCGAGGAGAAGCAGGACATGTGCCGCTTCGTGCTCGACGTCAACGACGAGTTCGCCACCACCATCGTGCTGATCGAGCACGACATGGGCGTGGTGATGGACATCAGCGACCGCGTGGTGGTGCTGGACTACGGCAAGAAGATCGGCGACGGCACGCCCGACGAGGTGCGCAGCAATCCCGACGTCATTTCCGCTTACCTCGGGACATCGCACTGACATGCAGACCGCACAAGACATCCCAAGCAGCCGCCGTGGAACCGGCTCTGCCGGGCCACTGGCGGCGCCCCCCTGGGGGGGAGGCGCCGAAGGCGCATCGGGGGGGGGACACTGACCATGGGCTTTTTCCTCGAAACCCTGTTCGGCGGCTTGATGGCCGGCATGCTGTATTCGCTGATCGCACTGGGCTTCGTTCTGATCTACAAGGCCAGCGGCGTCTTCAACTTCGCCCAGGGCGCGATGGTGCTGTTCGCCGCGCTGGCGATGGCGCGCTTTGCCGAGTGGTTCCCGAAGTGGTTCGGCTTCGACAACAAGGTGGCCGCGGTGGTGCTGGCCTTCGTCGGGGCGATGGCGGTGATGGTGGCCGTGGCCTGGGTGATCGAGCGCCTGGTGCTGGGCAAGCTGGTCAACCAGGAGGGCATCACCCTGCTGATGGCCACCCTGGGCATCAGCTACTTCATGGACGGCTTCGGCCAGACGCTGTTCGGCAGCGACATCTACAAGATCGACATCGGCATGCCCAAGGACCCGATCTTCCTGTTCGAGAAGGTCTTCGAGGGCGGCGTGCTGGTGAACAAGGAAGACCTGTATGCCGCGCTGATCGCCGCCGCGCTGGTGGCCTGCCTGAGCGTGTTCTTCCAGAAGACCAGCACCGGCCGTGCGCTGCGGGCGGTGGCCGACGACCACCAGGCGGCGCAGTCCATCGGCATTCCGCTGCGGCGCATCTGGGTCATCGTCTGGAGCGTGGCCGGCTTCGCCGCCCTGGTGGCCGGGATGATCTGGGGCAGCAAGCTGGGTGTGCAGTTCTCGCTGCAGCAGGTGGCGCTGAAGGCGCTGCCGGTGGTGATCCTGGGCGGCCTGACCAGCGTGCCCGGCGCCATCATCGGCGGGCTGATCATCGGCGTGGGCGAGAAGCTCAGCGAGGTCTACATCGGCCCGATGCTCGGCGGCGGCATCGAGATCTGGTTCGCCTATGTGCTGGCGCTGCTGGTGCTGCTCGTTCGGCCGCAAGGGCTGTTCGGCGAAAAGATCATCGACCGCGTTTGAACGGCCCGGAGAACACCCATGATCTATCGTGAAAACGGCCAGTTCAAGACCAGCTACCGCGACGACCAGCAGATCTTCCCGATCGCGCAGGACCGTTACCTCATCCTGGCGCTGATCGCCTTTGCCGCCATCGGCGTGCCGCTGCTGGCCAGCGAGTACACCTTCCGCGCCATCCTCACGCCCTTCCTGATCCTGTCGCTGGCGGCCCTGGGCCTGAACGTGCTGGTGGGCTACTGCGGCCAGATCTCGCTGGGCACCGGCGCCTTCATGGCCATCGGCGCCTACGGGGCTTACAACTTCTTCGTGCGCGTGCCGGGCATGCCGCTGATCGCCGCGCTGCTGCTGGGTGGCGGCTGCGCCACCGTGGTGGGCGTGCTGTTCGGCATCCCGTCCTTGCGGATCAAGGGCCTGTACCTGGCGGTGGCCACGCTGGCAGCGCAGTTCTTCACCGACTGGGCCTTCCTGCGCATCAAGTGGTTCACCAACGACTCGTCGTCGGGCTCGGTCAGCGTGGCCGGCCTGAACGTGCTGGGCCTGCCGATCGAAACGCCGGTGCAGAAATACCTGTTCTGCCTGGCCTTCGTCTGCGTCTTCGGCCTGCTGGCCAAGAACCTGGTGCGCGGCAACATCGGCCGCGAATGGATGGCCATCCGCGACATGGACGTGGCGGCCTCGGTGATCGGCATCCGCCCGGTCTACGCCAAGCTCACCGCGTTCGCCGTCAGCAGCTTCATCGTCGGCGTGGCGGGCGGCCTGTGGGGCTTCGTGCACCTGGGCTCGTGGGAGCCGGCGGCGTTCTCGGTCGACCGCTCGTTCCAGCTGCTGTTCATGGTGATCATCGGCGGCCTGGGCTCGATCGCCGGCAGCTTCTTCGGCGCCGCCTTCATCGTGCTGCTGCCGATCTTCCTGGACGCGGCGCCCTCGTGGCTGGGCGTGCCCATCGACACCGCCCTCGCGTCGCACCTGACCTTCATGATCTTCGGCGCGCTGATCGTGTTCTTCCTGATCGTCGAGCCGCACGGCATTGCCCGACTTTGGGCCACCGCCCGCGAGAAGCTGCGCCTGTGGCCCTTCCCGCACTGATTCCCCCGTTCCTTGACCAACACCTGGAGACAGCCATGAAGCTCAAGTCCCTCGCCCTGTCCGCGGCCATCGTGGCCACGGCCTTCAGCGCCACCCTGTCCACCGCTGCCTTCGCCCAGGCCAAGGAGCAGTTCTTCCCGCTGCTGGTCTACCGCACCGGCCCCTACGCGCCCAACGGCACGCCCTGGGCCAATGGCAAGCAGGACTACCTGAAGATGATCAACGCCCGCGACGGCGGCATCAACGGCGTGAAGATCACCTTCGAGGAATGCGAGACCGGCTACGCCACCGACAAGGGCGTGGAGTGCTACGAGCGCCTGAAGGGCAAGACCAACACCCTGTTCGACCCGCAGGCCACCGGCATCACCTTCGCGCTGACCGACAAGGTGCCCAACGACAAGATCCCGCTGATCACCCTGGGCTATGGCCTGGCCGCCAGCCAGGACGGCGGCGTGTTCAAGTGGAACTTCCCGCTGATGGGCAGCTACTGGACGGCCGCCGACATCCTGATCCAGCACATCGGCAAGAAGGAAGGCGGGCTGGACAAGCTCAAGGGCAAGAAGATCGCCCTGGTCTACCACGACAGCCCCTTCGGCAAGGAGCCGATCCCGCTGCTGGAGGAGCGCAGCAAGGCCCACGGCTTCGAGCTGAGCAAGATCCCGGTGACGGCGCCCGGCGTCGAGCAGAAGAGCGCCTGGCTGCAGGTGCGCCAGCAGCGGCCCGACTACGTGCTGCTGTGGGGCTGGGGCGTGATGAACAGCACCGCGCTGAAGGAGGCCCAGGCCACCGGCTACCCGCGCGACAAGATGTACGGCGTGTGGTGGGCCGGCGCCGAGCCCGACGTGAAGGACGTGGGCGAGGGCGCCAAGGGCTACAACGCACTGAACCTGAACACCTCGGGCCAGCAACCCAAGGTGATCCAGGACATCCTGAAGCATGTGCACGACAAGGGCCAGGGCAGCGGCCCGAAGGACGAAGTGGGCTCGGTGCTCTACACCCGCGGCGTGATCATCCAGGCCCTGGGCGTGGAAGCCGTGCGCCGGGCGCAGGAGCGCTTCGGCAAGGGCAAGGTGATGACCGGCGAGCAGGTGCGCTGGGGCCTGGAGAACCTGGCGCTGGACGACAAGAAACTGGCCGCGCTGGGCCTGACCGGCGTGATCCGGCCGCTGTCCACCTCCTGCCAGGACCACATGGGCAGCAGCTGGGCCCGCGTGCACACCTGGGACGGCGCCAAGTGGGGTGGCCTGTCGGACTGGTACCAGGCTGACGAGCAGATCATCAAGCCGATGGTGAAGGCGGCGGCCGACAAGTACGCGGCGGACAAGAAGCTGACCCGCCGCACCCCCGCGGATTGCCAATCCTGACCCACCCCCGAAGCGCCTGGCGGCGCTCCCCCTCAAGGGGGCGCCGCCAGCGGCCCGGCCAAGCCGGTTCCGCGGCGACTGCTTGGTTCGACCGAGACAGGCTCCCATGAGCAACATCCTCCTGAACGTCAACGGCATCGAGGTCATCTACAACCATGTGATCCTCGTGCTCAAGGGCGTGTCGCTGAACGTGGCCGAGGGCAGCGTGGTGGCGCTGCTGGGCGGCAACGGCGCGGGCAAGACCACCACGCTGCGCGCGGTCAGCAACCTGCTGGCCGGCGAGCGTGGCGACGTGACCAAGGGTTCGATCACGCTGCGCGGTGAATCCATCGCCGGCCTGAGCCCGGCGCAGATGGTCGACCGCGGCGTGATCCAGGTGATGGAGGGCCGGCACTGCTTCGCCCACCTCACCATCGAGGAAAACCTGATGACCGGCGCCTACACCCGCACCGACGGCAAGGCGGCCATCGCGCAGACGCTGGAGAAGGTCTACAACTACTTTCCCCGGCTGAAGACGCGGCGCACCAGCCAGGCGGCCTACACCTCGGGCGGCGAGCAGCAGATGTGCGCCATCGGCCGCGCGCTGATGGCCAACCCGAAGATGGTGCTGCTCGACGAGCCCAGCATGGGCCTGGCGCCGCAGATCGTGGAAGAGGTGTTCGAGATCGTGAAGGACCTCAACAGCAAGGAACGGGTGACCTTCCTGCTGGCCGAGCAGAACACCAACATCGCGCTGCGCTACGCCGACTACGGCTACATCCTGGAGAACGGCCGCATCGTGATGGACGGCGAGGCCAAGGCCCTGCGCGAGAACGAGGACGTCAAGGAGTTCTACCTCGGCATGGGCGGCACCGACCGCAAGAGCTTCCGCGACGTCAAGAGCTACAAGCGCCGCAAGCGGTGGCTGGCATGAGCGGCGCCGACGACGACCTGGGCGGCTGGGCGTTGCCGGCCTTCAAGCCCGACGAGGCGATCCAGACGCTGAGACGCGAGCTGCGCGCACTGGGCCTGACCGAGCGCGAAGGCCGCTTCGAGCGCCGCGGCACGGCCATCGCCCGTGCGGCGGTGGACGGCACGGTGATCCAGGCGGCACGTGTGAAGCGGCCTAGCCGCGGCAGCCCCGAGTGGATCGCCAAGACCCTGAAACACAGCGGCGACGTGCGCAATTTCGTCGCCGACCTGAAGAAGCAACTGGCCGCGTGGAGCCATGACGATGACTGAGTTGTACGACGCCCTGGAAACCCGCAGCGCCGACGCCCGCGAGGCCGCGCTGCTGGCCGCCCTGCCCGGTCATGTCGCCCATGCGCAGGCGGCCACCGGCGCCTTTGCCGAGCTGCTGGCCGGCGTCGATGCGTCGTCCATCACCAGCCGCGCCGCGCTGGCCGCGCTGCCGGTGATCCGCAAGCACGAATTGCTGGAACGGCAGAAGACGCTGCGCACGCAGGACCCGTTCGGCGGTTTCGCGGCCGTGGGCTGGGGGTTGAAGCGCGGGGCGAAGCGCGTGTTCCAGTCGCCCGGCCCGATCTACGAACCCGAAGGCGCCGCGCCCGACTACTGGCGCTTCGCCCGCGCCTTCTTCGCCGCCGGGTTCCGTGACGGCGACCTGGTGCACAACAGCTTCAGCTACCACCTGACGCCGGCGGGCTCGATGATGGAGACCGGCGCCCACGCGCTGGGCTGCACCGTCTTCCCCGGCGGCGTGGGCAACACCGAGCTGCAGCTGCAGGCGATGGCCGAGCTGCGGCCCGTGGCCTACGCCGGCACGCCCAGCTTCCTGCGCATCGCGCTGGAGAAGGCCGACGCGCTGGGCCAGGCCCTGCCGATCAGCAAGGCCTCCGTCGGCGGCGAGGCCTTTCCGGCCGCGCTGCGCGACGTGTTCACCGCCCGCGGCATCCACGCCTATCAAAGCTACGGCACGGCCGACTGCGGCCTGATCGCCTACGAGACCGCCGCCCGCGAGGGCCTGGTGATCGACGAAGGCGTGCTCGTGGAGATCGTGCGCCCGGGCACCGGCGAGCCGGTGGCCGATGGCGAGGTGGGCGAAGTGGTCGTCACCGTGCTGAACCGCGACTACCCGCTGGTGCGCTTCGGCACTGGCGACCTGTCGGCCATCCTGGCCGGGCCCTGCCCCACCGGGCGCACCAACCGCCGCATCCGCGGCTGGCTGGGCCGCGCCGACCAGACGGCCAAGGTGCGCGGCATGTTCGTGCACCCCGGCCAGGTGGCCGAGGTGGTGAAACGCCATGCCGAGGTGGGCAAGGCGCGCCTGGTGATCGAGGGCGAGATGGCCGACGACCGCATGACCCTGCATGTCGAGGTGGCCGGCAGCCCCGAGGGTCTGGCTGCCGCGGTGGCCAACACCGTGCGCGACGTGACCAAGCTGCGCGCCGAGGTGGTGCTGGCCGCCCCGGGCAGCCTGCCGAACGACGGCAAGGTGATCGAGGACGCGCGCCGCATCGGCTGAACAGTGGATGCGTCCGCGGCTTGGCAAGGCCGGGCCGTGACGCTTCGGTGACGCTGTCTGCCTAGGATCTGCCGGTCGTGCACTCGCCGGGAGATCCGCATGCGTTCCACACCCCAAGCCACCAGCCGCAGGCGCCGGCCCAGGCGGGCCGTGGCCCTGGCGGCGGCCGTGGCCGTGCTGGCCGGACAGGCCGGCGCCACGCCGTCGCGCCACGCCTGGACCGACTGGTTCAGCGATGCCGGCGGCGTGGATGGCCGCCTGCTGCTGGGCGGCAGCAACGTGCAGGTGCAGTACCGCGGCCCGTACCACTCGGCAGTGCTGAACGCCACCTTCCCGGAATGGGCCTTCACCGATTTCGCCAACGGCGTGATCGCCAACAACCCGCCGCCCTCGGACGTGATCAACCTGCAGGGCGGACCCGGCCGCGGCAGCCTCAGCTTCTCGCAGACCGTCATCAACCCGGTGATGTCGATCCTGTCGCTGGGCCTGAGCACCCGGGACCAGCGCTACTTTCCGGCCGAGATGGTGTTCGACCCCGGCGTGCGCTTCGAGGTGCTGAGCAGCAACAACTCGCCCTATGGCTATGGCGGGCCGCTGACCCAGAACGGGCAGACACTGCGCGGCATGGAAAGCGCCGGCAGCATCCGCTTCATCGGCGCCTACAACAGCATCGGCTGGACCACGCCGCTGCAGGAGCGCGAGTTCAGCACCGCGCCGGTCGGCGGCAGCTGGCACATCACCGTGGGCGCGCCTTGCGAGCGCATCGACATCGGGGCCGGCCCGCTGCGCTCGGCGGCGACGGTGCTGGCCGGCTGCGCGGCGGTCAACACCGCCGCCGACTGGCAGCAGGACGCCGCGCTGACGGTGCTGGGCCGCTATTCCAACGCCGGCCAGCACACCCTGGCCGGCGACCTGATCCTGGGCGCCACGGCCAGCTACGTGAACACCGGCCAGGTGGTGATCGGCGCCGGCCGCCGGCTGGACGCCGGTGCCCAGACCTATGTCGACCTGGGCCGCATCGATGTGTCGGGCACGCTGGACCTGCACGGCGCCAACCTGCAGGTGGCCAGCCTGGTGCGGGTGCTGGCCGGCGGTCAGGTGCTGGTGGGGGGCGCGGGAGACCGCCTGCTGGGCGGCGACTTCCAGCTCGGCGGCCCCGGCGCGTCGATGCGCGTGCTGGCGCCGACCACTTTCTACGGCCGGGTGAGCGTCGGCGGCGGCAGCGTGTTCGAGCTCGGCACCGGCGTGCCGATGACGGTGACGGACGGCGGGCGGCTGACGGTGGATGCCAGCGATGCCATCCTGTCGAACAACGGCCGCCTCAGCTTTCTGGGCGGGCGCGTGGACGTGAGTGCGGGCAACGTCCTGAACAACGGGCAGCTGCTGGTGGAGAGTGGCGCACCGGTCTATGTCACCGGCGGGCTGCTGCGCAACGCGGCCGCCGGCCGCATCCAGACCCAATGGCAGATCGCCCTGGGCGGCGGCAGCACGCCGGCCACCCTGGCCAATGACGGGGACCTCCGGCTGGTGGGCGCCCAGGGCCAGCTCAGCGTGTTCAGCAACAGCAGCTTCGTGCAAGGCGCCAGCGGGCGGTTGCTGGCAGCGCCCGGCTCCATGGTCGAGGTGACGACTGGCGGCCGGGTCACGTTGAACGGCACGACCACCATCGAAGGCAGCCTGGACATCGGCATCGGGGGACGACTGGTGATCGATGGTGGCCGCGTCCGCCACACGTTGCGGCCGGGCAGCAACGGCCGCAACGCCGGCGACCTGGTCAATCTGGGCGTGCTGGAGATCGACAGCGTGCTGCAGGCGCCTGCCTGGGTCAACGACGGCACGCTGGACAACGGCAACCAGTTCGAACTGATGGCCGGCACCACGCTGGTCAACCACGGGCTGATCGTCAACCGGGCCTTCATGACCGTCGGGGGCTTCCTGCAGATGGAGGCGGGCAGCCAGCTGGTGCAGCACGGCGGCAGCCTGATGATCAACGGCCGGCTCACGGGCGGGCGCATCGCCTCGGGCGACCCGCTGACGATTGCCGCCGGCCGCCTGCTGGGCACCGGCACCATCGACGGCGACGTGGTGATCCTGGGCGGCGGCACGGCCGCGCCGGGCCGTTCACCCGGCACGCTGCAGGTGCTGGGCGACATGGTGGTGGGCAACGGGGGCGGGCTGGCGCTGGAGATGGCCCGCGACGGCCGCCAGGACCGGCTGATCGTCGACGGCCGGCTCCGCCTGGACGCGGGGTCCACGGTGCGCCTGCTGTTCCCGGGCGGCGCGCCGGATGTCGACCAGACCTTCGCCCTGCTGAGCAGCGGCCGGGGCCCGGCCGGGCTGGGCGGCGCGCAAGTGCTGGTCGACCATGCCACCCTGGGCTGGACGGCCTATGCCCAGGACAACGGCCAGACCCTGGCCCTGGCCTTCCAGGACGACACGGCGCGGCGCCTGGAGCCGACCGACGCCTGGGGCCAGTGGATCGTCGACCCCGGCCAGATCCACTACGCCGACGACGACCTGGGCCGGCGCGTGCGGGTCGACGTGGCCGGCACGCTGGGCCTGCGCGCCAGCGCCGCGCTGGTGCTGGAGCGGGCAGCGACCGCACCGGGCGGCCGGCTGCTCAACAGCGGCGACCTGTTCATCAGCAGCGGCCTGGACAACGGCGGCGAAACCATCAACCGCGGCCGGCTCACCGCGATCAACCTCGACAACCACGGTGCATTCACCAACCGCGGCGCGCTGTTCCTCGGCTGGCCGGGCGACCCGACGGCGCGGTTCGTCAACCGGGGCAGCTTCCAGCACCTGGGCGGCAGCCTGCTGCTGGACGGCGGCGAAGGCGGCGCGTTGGCAGTGGACAACCTGGCCGGTGCCGAGCTGCGGCTGGCCGCCACGCAGACGGGCCGCATGGCGCTGCACAACCGGGGCCTGGTGGTGGTCGAGCGCGGCGGTGTGCTGCAGGCCAGCACGGTGCAGCAGGACGGCGGCACGCTGCGGGTGGACGGCGAGCTGAGCGCCGACGCCCTGAGCGTGCTGGGTGGCGAGCTGGGCGGAACTGGCCTGGTCCACGGTGCCATGCGCATCGCCGACGAAGCGGTGGGCGACAACGGCCTGCGGGCAGGCACCCGCCTGCGCCCGGACCTGTCGCCGGCCGACGGGTCGGGCGCCCTGGTGTTCGACGGGCCGGTGCAGGTGGCGTCCATCGACCAGGGCGTGGTGATCGAGATCGACATCGCCTCGGCGGACGCCTTCGGCCAGCTGCGCTTCCTGGGCGGCCTGTCGATGGACAACGGCACCCGCCTGCAGGTGGTGCTGCTCGACGGCTTCTCACCGGGGCAGGACCTGGTGCTGCCACTGCTGGCCTTCGACCCGCTGCAGACGGACTTCATCGGCCTGCAGTACCTGGTGGGCGCCACCACGGTGTGGCAACGCCAGGGCGGCAGCGACGCGCCTTGGCAGGGCGGCAGCTGGGCACTGGCCCTGGAGGCGGACCGGCTGGAGCTGCAACTGACAGCGGCCCCGGTGCCCGAACCGGCCAGCGGCGGCCTGCTCGGCGCCGGGCTGGCGGGCCTGGGGGCGCTGGCCTGGCGCCGGCGGCGGGCGGCCGCCACGGCGGGCGCCACCAGCGTCGCTTGAGCCGGACCGCCCGGCTGGTCAGCCCGCCCCGGGCCGGGCCGCCAGCAGGGCCTGGTGCGCCGGCACTGCCGCGACGAAGCTCGGGCGCAAGGGCGCGGGCAGGGCGGCCTGCCGCTGCAGCACCCAGGCGCAGCCGGCGTGGTGGGCGGCGCGGGCCGCATCGGCCGCGTCCAGGGCCAGCGCCACGCGCCACAGGCCATGCCACCACACGCCCGGGGGCAGGTCGGGCGCCACCTCCCGGGCCGGCCGGGCCAGGCAGGCGTGCAGATGGCGCCGTGCCACCCATGGCCGCCCGGCGGCCAGTGCCGCTGCAGCGGCCACCCAGTGCGCGGTCCAGACCAGACCGGCGTGGCCGCCCATGCGCGCCTGGCGCCGCCAGCGCCGCGCGTCGGCCAGGGCCACGGCGGCAACGTCCGGTGCACCCTCCAGCGCCCGCAGGTGCGCCAGCTGCAGGTGCATGCCCCCGTACAGCGCCAGCTGCCGCGCATCGGCGTCGGCCAGCACCGCGACCAGCGCGGCCTGGCGCTTGCTGGCCGGTTGCCGCCCCTGCCAGGCCAGCAGCCAGCGGGCGTGCAGCCGCGTCCAGTCGGGCAGGGGGTCGGTGCGCAGCGCGGCCTCGGCATCGGTCAGCGCCCGCGCTGTCTGGCCGATGGTCCCCCACAGCCTGGCGCGACGCACGCGGATGGCCGCCTGCGCGGCGGCCGACTGCAGGGCCGCGTCGGCCAGCGCCTGGTCGAACAGCTGCAGCGCGCGGGCCGGATCGCCGGCGATGGCCGCCGCGCTGGCACGGGTGACGAGGCTGTAGTCACTGGCGCTGTGCAGGCCGGCATGGCGGCGAGCACGGTCGTCCAGCTGGTCCAGCACCGCCTCGGCCGCCGTCGGCTCGCCGGCCATCACCTGGCTCTGCGCCAGGTTGCCCAGCACCACCGCCTCGTCCACCGGCCGGCCTTCGCGCCGGGCGCGGTCCAGGCCACGGCGGTGCCAGTCGCGGGCGGCGGCCACCTGGCCCAGGCGGTCCAGCACCCAGCCGCGGTCGGACACCGCCTCGGCGTCGGGCAGCAGATCGCCATGCAGCCAGCCGGCATGCTGCTGCCACAGCGCCTCGGCCGCGCCGGCCCGGCCGGCCAGGCACCAGGCCTTGTGCAGGCGCAGCACGGCCTCGGCCGCCGCCGGGGTGCCGGCCGGCACGGCGGCCAGTGCCTGCGCGGCGGCGTCGGCACTGGTGGCGGGCCGCAGCGCATTCAACTCGGCTTGCGCGGTCAGCAGCAGCACGCGGGCCCGCGTCGCGCCATCGCCGGCCAGGGCCAGGGCCCGCGCCAGCGGTGCCGCCGCCGCGCCGATGCCGCGGGCCTCGACCTCGACCCGCGCCAGGCGCAGCAGCAGGTCGACAGCCTGCGCGGGGTCGTCGCCGGCCAGCGCGTCGGCCGCCTGCCCCAGGTGCCGGGCCTCGTCGGCCGGGCGCAGCGCCGCTCGGGCCGCATCGGCGGCACGCAGCAGCCAGGGCACGGCGCGCAGCGGCACGCCAGCGGCCAGCCAATGGCCGGCGATGCGGGCTGCGGCGTCGGCGTCGGCGTCGGCGTCGGCCCCAGGCTCAGCCTGCTCGGCCTGCTCGGCCTGCTCGGCCAGCGCCCGGTGCCAGGCCGCCGCCACCGGCGCGGGCAGCGTGGCGCGGGCCGCGGCCAGCGCCAGGCCATGCGGGCGGCCGTCCGCGCCCAGCAGCGCCGCAGCAGCCAGCGCCTGCCAGCGCCCGGCCAGCGCAGCCAGGTCGCAGCCCAGCAGGCTGGCCAGGGCCTGCGCCTCGGTGCCCGGTCCGGCCACGGTCAGCAGGCGCAGCAGCGCCAGCGCCTCGGGCGGCAGGCGCTGCAGCCGCTGCGCCAGCTCGTGCAGCGCGGCGGCGGGCAGCGGCAGTGTGTCGCCGGGCGCGCCGGGGGCGGCGTGCAGGGCGCGCAGGCTGTCCAGCAGATGGCGCGGATGGCCGCCGGTGTGCGCGCACAGGCGCTGTGCCAGCCCGGCTTCGGTGGCGACAGGCCAGGCGAGGTCGCGCAGCAGGTCGTCGACATCGGCGGCCGTCCACGGCGCAGGCGGGTGCAGCACCAGACGCCGCGCCGCGCCCAGGGCCTGGGCCAGCGCCGCCAGGCGGGCATGCGCAGCGGGCGGCCGGCTCCCCAGGGCCAGCGGCAGCGGCCAGGCGGCGGCCAACGCCGTCAGCCCTGCCAGGCTGTGGTCGTCGGCCAGGTGCAGGGCATCGATCACCCAGCCGCCAAGACCAGCGGGCGGCTGGCTCGGCAGCTGTGCGAGGCCCAGCGCGTCGGCCAGGCGCTGCAGCAGGCGGCCGGGCACGGCGGCATCCCCAGGCTCGGCGCTGACCCACACGGCACCCTGCCGTGCCAGGCCGCGGGCGAACTGCCGCAGCAGCCGGGTGCTGCCGCAGCCGGCCTCGCCCGCCACCCAGGCCACCTGCTGCGCCGACCACGCCGCCGCCAGCACCGCGAGGTCGCCGTCACGCCCGACCAGCCGCGGCGGATGCCACAGCGCGTCGGCCAGCGCCGTTGCCGGCGGCGCGACGGCGGCGGCGTCCAGCACCTGGGTGCGCTGGAGCAAGGCGAGCAGCGCCCGCGCCTCGCTGCCTGGCGCCACGCCGAACTCGGCCTGCTGGCGACCGGCCATGTCCTGCAGCACGGCCGCGGCCGCCGCCGCATCACCCTGGCGATGGTGGGTCCGGGCCAGCGCCAGCGCGGGGGCCTCGGCCGCCGGCTCCAACGTGCGCCAGGCGGCGGCGGCGTCCAGCGCGGCGCGCCAGTGGCCAGCAGCCATCGCCGCCTGCCAGGCCCGCTGGCAGGCATCGGCCCGCTGCACCCGCAGCGCCCGGCGCCTGGCGGTCAGCCAGTCGGCCAGGTCGGGCTCGGCCACGGCCTCGACGCCGGCCAGCAGTTCGCCGTCGGCCACGCCCTGCCAGGGCTGCACCGCCACCTCGGGCGCCAGCTCCAGCAGGCGGGCGCCCTGCAGCAGGTCGATGCCGCACTGCTGGCGCAGCCGCAGCAGGCGCTGGCGCAGGTTGGCCAGCGCCCGCGCGACCGGCAGGTCAGGCCACAGCCAGGCGGCCAGGCCGTTGCGCGGCTGGGGGCCATCCAGCACCAGGCGGGCCGCCAGCAGGGCGCCGTGCCGGTCGAGCAGGCAGCAGCTGCCGTCGGGGCGCTGCAAGGTCGGCGCCCCGGCCAGTCGCAGCTGCCAGCCAGGCGGGGTGGCCCGGGCTTGGGGTGGGTCAAGTCCGCTGGCGCTCATAGGTAGTTACCGAGATCGGAACGGGTGCGCGCACCTCTACGATTCTGGTCCACACGTTCCAGCACTCCCGAAGGAGCCCCCATGAAACACGTCCTGATCGCCGCCCTGGCCATCGGCACTGCCGGCGCCGCGCTGGCCGAGTACCCCGAGAAGCCCGTCACCATCGTCGTGCCCTTCGCCGCCGGCGGCCCCTCCGACAAGGTGGCCCGCGACCTGGGCGACGTGCTGCGCAAGCAGCTGAACCAGCCGGTGATCATCGAGAACGTGGGCGGCGCCGGCGGCACGCTGGGCGCGGCCAAGGTGGCCAAGGCCGCACCGGACGGCTACACCGTGCTGCTGCACCACATCGGCATGGCCACCTCGCCCGCGCTGTACCGCAAGCTGCCCTACGACACGCTGGGCGACTTCGAATACCTGGGCATGGTCAACGAGGTGCCGATGACCCTGATCGGCCGCGCCACGCTGCCGGCGACCACCATGGCCGACCTGTCGAAGTGGATCACCGCCAACCAGGGCAAGATCAACCTGGCCAATGCCGGCCTGGGCGCAGCGTCGCACCTGTGCGGCCTGCTGTTCCAGCAGGCGGTCAAGGTCGACATGACCACCGTGCCGTACAAGGGCACGGCCCCGGCGATGACCGACCTGCTCGGCGGCCAGGTCGACCTGATGTGCGACCAGACCACCAATACCACGCAGCAGATCGAGGCCGGCAAGGTCAAGGCCTTCGCGGTGACGACGCCCAAGCGGCTGGCCGCACCGGCGCTGGCCAAGCTGCCCACGCTGGACGAGAGCGGCCTGAAGGGCTTCAGCGTCACCATCTGGCACGGCATGTACGCCCCCAAGGGCACGCCCAAGGCGGTGCAGGACAAGCTGAACACGGCCCTGCGCGCCGCAATGAAGGACCCCGAATTCATCAAGCGCGAGGAAGCCCTGGGCGCCGTGGTCGTCACCGACAACCGCCTGGCCGGCGCCGAGCACAAGAAGTTCGTCGAGGCCGAGATCAACAAGTGGGGCCCGGTGATCAAGGCCGCCGGCCAGTACGCGGATTGAGGCGCGCGCCGCATCGTGACCAGGGCGCTGCGGCGCCCTTTTTCACGCCTGCGCGAATCAGGCGATGCGCAGCGGGATCGTCACCGGTCCGTCGTTGACCAGGGCCACCTGCATGTCGGCGCCGAAGATCCCCGCCTCGACGACCGGATGCCTCGCACGCGCCAGGCGCAGCACTGCCTCGTAGAGCGCGCGCCCCTGCTCGGGCCCGGCCGCGCCGGCGAAGCTGGGCCGGTTGCCGCCGCTCACATCGGCCGCCAGCGTGAACTGGCTGACCACCAGCAGGCCGCCTCCCACGTCGACCAGGCTGCGGTTCATCTTGCCGGCGGCGTCGCTGAAGATGCGCAGCTTCAGCAGCTTGTCGACCAGCTTGGCGGCCTGCGCCTCGGTGTCGGCCGGCTCGGCACACACCAGCAGCAGCAGGCCGGCACCGATGGCGCCGACGACCTGGCCGTCGACCGCCACGCTGGCCTCGCGCACCCGCTGCACCAGGCCGATCACAGCGGGTCTTTCTGGTCGTCGAAGTGAGCCTCGACATCCATCGGCAGCAGCTGGATCGTCGCCCGCAGCCCGGGCACCGCCGCCATCAGCGCCTGCTCGACGCTGGTGCGCACCGCCGCGGCGCGGCCCAGGGTCCAGGCCGCGGGCATGTGCATGTGCAGGTCGACGAAGCGGCGGGCGCCGGCGCGGCGCGTCACCACGTGGTCGAAGCGGATGGTGTGCACCGCAAACTCGGCCAGGGTGCGGTCGATGTCGGCCCGCACCTCGGGCTCCAGCGCCTGGTCCATCAGGCCATGGGCCGAGCGCCAGACCAGCAGCACGCCCTCGCGGGCGATGTTCGCGGCCAGGGCGATGGCGATCACCGGGTCCAGCCAGAGCCA
>CALMIF010000397.1 GCA_937864045.1 uncultured Aquabacterium sp. | reverse complement strand
TCGGCAGGTGCATGTCCAGAACGATTTCGCGCCAGGGCACATGCACCCGCCCGTCGGGCAGGCGCTGCACGGCCATCCATTCCACCAGCGCGGCCACGTCGCCGTGCACGTTCTTGTAGTCGCGGCCTAGGCGTTGCGCTAGGGCGCGCACGCTGCTGGGGCCGGCCTCGCGCAGCGCGGCCACCAGTTCCCAGCGCCTGGGGGTGAACACGGCCAGCATCTGACCCATCTGTGCAAAGCCGATGCTGAACGCCGGCTCGATGCTGCCGCCAGCCTCGGCGGCCTGCATCGCCTGCCGCGTCTGCTGCAAGGCCTCGTCCAGCGAGCCGGGGCCTACCCGCACGCGCAGCACGCTGCCGTCGGGCACGGCGTCGGACAGTTCCAGGTCGTCATTCATCCTGCACGCTCCACATCGGCCATGAAGTCGGCCAACAGTTGATCCACGGTGGAAAAACGGTAGGGCAACTCGCGCTCACCCAGGTGGCGGTGGTCACCCTTGCCGCGTTCGTTGTCGTAGCCCACCACGCGCTGGCCCTGCACCACGTACACCAGTCGGTACTTGAAGCCGTGCTCGGACGGCGGCACGGGCTCCGGGACACGCCACACCACCAGTTCCACCACGCCAGCACCATGGGCCTGGCGAGACTTCAGCAGCAGCGCAGCGCTTGACATGCACCGCATTCTGCCTCAAGACTATGGTGTTTGAAGCCATATACCAAACCCCATGCCCCACCCCATCGCCAACCTCGACGCCCTGGGCTTCGACGACATCGAGGACAACGGGTTCTACACCTCGAAGCGGGCGCTGTTCAGCGCCGGCATCGGCGCGCGGCAGCTGGGCTACAACCTGACCGTGCTGCCGCCCGGCAGCGCGCAGTGCCCGTTCCACAGCCACAGGGCGGAGGAGGAGATGTTCCTGATCCTCGACGGTGAGGGTGAGCTGCGCTTCGGCGACCAGCGCCACCCGCTGCGCCGCCACGACGTGGTGGCCTGCCCGACCGGCGGCCCTGAGGTGGCGCACCAGATCATCAACACGGGCACGGTGCCGCTGCGCTACCTGGCGGTGTGCACGCTCAGCAGCACCGAGGTCTGCGAGTACCCCGATTCGGGCAAGCTGGGCGTGTTTGCGCAGGCGTCTGCAGCCACCGGGGTCGCCGGGCTGCGGCGCATGTTCCGCGACGAGGCCAACGTCGACTACGACGACCGCGAGAGCCTGAAGCCGCCGCAGCGCGGCTGAGCCGGCCAGAAACAACAACGGCCCCGTGTGGGGCCGCTTGCCGTCGAGTGCGGATGCGTCAGTCGAACAGGTCAGGGTCGGTGCGGCAGATCTCCTGCCACAGCGGCTGGAAGTGCATCCAGCCGACCTGGCTGCTGCCGGCGTTCTCGCGGGTGTAGACGGCGTTGGCGTGCGGCACCAGCTTGGGCGTGCCGGCGGCCATGGCCAGCAGCTGGGCCTGGGCGCAGCGCTCGAAGCACACGTACCAGAACACCGCCTCGTCCACTGAGGCACCGACGGTGAAGTGGCCGTGGTTCTGGTGGATGGCAGCGCGGTTCTTGCCGAAGGCCTGGGCGAAGTCGCGGCCGGCCTCGACCTCGAACACCACCGCGCCGCCGTGGTCGGCGATGACGGTGTTGTTCTCGTAGAAGACGCAGGCGTCCTGGGTCAACGGGTCCAGCGGCACGCCCAGCGCGCTGAAGGCCTTGCCGTAGACCGAGTGCGCATGTGCGGCGGCCATCACGTCGGGCCGGGCGGCGTGCACGGCGGCATGCAGCACATAGGCGGCACGGTTGACCGCATGCTTGCCGATGACGACCTCGCCATGGTGGTTGACCAGGATCAGGTCGGACACCTTCATGTGGCGGAACGAGCGGCCCAGCGGGTTGACCCAGAAATGGTCGGGGAACTCGGGGTCGCGCACGGTGATGTGACCGGCCACACCCTCGCCGAAGCCGAAGCGGCCGAAGATGCGCAGCGCGCCAGCGAGCTTCTGCTTGCGGCGCAGGCGCTCTTCGGCGACGGTGGCCGCTGGGGCCATCTCGTCGGCGCCGATGACGGTCACCGGCTTCGGGATGAGCGGAATGCCGTCGATCATCTTGACCGGTGCGGCAGCGGCGGTGGGGGCGTCGGGTGTGTCGATCATCGACGGAGCCTAGCGCGTTGCAGCGCGGCGGAGAAGCGGTGATTGCCAGCGCCCGGCCCGTCAGGCGGGCTGGCGACCGCCGCCTTCCTGCAGCACTGCACTGCAATTCTGAGCGTCACGGTGCCGGCCCGCCGGGCAAGTGCGTCCGGCCTGTGTCAGCCTGTCACGCAAGCGACGCGGCAGTCTGGGGATTCTCCCCGTATCCCGGCGGGGGCTTCTCCGTTTCACTGCGCAGCACAACAACCGGCAGGAGACACGCATGGCCCGCACCCCCGTCTTGCTCACCCGCAGCAGTTTTCTCGTCGGCGCAGCCTGCGCCGCGATGGCCCTGCTGGCGCCGCCCATCCAGGCCCAGCCCAAGCCCATCCGCATCGGCATGCCCACGGCGATGCAGCTGCAGGTGGGGCGTGACAGCCAGGACGCGGCCCGGATCGCCATCGACGAGATCAACGCCAAGGGCGGCGTGCTGGGCCGCAAGCTGGAACTGGTGGTGGCCGACGAGACCGAAAACCCCGAGACCGGCATCAGCGCGATCAAGAAGCTCACCGCCGACGAGAAGGTCGACGTGCTGGTCGGCGGCTACACCAGCGGCGTGACGCTGGCGCAGCTGCCGCACATCTCGGCGGCCAAGACCATCTACCTCAACGTGGGCTCGGCCTCGCCGTCGACCAATGCCAAGGTCAAGACCGACTACGACAACTACAAGTACATCTTCCGCGTCGGCCCCATCAACGCGGCCCACCAGGCGCGCGAGATGACCGGCTTCATCTCCGGCTTCGTCAAGGGCGAGCTGGGCATCAGCAAGGTGGCCATCGTCGGCGAGAACGCCAAGTGGGTGCAGGACCTGGTGCCGTTGCTGAAGAAAGGCGCCACCGAGGCCGGCGCCGACATCCGGACGGTGGAGTTCTTCGACGCCCAGACCAGCGACTTCTCGCCGCTGTTCTCCAAGGTGAAGGACTCGGGCGCGCAGTACATGGTGGTGGTGCTGTCGCATGCCAGCAGCGACATCTTCGCCAAGCAGTGGACCGATGCGCGTTTCCCCATGCCCTATGGCGGCATCGACGTGAAGAGCATGGACGGTGACTTCTGCGACCGCATCGGCGGCAAGTCGGTCGGCGCCATCGCCGGCAACTTCGCGGTGCGCGCGCCGCTGACGCCCAAGACCATCCCGTTCTTCGACGAGTTCCGCAAGCGCACCAGCCGCGCGCCGGTCTACACCGCCTTCGGCTCCTACGACGCGGTGCACATCTACGCCGATGCCGTCAAGCGCGCCAACAGCGTGGCAACCGACGCGGTGATCAAGGAACTGGAGAAGACCGAGTACACCGGCATCCCCGGCGTCATCCAGTTCGACGAGACGCACGACGTCAAGCCCGGCTCCACCGGCAACAAGGGCCCGTCGCTGCTGTTTGCGCAGTGGCGCGACGGCTGCAAGCGCGAGGTGGTCTATCCGAAGGCGGTCAAGACCGCCGACTTCGCCTACCCGGCCTGGATCAAGAAGTAAGCGGCCCATTGCCTGCGCCGTGGCCGTCGGTCCCCGGCGGCCGCCTTCTGCCTGATCTTCCTGATGTTTCCGGACGGGGACTGCCTTGCTTGAAATCCTGATCGTCGGTGCGGTCAGCAGCGCCATCTACGCGATGCTGGCCGTGGGCTTCACGCTGATCTTCGGCGTGGCGCGGGTGCTGAACCTGGCGCATGGCTCGTTCTACGCGCTGGGTGCCTACGGCACCTATTTCTTCACTGCACACCTGAAATGGCCGCTGCTGCTGGCGGCCATCGCCGCCATCGCCGTGGTGGCGGTGTTCGGCGTCTTCGTCGAGCGGGTGCTGGTGCGGCCGATGCGGGCTTCGCAGCTGGCGGTGCTGATGATCACGCTGGCGGTGGCCCTGGTGGTCGAGCAGGCGATGTTCCTCACCTTCGGTTCGGAATACCGCAACGTGCCCGCCTTCGTCGACGCCAAGTTCCACATCGGCGGTGTCGACGTGGCCGGCGCCCGGCTGCTGGCCCTGGGGGTGGGCGCGGCAGTGATCGCCGCGCTGTGGCTGTTCATCCAGCACACGCGCCTGGGCTCGGCCATCCTGGCCATCTCGCAGGACCCGCAGGCCGCGCAGTACATGGGCATTCCCAGCGACCGCATCTTCACCGTGGTGATGGCGCTGTCGGCGGCACTGGCCGCGCTGGCCGGCATCCTGGCCGGGCCGTTCCTCACGGTGCAGCCGACGATGTGGCTGCTGCCCATCGTCAAGGCCTTCGCCATCGTGGTGGTGGGCGGGCTGGGGTCGATCCCGGGCAGCATCCTGGCCGCCCTGCTGCTGGGCTATGCCGAGACCATCGTCGGCTACACCGTCTCCACCTCCTGGACCGAGATCGTCTCGGTGGCCGCCACGCTGCTGATGCTGGTGGTCCGGCCGGCCGGCTTCTTCGGCAAGCGCGCCGCGTTCTGACGGGAGGCACACGATGTTCAACAAGCCTGTCGACCTCTTCGGCGCCGCGGCCTTCATCGCCTTCATGGCGGTGCTGCCGCTGATCTTCCCGGGCAACTACCTGATCGGTGTGCTCACCGTCAGCGTGATCTACGGCATCTGGGCGGTGAGCTGGGACTTCATGTCCGGCCTCACCGGGCGCGAGAACTTCGGCCACAGCCTGTTCATCGGCGTGGGTGCCTACACCGCCGGCTTCCTCAACACCACGCTGGGCGTCAACGGCTGGTGGAGCCTGCCGGCGGCGATGGTGATGGCCGTGCTGTTCGCCCTGCTGATGGGCCTGCCCACGCTGCGGCTGAAGGGCCCGTACTTCGCGCTGGCCATGCTGTCGGGCGCGGTGATCATGCAGCGGCTGATGCTCATCTTCTGGGAGCAGACCGGCGGCGAGGAAGGCATCAACGGCCTGACGCCCTTGATCAGGAACCAGCTGGGCTTCTACTACTTTGCGCTGGGCGTGCTGGTGGTGACCACGGCGCTGCTGATGTGGCTGGCCCGGTCGAACTGGGGGCTGATCCTGCGCGCCATCCGTGGTGACGAGGCCACCTGCCAGGCCGCCGGCATCAACGTGACGTACTACAAGATCGCCTCGCTGATGATCAGCGCCGCGTTTGCCGGCGCGGGTGGCGCGATGTACGCGCACTACCAGCTGCAGGTCAGCCCGCAGCTGTTCGCGGTGGTCACCTCGATCACCATCATCACCATGGTCTACGTCGGCGGCATGGCCACCATCTACGGCCCGGTGGGCGGCGCCATCCTGCTGGTGCTGCTGACCGAGCTGCTGCGCAACTTCGGCGAATGGCGGCTGATGATCTACAGCTGCACGCTGATCGGGATCCTGTTCTTCCTGCCCAACGGCCTGATCGCGCCGACCTGGCGCCGGGTGCGGGCCAGCCTGGGGGCGAAGGAATGAGCGCGACATTGTTGGAGGTGCGCAACCTCAACAAGCATTTCGGTGGGCTGCATGCGGTCAAGAACGTGGGCTTCGACATCGTGCGTGGCGAGGTGGTCGGCATCCTCGGCCCCAACGGCGCCGGCAAGACCACGCTGTACAACCTGCTGACCGGCTTCATCCCGCCCGATGCGGGCGCCACCATCCGCTTCCAGGGCCAGAACATCCTGGGCGTGGCGCCGCACCGCATCGCCGGGCTGGGCATTTCGCGCACCTTCCAGCTGTGCCGGCCGTTCGTGGGCTTGAGCGTGCTGGAGAACGTGCTGGTCGGTGCGCTGGGCGCCGGTGGTGCGAAAATTGCCGGCAACCTCGACGCCCGCGCCCGCGAGCTGCTGCAGCGCGTGGGCCTGGGCGGCAAGGAGGCGGTGCCGGTGGAAGTGCTGTCCTACGGCGACCAGCGCCGGCTGGAGATCGCCCGTGCCCTGGCCGCACGTCCGGCCCTGCTGCTGCTGGACGAGCCCTTCGCCGGCCTGGGCAGCGGCGAGATCGACGACCTGTCGCGGCTGATCCGCCAGGTGCATGCCGACGAGGGCCTGACGGTGCTGCTGATCGAGCACAAGCTGCGCGAGTTCATGCGTCTTGTCGACCGGGTGATCGCACTCGACTTCGGCGAGGTGATCGCCGAAGGGTTACCCGAGGCCATCGTCAAGCACCCGGCGGTCATCGAGGCCTACATCGGCCGCGACAACACGCTCGACCTGGGGGCCGGCCATGCTGCTTGAACTGCGTGACCTGAGCGTCAGCTACGGCAAGGCGGTGGCGCTGGAACAGGTGTCGATGCACATCGCCGAGGGCGAATTCGTCGCGGTGCTGGGCCCCAACGGCGCGGGCAAGACCACGCTGCTGAAGGCCATCTCGCGCGCCCAGGCATCCACCGGCACGCTGAACTTTCGCGGCCAGTCGCTGCAGGGTGTGCCGGCACACCAGGTGGTGGGCCAGGGCATCTGCCACTGCCCCGAGGGCCGGCGCCTGTTCCCCGAGCTGACGGTGCTGAAGAACCTGATGCTGGGCGCCTACCTGCGCAACGACAAGGCCGCCGTGGCCGCCGACCTGGACAAGGTCTACGGCCTGTTCCCGATCCTGAAGGAGCGCGGGCCGCAGATCGTCAGCACGCTGTCGGGCGGCCAGCAGCAGATGGTGGCCATCGGCCGCGCGCTGATGGGCAAGCCCTCGCTGCTGCTGCTGGACGAACCCTCGGTGGGCATCGCCCACCGGCTGAAGATCGAGATCTTCGACGCCATCAAGCGCATCCAGCAGGGCGGCACCGCGATCCTGATGGCCGAGCAGGACGCGCAGTCGGCCCTGCGCATCGCCGATCGGGTCTACGTGCTGGAGCACGGCCATGTCGGCCGCGAAGGCACGGCTGCTGCGCTGAGCCAGGACGACTACATCCGGCAGGCCTACCTCGGTGTCAGCTGATCGCCTGAACGATCCGCCAGGAACTGCGCGGGTGTCACGCCCGTCCAGCGGCGGAAGGCGCGGCTGAAGGCGCTGGGTTCGGAGAAGCCGAGCAGGAAGGCCACGTCGGTGGCCGTGCTGCCGGGCCGCGCCAGGTGGGCCAGCGCCAGCGTGTGGCGCACCTCGTCGACGATGTCGCGGTAGGCGCAGCGCTCGGCCTGCAGGCCGCGCTGCAGCGAGCGCCCGCTCACGCCCAGCGCCGCGGCCACGCTGGCCAGCGTGGGCACGGTGCCCCTCAGCCTTGCCGCCACCACTGCCAGCGCCCGGCCGCGCAGCGTGGTCTGGCTGGCCAGTGCCTGCAGCCGGCGCAGCGCATCACCCTCGAACATCGCCAGCAGGCCGGGGTCGGCCGACAGCAGCGGCGCCTGCAGCGCGGCGCTGGCGTCGCGCACCTGGTCGTGCGCCTGGCCGAACAGCACCACCGGCCCCAGCAGGCGCTGGTGTTCGCCGAGCGATGCCGGCGCAGGATGCCGGAAGTGCACCGCAAGTGGCTGCGGCGCCTGCTGCGGCTGCGCTGCCAGCCGGCGCAGTGTCAACACGATGCCGGCCGCCAGGGTCTCGATGGCCTGGCGCGGGCGGTGCTGCAGGTAGCTGGTGCTGCCGGTTGCCGCGCCGAAACGGCAGAGGGTCTGGTCGCCCTCCATCAGCAGTTGCACCTGCAGCCCCTCGTTGAGCAGCGGCGCGTGGCGTGCCAGCCGCTCCAGCGCCTGGGCCGCGGTGCCGCAGCTCAGCAGCACATAGCCCAGGATGCCCAGCGCACCGGGGTTGCAGCCCTCGGCGCTGTGCAGGCCCAGGTCGGGGTCGCCGGTGAGTTGTTCGGCCGCGGCCCACAGCCGTTCCATCGCCGAGGCGGGTACGCGTTCCGGCGGCGTGGTGATCCAGGCCGGGTCGAGCCGGGCGGCCAGGACGACCCGGTCCTGCGCCAGGCCATGCCGGCCCAGGAAGGCCAGGAAGTCGATCAGCAGCGAGGTGGCAACCGTGGCTTCGCGCCAGGGGTGGGGTCCAGGCTGGCGCGCCGGATCAAGGCGCTGGCGCCTGCGGTCCTGGCCGCCGGGAGCGGCGCCGCGCACACTGCCGGCATGCCGAATCGCGGCGTCCACCGGAGTCTAGAGTGACCCAGCCAACCCTGACCCTCAAGCGTCGTGCCGCCCGCATCGGCGGCGCGGCGCTGCTGCTGGCGACCGTGCTGTTCAGCGCCGTCTTCGTCTGGCTGCAGCAGCACTTCGGCTACCCCGAGGTGCTGGACCAGCCCGCCGCCGAGGTGCTGCCACGCCTGCTGGCGCTGGGCGACACCGGCCGGGCGGTGTGGCTGGTCTACGGCCTGGTGCCCTTGCTGCTGCTGCCCACCGCACTGGGCGTGCGCGCCGTCGGCCGCCAGGCCGCGCCGCTGGCTGCGGCGTGCCGGTCTGGCGGCCAGCCTGCTGGGCTTCGTGGCGCTGTGGCGCAACGTCACCGGCCTGGTCGCTCCGCTGGTGGCGCTGAACAACCTGGTGTTGCCGCTGTGGATGCTGGTGCTCGGCGGAGCCCGGCTGCGCGTCGGCACCGGGGCCACGCCGCAGCACCGGCAGCCGCAGCCCTGCTCAGCGGCCTGACGGCGCCTGCGCGGCCAGCGCCGCAGCGCGTGCACCACGCCCGCGCTGCCACTGCATGTAGAGCACGCCCGCCAGCACGATCGCACCACCGATGAGTTGCTCGGCCAGCGGCTGCAGGCCGAAGAACAGCATGCCGATCAGCACCGCGAACACCGGCACCGTGTTCTGCCACATCCCGCCGGTCTGGATGCCCAGGCGGTTGACGCCAGTGTTCCAGGCCACGGTGGCCAGCGCGGTGCAGAACACCGCCGACATCAGCAGCTGCAGCAGCGGCACCGTGGCCGGCTGCAGGTTGGGCTCGCCCGCCAGGCCCGCCGCACGCGCCAGCACCCAGAACAGGAACAGCCAGGGCAGGGCGCCGATGGTGGTCAGCCAGGTGCGCTGCAGCTGGCCGGTGGCGGGGGTGAACCAGCGCTGGGCCAGGATCGAATACGCCGTCCAGCAGCAGATGCCGGCCACCACCAGCAGCTCGCCGCCTTGCAGGCTGAAGGCCGACGGCCCGGCCGGCACGCCCGCGGCGGCCTGGGCCTTGATGCGCCCGGCGATGGCGATGCCGGCGCCCAACAGCGTGAGCGCCGTGGCGCCCCAGAAGCCGCGCTCCAGCCGCGCGCCGGTCATCACCCGCGAGACGATGGCCACGTAGACCGGCGAGCCGGCCGAGATGGCCGCCACCGTCATCGGATGGGTGCGGAACAGCCCCAGGTTGTAGAGCACCAGGAAGCTGGCCACGCACAGGCTGAGCACGGCCACCCGCCACAGCGGCACGGGGCTGCGCAGCCGCGCCGGGCCCAGCGACGCCAGCACCATGCCGCCCAGCAGCAGCGATGCCAGCACGTAGCGCAGCGGCGAGACCCAGAACGGGTCGAAGTGCTTCAGCAGCGCGGCCGACAGCGGCAGGTTCAGTCCCCACAGCACGGCTGAGATGAAGTAGCCGGCGGTACCGACGACAAACGCGCTTCGCGCGGCGCCTGCCGGTGCGGCACTGGCGGTCACGCGCTGCGCACCAGGGCGAGTTGGCGCGACTGCGCGACCAGCTGGCCGCGGCTGTCCCACAGTGCGCCGTGTTCGATCACCCGGCCATCGCGCAGGTCGTCGGCGACGAACTGGCCGAGCAGCCAGCCGGGCGCGGGCCTGGCGCGCAGGTGCACGGTCAGCTCGATGGTCGGCACCCAGCCCACCATGCCCAGCAGGCCGAAGACGGCCGGCGGAAAGGCGTCCGCCATCAGCAGGCAGGCGATCGGGTCGGGTGCGCGGCCGTCGGCAAAGCGGATCCAGCCGCGCACACGGGCCTGACCGGCGGCGCCGGGCACGGCCTCGTCGGGGTGCAGCCGGATGTCCAGCCGGCCCAGGATGGACAGGTCCACGCCCTGGGCCGCGCCAGACCGGCCCGGGCAGGCATCGGGCGGCGGCATGTCGGGCGGCTGCAGGCTGATCACCGGCGGCGCGTCGCCTGCGCCCAGGTCACCCATCGCCGCCAGCACCTCCAGCCGGGCATGGCCGTCCTGGGACAGCGTGGCGCGCACCGTGCTGAGCGTGCGGCCGGTGCGCAGCACCTGCACGTCGACATCGCAGGGCTGACCGGGCTGGCCGGGCCGCAGGTAGTGGGTGGTGATGCTCAACGGGTCGGGGTGCTGGGGCACGGCCTGGCGCAAGGCCTGCGCCGCCAGGCTCAGCAGGTAGCCGCCGTTGGGATTGGCGCCGATGTTCCAGGCCGGGTGCACCGTGCCGCCGAAGCGGCCGGTGCCGGCGGGCGACACCCGGGTCTCGTCGTCGAAAAAGCTCATGGCTGGCGAGTGTGCCGGCCCCCCGGGGGCGGCGCCATCGGCAGCTTCCGCAGGCCCCGGCGGCGCACGGACAATCTGCAGCCATGCACAAGCCTTTGTCCGACCAGCCGCCCTGGTGGCACCACAGCGTGGTCTACCAGATCTACCCGCGCAGCTTCCAGGACAGCAACGGCGACGGCATCGGTGACCTGCCCGGCATCACCGCCCGGCTCGACCACCTGCAGGCGCTGGGGGTGGACGTGGTGTGGCTGTCGCCGGTGTATGCCTCGCCCAACGACGACAACGGCTACGACATCAGCGACTACCGCGCCATCCACCCCGAGTTCGGCACGATGGCCGACTTCGACACCATGCTGGCGGCGATGCATGCGCGCGGCATCCGGCTGGTGATGGACCTGGTGGTCAACCACACGTCGGACGAACACGCATGGTTCCGGCAGGCGCGGCAGTCGCGCGACAACCCGTTCCACGACTTCTACATCTGGGCCGAGCCGGTGCTGCGCGACGGCGTCCTGGGTCCACCCAATGACCTTCCCAACAACTGGTCCAGCTTTTTCAGCGGCCCGGCCTGGGAATGGAACGCCGCCACCGGCGAATACTTCCTGCACTGCTTCTCGCGCAAGCAGCCCGACCTGAACTGGGAGAACCCCGCCGTGCGCCGGGAAGTGCATGCGCTGATGCGCTTCTGGCTGGACAAGGGCGTCGACGGCTTCCGCATGGACGTCATCAACCTGATCTCCAAGCACTGGGATGCCCAAGGCCGGCTGCCGGATGCGCCCGTCACCCAGCCGGGCTTCCTGCAGTCGGGCTTCAACCTGACCGCCAACGGGCCGCGGCTGCTCGAATACTTGCGCGAAATGCGCAGCGAGGTGCTGGACGGTTACGACTGCCTGACGGTCGGCGAATGCCCGGGCATTCCGTCCGACCTGGCCCGCGAGATCACCGACGCCCGGACCGGCGCGCTGGACATGGTGTTCCAGTTCGAGCATGTGGAGCTGGACAGCGTGCCCGGCCAGGGCAAGTGGGCACTCAAGCCGCTGGACCTGCGCGACCTCAAGCGCAGCCTGGCCGCCTGGCAGCACGCCATGGCCGACGCCGGCTGGAACAGCCTGTACTTCTGCAACCACGACCAGCCGCGGGTGGTGTCGCGCTACGGCTGCGACGGCGAGTTCCGCGTGCCCAGCGCCAAGATGCTGGCCACGGTGCTGCACGGCCTGCGCGGCACGCCCTATGTCTACCAGGGCGAGGAACTGGGCATGGTGAACTACCCGTTCACGCACATCGACCAGTGCCGCGACATCGAGACGCTGAACATGTACGCCGAGGTGGTGCACGAGCGCGGCGCCGACCCGCAGGTGGCGCTGGCCAGCATCCGCGCCAAGGGCCGTGACAACGCCCGCACGCCGATGCCCTGGGATGCGGGGCCCAACGCCGGCTTCAGCACCGGCACGCCCTGGCTGGCGGTGCATCCCAACCACGTCGATCTGAACGCCGAACAGGCGCGCACGGATGGCGACTCGGTGTTCCACCATGTGCGCCAGCTGATCGCGCTGCGGCGCACGCTGCCGGTGCTGGTGCAGGGCCGGTTCGAGCTGCTGTGGCCCGGGCATGCATCGGTCTTCGCCTACCGGCGTGTGCTGGACGACGCGGCGCTGTGGGTGATCTGCAGCTTCAGCCGCGAGGCGCAGTGGCTGGACGGCGTCGACCCGGCCCTGGCCGGCGCCCGGGTGCTGCTGTCGAACTGGCCGCTGGCGGATGGCCTGGCCGGGCAGTTCGACGGCCCGCGGTTGCGGCTGCGGCCGTTCGAAGCCTTGATGTTGCTGCACTGAGCCAGGCCAGCCTGCTGCGTATCATCGCCCGTCGTCCTGAGGTTGCCTCCATGTCCGGTCCCCTGCTCCAGCGCGCCCGCTACGAACTGATGCAGCGCATCGCCCGCTTCAGCGGCGTGCGCCGCGCCACGATGGCGCGTGCGCGCCGCCAGAGCGCACCGCCGCTGCCCGCCCTGCCGCAGGGCGTGCCCGACCCGGTGCATGCCGATGCCGACCTGGTCACGATGCTGGCCGAGCTGCAGGCCGACGGCCTGGCGCCGCGGCTGGCGCTGCGGCCGCAGGTGGTCGATGCGGTGCTGGACTGGGCCGCGCGCATGCCGTGTTATGCCTACGAGAACCCGGCGCACGGTTTCCTGCCCGGGCAGCGCCAGGCGGCCGAGCGTGCGCTGGGCAAGCCGATCCTGAAGGCGGTGTACTTCGAGCCCGAACAGGGCTGCCCGGCCATGCGCGCGGTGTGTGATTCGCCCACGGTGCACGCCATCGCCCGCGCCTACCTGGGCGCCGGTGCGCAACTGGTGTCGCGCCAGCTGTGGTGGACTTTTCCGACCCAGGCCGACGAGAAGACGCGCAAGAAGGCGGCGCATTTCTTCCACCGCGACATCGACGACTGGGCCTTCGTCAAGTTCTTCTTCTACGTGACGCCGGTGCAGCGTGGCGACGGCTCGCACCACTTCGTGCTGCGCTCGCACCGCCCAGGCTGGAAGCAGCTGACGG
>CALMIF010000396.1 GCA_937864045.1 uncultured Aquabacterium sp. | reverse complement strand
GCCTCGTCGACCTGTTCTGCCTTCGGTGTTAACCCGGGTGAATGCATTATAGTGCTTGACATCAAATGAGGTCGGCAGTACCGTTCATCGACTTGCACAATACTGCATATCGGTGGCTGCTGCAAGCCATCCGATGCCCTCGGAGACGCCCCATGACCCTGCCCGACCACGTCAGCCCGCCGCCCGAGCGCTTCAACATCGCGGCGCACCTGCTGGCGGCCAATGCCGGCCGCCCGGCCAAGGCCGCCTTCGTCGATGACCGCGGCACGCTCAGCTTCGCCCAGCTCGACGAACGCGCCCGCCGCCTGGCCGCCGCGCTGCGCGCCACCGGGCTGAAGCGCGAAGAACGCGTGCTGTTGCTGATGCTCGACGGCTGCGACTGGCCGGTGAGCTTCCTGGGCGCCATCTACGCCGGCCTGGTGCCGGTGGCCGTCAACACCCTGCTGACCGCGCCCGACTACGCGTACATGCTGGAACACAGCCGCGCCCAGGCCGCCCTGGTGTCGGGCGCCCTGCTGCCCACGCTGACTGCGGCCATGGTGCAGAGCGACCACGAGGTGCAGAAGGTGGTGGTGTCGCAGCCCGTCGCCCCGCTGCATCCCGCGGAAGTCGAGTTCGAGAGCCTTCTCGCATCGGCCGCCCCGCTGCAGAAGCCCGCCGCCACCAACGCCGACGACCCGGCCTTCTGGCTCTATTCCAGCGGCTCGACCGGCCGGCCCAAGGGCACGGTGCACAGCCAGGCCAACCCCTACTGGACCTGCGAGCTGTATGCCAAGGGCGTGCTGGGGCTGACCGAGGCCGACGTCTGCTTCTCCGCCGCCAAGCTGTACTTCGCCTACGGCCTGGGCAATGCGCTGACCTTTCCGCTGAGCGTGGGCGCGACCACGCTGCTGATGGCCGAGCGGCCGACGCCCGAGGCCACCTTCAAGCGCTGGCTCGGCGGTGTCGGTGGCCTCAAGCCCTCGGTGTTCTATGGCGCGCCCACCGGCTTTGCCGGCATGCTGGCCCACCCGGCACTGCCGGCCGCGAAAGAGGTGGCACTGCGCCTGGTGTCGTCGGCCGGTGAAGCACTGCCGGCCGAACTGGGCGAGCGCTTCAAGCGCCACTTCGGCGTCGACATCGTCGACGGCATCGGCAGCACCGAGCTGCTGCACATCTTCTTGTCGAACACGCCGCAGCGGGTGCGCTACGGCAGCACCGGCTGGCCGGTGCCGGGCTACACCGTCGAATTGCGCGGCGAGGATGGGCAGTCGGTGCCCGACGGTGAGCCCGGCGACCTCTACATCCACGGCCCCAGCGCCGCGATGATGTACTGGGGCAACCGCCAGAAGACCCGCGAGACCTTCCAGGGCGGCTGGACCAAGAGCGGCGACAAGTACGTGCGCAATGCCGACGGCAGCTACACCTACAGCGGCCGCTCGGACGACATGCTCAAGGTCAGCGGCATCTACGTCAGCCCCTTCGAGGTGGAGGCCACCCTGGTGCAGCACCCTGCCGTGCTGGAGGCCGCGGTGATCGGCGTGCCCGATGCCGAGGGCCTGACCAAGACCAAGGCCTTCGTGGTGCGCAAGGCCGGCGCCGCGGTCAGCGAGGACGAGCTGAAGCTGTTCGTCAAGGAGAAGCTGGCGCCCTACAAGTACCCGCGCCAGATCGCCTTCGTCGACGACCTGCCCAAGACCGCGACCGGCAAGATCCAGCGCTTCAAGCTCAGAGAACAAGAGTCGGCCGGGCAATGAGCGCCTCGCTGTTCATCGATGTCACCTGGGCAGGCCGCCCGGTGCGCATCGAACACGCCTGGGTGGGCGTGGACGATGCCGCCGCGCCGCTGCTCGTCTTCCTGCACGAGGGCCTGGGCTCGGTGTCGCTGTGGCGCGACTTTCCGGCGCGGCTGTGCACGGCGCTGGGCTGGCGCGGGCTGGTGTTTTCGCGGCCCGGCTACGGGCAATCGACGCCGCGTGCGGCCGACGAAGCCTGGGGCGTCGACTTCATGCACCGCCAGGCGGAAGAACTGCTGCCGGCCCTGCTGGCCGCGCTGGGCGTGACCGGCCGCTACAGCCTGTTCGGCCACAGCGACGGCGGCAGCATCGCCCTGCTGCATGCGGCGCGCTTCCCGGACCGGGTGGCGCAAGCCGTGGTGCTCGCGCCGCACATCCTGGTCGAGGACTGCAGCATCACCAGCATCCGCCAGGCGCGTGAACAGTACCTGCAGGGGCCGCTGCGCAGCGGGCTGGCGAAGCACCACGCCGACCCCGATTCGGCCTTCTTCGGCTGGAACGACATCTGGCTCGCCCCAGCGTTTGCCCGCTGGAACATCACGACAAGCCTGCCCTACATTCGCTGCCCGGTGCTGGCCATCCAGGGCGTGGACGATGTCTACGGCACGATGGCCCAGATCGACGGCATTGCCGCCGCCCTGCCCGGCACGCGCCTGTTGAAACTGCCCGCTTGCGGCCATTCCCCCCACCGCGACCAGCCTGCCGCTGTGATCGCCGCCTGCCAGGGCTTCCTGGCCGGCACCCCGCTGTCCGAGGAGACCACCCGATGAACGCCACCACCCTGCTTGCGCGCACCACCCTGGCCCTGGCCGCCGCCGCCGCGCTGGCATCGTCCCCCGCCCTGGCCCAAGGCCAGCCGCCATTGAAGGTGGGCCTGATGCTGCCCGCCACCGGCACCTTTGCCGCGCTGGGCACGGCCATCGAGAACGGCTTCAAGCAGTACGTCGACGAGCAGGGCGGCAAGCTGGGCGGGCGCAGCATCCAGTACTTCAAGGTCGACGACGAGAGCGACCCGGCCAAGGCCACCGACAACGTCAACAAGCTGATCAAGCGCGACAACGTGGACGTG
>CALMIF010000395.1 GCA_937864045.1 uncultured Aquabacterium sp. | reverse complement strand
GGGGGGCGCCGCCAGCGGCCCGGCGAAGCCGGTTCCGCGGCGACCGCTGGGTTCGACCTGAGTCACGCGACGAAGGTGGCGCCTTGCGCCATGGAGCGCTGACATGGTGCGGCATGGGCGCCGGGCACGCGGCATCTCGCTGATCGAGCTGATGATCGGCCTGGCGATCGGGCTGATGGTCAGCCTGGCCGCGCTGAGCAGCCTGCGCGTGTTCAGCGCCAGCCAGCGCCAGGGCGCGGTGGCCGGCGGCGGCGTGCTCAATGCCGGGGCCGCGCTCGGCGTGCTGAAGAACGACGTGGCGGCTGCGGGCATGGGCTTCTTCGATGGCCGCTCGCCGCTGTGCAACCGGCTCAACCTGAGCGTGGGCCCCAGCCCGGTGATCGACGGCACCGACTTCGCGCCGCTGGCCGTCACCCGCGTGCTGACGCAGGACCAGCTGGACATCTTCTACGCCACCGACGTGGCCGCCGGCGTGCCGCTGGCCCTGCTGGTGGCCAGCGACACCACCCGCAGCGACACCCTGTCGACCCTGCCCACCGCCGTGGGCCAGGCGGTGCTGCTGGCGCCCACCGCCACCGGGCTGTGCACGGTGCGCAGCGTCACCGCCATCACGCCGGCCACCGAGGTCTCGGCGCAGATCCTCAGCTACGGCAACACCGGCATGCACAACCAGGCCGCGTTCACCACCGCCGGCGTCTACCCCGGCGGCGCGCGGCTCTCGCAGCTGGGCACGCTGCGCTGGCACCGCTACAAGATCGTCGACGGCAACCTGGTGCTGGAGCAGCCGCTGCTGGGCCGCACCGCGGTGCTGGCGCGCGGCGTGGTGGCCCTGCGGGTGCAGTACGGCACGGCCGACACCGGCAGCAGCACGCTGACCGGCTGGTACGGCCCCACCGACGCGGGCTGGGGCACGCTGACCTCGACCAGCATCGGCCAGCTGCGGGCGCTGCGCGTGGGCCTGGTCGGCCGCCATCCGCAGAAGAGCAAGCCTGACCCGGCCACCGGCCAGTGCAATGCCAGCATCGCCAAGCCGGTGCTCTTCGGCGCCACCATCGAGCCCGACGTCAGCGACTGGGCCTGCTGGCGCTTCCACACGGCCAGCCTGGTGGTGCCGCTGCGCAACGTGGTCTGGGGGCAGCGGCCATGAGCGGGTACCGACCGACCACCGCCCGCCGTGCCCAGCGCGGCAACACCATCCTGCTGGTGCTGGTGCTGCTGGGCGTGATGCTGGTGGGCGCGCTGGGCATGTCGCGCATGGCCGAGGTCTCCACCCTGGCCGGCGGCAATGCCGCGGGCAGCGACGGCGCGCTGCAGGCGTCCGAGGTGGGCGTGAACACCGGCTTCGCCGCCGTGCAGGCGCTGGCCAACGAGGACGTGGCCATCGCCGGCTGGTACTGGCCGACGATGCAGGTGCCCGACGCCAACGGCGTGCCGCAGGTGGCGTGGTCGGCCGCACCCGAGATGAGCGTCGGCCAGTTCAAGGTGCGCTATGTCGCCGAGCGCATGTGCACCAGCACGCCGGTCACCGATTCCACCCGCCAGTGCCTGGTGCGCCAGGTGCTCAACACCGAGAGCAGCAGCACCGCCAGCGAGCGCCCGGACCCGCCCACCGCGCGGCAGTTCCGCATCACGGTGCAGGTCACCGGGCCCAAGAGCGTGCAGGTCTGGACCCAGGCCCTCGTCACCCGAGGAACATGAGCCCGGCCGCGCCGGAGAACGCCCGATGAAACACAAGCCGCTGCTGCAATTCGTCCAGACCGTGCTGGCCACCGCCGGCCTGCTCCACGGCCTGGCCTCGCAGGCCACCAACGTGGCCGACCTGCCGATCAAGACCTCGGTGCTGGCCAAGCCCAACGTGATCTTCGCGATGGACGACTCCGGGTCGATGGACTGGGAGGTGATGCTGCGCTCGGACAACGGCTTCATCTGGTGGGATCCGAACACCGCGTCCGCCTGGGACGCCACCAACGGGCGGCCGGTGGAGAACAGCGGCAGCATCCGCTACGGCCTGTCCTACCTGTTCCCCATGGGCACGGATGCCGACTTCTCCGGCGGCCAGCTCTACGGCGTGGCCAGCGCCTACGGCCTGGCCGCGCCGCCGATCGCCCAGCTGGCCTGGACGCGGTCAAGCTCGTTCAACCCGATCTACTACAACACCGCGGTCACCTATCCCGCCTGGTCGCCCGCCTATGTCTCCGGCGCGATGCGCACCTACGCCAACGCGTCGACCACGGCGGCACCCGGCCACCCCGGCCCGTTCGCCGGCGGTGCGCTGGCGGTGCGCACGCTCAACGTCGGCGCCGACTGGAACAGCGGCAGCGGCGGCTTCACCGAAGACCGGTTCAAGTTCTGGGCCGTGCGCGGCATGGTGCTGCCCAGCGGCACCCAGGTGGTGGCCGACAGCAGCACCTCGGGCGCCTGCAACGGCAGCACCGTGCGCACGCTGAGCGCCGCCACCACCGTGACCGGCACCTGGTGCCTGGCGGCGATCCCGTACTACCCGGCCACGTTCTGGCAACGCACCGTCTGTCCGGCCGACGAGGCACGCTGCGTCGCCGCACCCGACTGCACGGTCAGCAACCCGGCGACCAACCCGGGCTCGACCTGCGTCAACGCGCCCGACGGCGTGGGCAAGCTGCGCCGCTACGAGATCCGCAGCGGCAACACCTTCCCGTCGGGCCGCAGCCATGCCGACGAGCTGCAGAACTTCGCCAACTGGTTCACCTACCACCGCAAGCGCAAGCTGCTGCTGGCCGGCGCCATGGGCCGGGCGCTGGAGCCGGTGAGCGGCCTGCGCCTGGGCGTGGTGCCGTTCTGCGAGGACAACACCGCGAAACCCTGCACCGCGCCGACGATGTACGACGCCGACGCCGCCAGCAGCGCCAGCAACCGCTTCGCCGCCGCCGGCCGCTTCTACCTCAACGGCATGTCGCAGCAGGGCACGCCCACCCACACCAGCATGGCCTACGTGGCCCGCCAGTTCGACACCAACACCAGCGTGGTGCAGTACGCCTGCCAGCGCAACAGCCTGTTCGTGGTGACCGACGGCTTCTCCAACACCACGGCGCTGACCCCGCCGGCCTGGGACAGCGGCAAGTCCGCCAGCACCTGGGGCGGCGCGGCGCCCTACCAGACCACGGCCACCGGCTCGCTGGCCGACCTGGCCCTGC
>CALMIF010000394.1 GCA_937864045.1 uncultured Aquabacterium sp. | reverse complement strand
CCGCCACCGACCTGGCCGACTACCTGGTGAAGAAGGGCCTGCCCTTCCGCGATGCCCACGAGGTGGTGGCCCATGCGGTGAAGCTGGGCCTGCAGCGCGGCGTCGACCTGGCCGAGTTGAGCCTGGACGAACTGAAGGCCCTGCACCCGCTGGTGGCCGACGACGCACCGGGCGTCCTGACCCTGGTGGGCAGCCTGAATGCGCGCAATGTGCGCGGCGGCACGGCGCCGGCACAGGCGGTGGCGCAGATCGCGCGGCACCGGGCGCGGTTGGGGTGAGCGGCGCGGCGGTCTGACGGAGTACCCGATGCAAGGCCAGCTCTTCACGCAGGACTTTCTGCTGCATGGCATCCGCGAGACCGAGCCCTACCGGGCACTGGACGCGGCTGCCGTCACCGCGTTTGTCGATCGGCTGCACGCCATCTTCCAAGGCCTGCGCGCCGACTCCACGCTGAATGAAGCGCAGACCGAGCAACTGGTGATCGAGCGCGTGCTGCTCGAACTCGGCTGGGCCGACGACTACCTGCCTCAAGTCAATCTGAGCGGGCATCGGCGCGAAGACGTGCCCGACATCCTGCTGTTCGCCAGCGCGGAAGCCCGTGCCGCTGCCCTGGCCGAATCGCGCGACGACCGCCGCTACCGCCACGGCCTCGCCATCCTCGAGGCCAAGCGCTGGCTGCGCCCGCTGGACCGCGGCGACAACAGCGATGCGCTCGACCCCGGCGCGCCCAGCTCGCAGATGCTGCGCTACCTGAGCCGCGCCGACGTGATGAGCGACCGCGCCGTGAAGTGGGGCCTGCTGACCAATGGCGGTGTGTGGCGCCTGTACTGGCAGGACGCACGCTCGCGCGCCGAGGAGTTCTTCGAGCTTGACCTGGCTGCGCTGCTGGACGTGCCTGGCCATACCGCCGATCTGTTCGACCTCGATGCGCAGCACGGCCTGCGGCTGTTCTTCCTGTTGTTCCACCGCGCCGCCTTCCTGACGCAGACCTGGGACCCCGAAGGCCGAAGCTTTCACGCCTACGCCCGCAACGAAGCCCGGCAGTACGAGGAACAGGTGTCGCAGGACCTGGGCCGCAGGGTCTTCGACGACATCTTTCCGGCTCTGGCCCACGCACTGGCAGCGGGCGACCTGCACGCCCAGAAAGCACCGGTGGGCTATGGCAGCTACACCCGCCAGCGCTACACCGCCGACTACCTGGACGAGGTGCGCGAGGCGGCGCTGATCCTGCTGTACCGGCTGCTGTTCCTCTTCTACGCCGAGGACCGGCGACTGCTGCCGGTGGACGATCCGCGCTACCAGCCCTACAGCGTGCGCCACCTGCGCGAGCGGGTGCGCGACAACATCGATGCCGGCAAGCCCTTTGCGACCAAGGTGTCCACGCTGTGGTTTGCGCTGCAGGCCACATTCCAGGTCATCAACGACGGCGAAGATGCCGTCGGCATGCCGGCCTACAACGGCGGGCTGTTCAACCCTGCACGTTCGGCGCTGCTTCAACGCAGCAACGTGCCCGATGCGGTGCTGGCACCGATCATCGATGCGCTGTCGCGCCGCACCGACCTGCTGCGCGGCTGGATCAACTACCGCGACCTGTCGGTCTCGCACCTGGGCGGCATCTACGAGCGGCTGCTGGAATACAGCCTCGTCCATGAGGTGCAGGCGGCCAACAGCTACATCGACCGCGAACTGCCCGAGATCAACCGCATCGTCGCCCGGCCGGCCAGCTTTGCCCGCAAGGTGTCGGGCAGCTACTACACGCACGACGACCTGGTGCGGCTGATCCTGCGTGAATCGGTGGGCCTGCTGGCGCAGGAGCGCATGGCGGCCTTCGACAAGGCAGTGGCCGGCTTCAAGAAGCGCACGGCGCTGAACCCCGGCGACTGGGACCGGCTGGACCGGCTGGACCCCGCCAGCGCGATCCTGGAGCTGAAGATCTGCGACCCGGCGATGGGTAGCGGCCACTTCCTGGTGGCCCTGGTCGACGACCTGGCCGACCGCGTGCTGGAGGCGGTGACCGCCGCGCAGCTGCTGGTGGCCCAGCAGCCCTGGGCCGCGCACCTGGCCGAAGCCGGCCGGCCCTGGCTCAGCCCGGTGGTGCAGCGTTGTGCGCAGATCCGCCAGGCGATCAAGCGCCAGGCCCAGGAACATGGCTGGCGCGTCACCGACGCACAGCTCGATGACCGCCACATCGTGCGCCGCATGGTGCTGAAGAAGAGCATCTTCGGCGTCGACAAGAACCTGATGGCGGTGGAACTGGCCAAGACCGCGCTGTGGCTGCACACCTTCACCGTCGGTGCGCCGCTGAGCTTCCTGGACCACCACCTCAAGCATGGCGACAGCCTGCACGGCGAGCGACTGCCCACAGTACAGCAGGGCCTGCAGGCGCTGGGCATGCTGTTCCAGCAGGCCGAACTGGACCGCCTGGCGCTGGCCGCACGCAACCTGGCCCAGGTGGCCGACTACACCGACGTTGACATTGCCGAGGCCCGCGCCTCGAAACGGCTGGCCGATGAGGCCGACGCCCAAGTGGCGCCTATACATGCGTTGCTGGACTTCTGGCGTGCGATGCGCTGGCTGGATGCCGCCTGGCCGCCGGACAAGCCCGCGAAGCTGGGCAGGATCGGCAATGCCACGCTGCAGGCGGCGCTGGCCGAGTTGTTCGACCCCACGCGCAACCTGGTGGCCACGCTGCATGC